>CAZGLZ010000007.1:0-65645 GCA_964526245.1 uncultured Chloracidobacterium sp. | reverse complement strand
TTCCACGCCTGCATATAGGTCTCCTGCACGAGGTCGTCGGCATCGATCCTGCTGCGGGTCAGCCGCAGTGCGGTCCGGTAAAGGTCGTTGATGTGCTGCATCGCTTCGGCTTCGAAGATCTCAGGTGTGTTCTCGCTCATTCTTTTTCGCTCCGGGACGGCCATGAAACTGGCGTCTTTAACCCTTAGTCGGAGAGCCGAGCGATTCCTTACAGATTTTTTTCGTGAGGGCCGGGTTCCTCTTTCTTGAAGCCGTCCGAGCTAGGCGACGGCCTTCAGGGCTTGTTCTTCCTCGGCATCTGAGGGTGATGAAACGGTCGGGGCACGAAGGGTCAGGAACTGAACCGGATCCTTCTTGAAAACAAGGTCGAGCGTCCAATCCATCGCGACGCGGAGCTTCTTCTCGAACCGGGGAAGTTTCATCAGATAGATCGTCCGCCAGAGCCACCAGGCAAAGAAGCCGGAAAAGTTGAAGCCCAATATCTGGGCGACGCCGGTGCGGCGGCCGAGGGCGGCGAGCTGGCCGAGGGTTTCGAACTTGAACTTCTTCGGGGTGCCGCCGTTGATCGCCGCAATTATGTTGCGGGCAACGGCCTTGCCCTGCCGCATCGCGTGCTGTGCGGTGGGCGGGTGAAACTTTCCATCGGCCTTGGGTATTGCGGCACAGTCGCCGACGGCCCAAAGGCCTTCGAAGCCGGGAACGCCGAGGAACTCATCAGTGCAGAGCCGGCCGCGGTCCTTTTCGCAGGGAAGCGGCCCGAGCATCGGGTTCGGAGCCGTTCCGGCGGTCCAGATGACGGAGTTGGAAACTATGGTTTCGCCGGAGCTTAAGGTCACCGTGTTGCCATCGACACCGGAAACGAGCGTGCCGAGCTTGATCTCGACACCGCGGGCAGTGAGCTTTTCCGCGGCGTATTTGCCGAGCTTATGACTGAGCTCGGGCAGAATGACGTCGCCGCCGTGAACGAGAATCAAGCGGAGCATGTCTTCACGAAGATTCGGATAAAAGCGAACGGCGGCACGAAGAAAGTCGTTGATACCGGCGATGGTCTCGACCCCGGCAAACCCGCCGCCGGCGACCACAAAATTAAGCAGCGGCTCGCGGACGTTCGGGCAGCATTCGAAATCTGCTTCCTCAAGGTTCGAGATCAGATGATTGCGAAGATAGATGGCATCGCCGAGCGATTTCATCGTTAACGCATTTTCCTCGAGGCCCTTATTGCCAAAGAAGTTTGTGATCGAACCGAGCGAGAGGACGAGGTGATCGTACTTAAGGTCGTGAAAATGCGGGTCTTTGCCGTGGGAAACTGTGACCGCCTTGTTCGCGACGTCGATCGACTCAACGTCTCCATTGAAGATGTTCACATGTTTGAGCAGCTTGCGGACGGGGCTGACGATGTGGGTAATGTCGAGGTCGCTGGCGGCTACCTCATGGAGCATCGGCGTAAAAAGGAAAAAGTTCTCGCGGTTAACGAGCGTGACTTCGACATCTTTATTACGTTCGATAGTCCGGTCAAATTCCAGTGCGGCGTACATTCCGCCGAACCCGCTTCCAAGGATCACGATTCTTTTCTTATCTGACATCTTAATGCTCTCGCGGCACACTTCTGCCGGAACTAACAGATCGCGTGAAGTGCCGCATTTATTCCAGCCGCAGACGTGAAAGTAATTGGAATATTCCGGGCAGCACGAAAGATTAAGTTCGGGTGAGGCCTGAGATCGGGTACAGCAGCACGGGGAAAAGATGAGCAACAACAGCGAAATCGGCGGCAACGGGATAGATGGAGCGGGTTCGTTCCTGCGAGAGCGGGCGGCGATCTTCCGCCTCAAGCCTGACCATCGTTCCCGGCAAATGTCATTCGCCGAGTTCGTGGAATACGACAGGGTTCGTTCGGCACTGAAGCGCGCGATCGATCGAGAAGTTGCTCCCGAGTATTTGAAGGAAGATATCCGGAGGAGTATAAAGAGGTAGAAAATGGTTCGGCAGGCGGCGATATTTGACGAGAGTGCGGGACCATCGGCAATGGAACACACGGCCGAAGCAAGTACCGTTGCGTGGAATATCGATCCCGGGAAATGGGTCGATGACCATGGCGATTATCTTTTCCGATACGCGTTCGTGCGGCTCCACGATGAATGCCGTGCCGAGGATGCGGTCCAGGAAACGCTGCTCGCCGCACTGAAGAACTTAAATACCTTTGGCGGGCGGGCGTCGGAAAGAACCTAGCTTACGGGCATCTTAAGAAACAAGATCGTCGATATAATAAGGAAAAGCTGCCGCGAGGTGATGCTTGATCCGGCGGAGACGGACCTTTCGGACTTTGACCCGCTCTTCGAACGCGATGATGAATTCAAAGACCACTGGAGCGACACGCTAAGCCCGCGGATATGGAAACGTTCGCCGGAGGATGCACTGGCGGAGAGCGAGTTCTTCGGCGTGCTGCACGATTGCGTGGCAAAGCTTCCGCAGCGGACCGCCGCCGCTTTTAGCCTCCGCGAAATGGACGAGCTAGAGACCGGCGAAGTGTGCGAAGTGCTCGGTATCTCCGAAAGCAACTTTTGGGTGATAATGCATCGTGCGAGAATGTCACTGAGGAGATGCATCGAGCTTAACTGGTTCATGAGGCCGCAATAATGGAAATGACGACAAGACAAAAATTGCGGCGAGAATTCAATCGCTTTCTGCTGAGGCGGCTTCCGCCGTGCAAGGAGATCGCGATGCTGATCTCGCAGTCGCTCGACCGGCGGCTCGGGCTTCGCGAACGGCTGATCCTGCGGCTGCACCTGGTTGCTTGCCGCCCATGCGAGCGTTATCTTCAGCAATCTGAGTTTCTTAGTTCGGCGATAGATGTAATGAACGACGACGAAAAGGAAGCTCTTTACGAGGGTGCGTTGAGCGCGTCGGCCCGCGAACGCATCAAGTCCGCACTTCGCTCGGCGGCTCCGCTTGCTGCCTTTACCTGCCTTTTCCTGGGCTGAGGCCTGCAGTCCGTCGGGGCGTTTGAGGCCCGATCCCAACCCTTTCGAATCCGTTTGGAATTAAATCAGAGCATCACGTGATAATCCGTTGGAGGAGAAACGTGATGCGAGACGCAGCAGTACTTCACGGCCATAGCCATACCACGAATCGATTTTCGACCATCCCGATCCGCGAAAGGCTCGAAGCCGACAAGGGCCTCTCGGGCCTCGGGGTGAGGATCGCATTTCTTGACTCGGGATTCTTCCCGCATCCGGATATCGCAGACCGCATCGTCGAGTTTCACGACGTAACCGGCGAGGAAACCGAGCTCCGTGCGGACAGCGCCGAAGGCCATCAATGGCACGGCACGCAGACGGCCGTCGTTTGTGCGGGTGGCGGCGATCTTTCGGGCGGAACCTATAGCGGCCTTGCGTCAAAGAGCGAACTCATCTTGGTCAAGGTCTCGCGTGCGGGCCGGATCAGCGATAGCGAGATAGAACGCGGCCTGGAGTGGATACTCGAGAACCACACGCGGCTCGGCATCAGAGTGCTAAATGTATCGCTCGGCGGAGACTGCGACCTTTCGCTTAAAGAGAGCCGGGTGAACCAATTGGCCGAGCAGCTTGTCAGGGCCGGCGTGGTGGTCGTGGTTGCCGCCGGCAATTCGAGCGAGCGGCGGTCGATACCGCCCGCGAGTGCACCTTCGGTCATAACCGTCGGCGGATACTCGGATGAGAATCAAAAAGAGCGGGATCGGTTCGGGCTTTACCATTCGAGTTTCGGTTCAACGGCGGATGGCCATATCAAGCCCGAGGTGATCGCTCCGGCTATGTTCGTCGCCGCTCCGATCTTGCCGCAAACGGAAGAGTATCGGGTCGCCGAGCGGCTGACTGAAATGCTGAACCAGCCGGACTACGCCTTTCGCGAGAGCTTCATCAAGCACTGGGACGCAGCCGGCTTGCCCGAGTATCTGCTCTCGACCGACGTTGCCACCGCGCGTATCGCGGTCGAACGCGAGATGGAGAACCGGAAGATCGTCTCGACGCATTATCAGCACGTTGACGGAACTTCTTTCGCGGCACCGATAACGGCATCGCTCGTCGCTCAGATGCTTGAGGCAAATCCAAAGCTTGGGCCGACAGCGATAAAGGACATTCTGGTCTCGACCGCGACACGGCTTGGCGGCGAGGCGGCGATAAGGCAGGGCTTCGGCATGATCAACGCGGCCGCAGCAGTTCGCAGGGCACGACGCGAACAGCACGCACTGCCGCACGGGACGCTTTGTCCGCCGCGGGTCGCGGGTTCGCGGGTCGTATTCGACTTCCACGACGACCTTGCCCGCGAGGTCTCGCTGGCGGGTGACATGAATGGCTGGGACCGCGAGGCGACGCGGTTTGACCGAACGAGCAACGGGCTTTGGCAGGCCGCGATCGCCGTTCCGCCGGCCGGGCGATACCGCTACAAGTTCGTTGTTGACGGTGTCCGCTGGGTAGAGGATCCGACGCACGGACGGAAGGAAGACGACGGTTATGGCGGATTCAATTCGATCCTGGAGATCGCCTGAGTTCCCAGTGAAAGACAGGTTGGCTGTTCTATGACGCCGGTTGAACGAGTTTCAGCCGGCGTCTTTCATTGCCGACGCGAAGTGGAATAAAGGCGGCGGCGGCGGTGATATCGAGTTCGTGAGCCAGACGCTTTCAAATGCGAAGGGACATTTTCCCGAATATCTGATCGAAGCATGGTGCCTCGGAACATTCATGTTCTCGGCATGCTCTTTCGGTGTCCTGCTCTTTCATCCTTCGTCGCCGGCGGCCGGAATCGAGCCTTCGGCCCGCGGTGTGCTGATGGGCATCGCGATGGGGCTTACGGCGATCCTGATCATCACGTCACCTTGGGGCAAGCGTTCCGGGGCTCACTTCAATCCGGCGGTGACTCTCGCGTTCTACCGGCTCGGCAAGATCAGCGGGACCGATGCCGCGTTCTATGTTCTGGCACATTTCATCGGCGGCGTTCTGGGCGTGCTTTTGGCCTGGGCGATCTTTGGCGAGCGGCTCGCGGCATCAGCGGTGAATTTTGTTGTCACGGTGCCCGGCGTTTATGGCACATCGGCGGCAGCGGCCGGCGAGTTCCTGATCGCGTTCGTGCAGATGACGGTGATACTGGTCATCTCAAATACGATGCGGCTTTCACGATTCACACCGTTCATCGCCGGGGCGATGGTCGCACTTTACATCGCGATCGAGGCCCCGGTCTCGGGGATGAGCATGAATCCGGCACGGACCTTCGCGTCAGCGGCGGTTGCCGGACATTGGGAAGGCTGGTGGATCTACTTCACTGCACCGCCCGCGGCGATGCTTGCCGCAGCCGAGGTGTACGCACGGAGCCGCGGACTGCACCGGGTGCTCTGCGCAAAGCTCGATCACACGGGCCGGTCACGCTGCATCTTCAAATGCGGCTACCACGATGCGGCCCCAGAGGCGATCGAGATAACGAAGGAAACTCCGGCGTTCAAAACTGCGGCGGGGCTTTTCTAGGCATTAGTTGAAATATTATGACGAACGGACATTACGACTTGATCATCATCGGAACGGGAGCGGGCGGTGGAACGCTCGCACGCAAACTTGCACCTTCCGGCAAGAAGATCCTCATCCTCGAACGCGGCGATTACGTAAAACGGGAACCGGACAACTGGAACTCGCGAGCGGTCAACGTCGAGGGCAAGTACAACACGAAAGAGGTCTGGTACGACCGCGACGGCAAGCCGCTCCATCCGCACACGAACTACAACGTCGGCGGGAACACGAAGTTCTACGGAGCCGCTCTTTTCCGGATGCGCGAACGCGACTTCGGCGAACTCAAACACTACGACGGAATCTCGCCGGTGTGGCCGATCACCTACGACGAACTCGAGCCTTTCTACACTCAGGCCGAGCAGATGTACGAGGTTCATGGCAATCGCGGAGAGGACCCGACCGAGCCATGGGCTTCAGCACCTTTTGCCGCACCTGCGGTCAGCCATGAGCCTCGTATATCCGAACTTGCAGAGGACTTCGCGGCCGCGGGAGTTACACCTTTTCACGTGCCGCTCGGGATCCGCATAAAAGAGAATGACCGGAAGAGCAACTGCGTCCGCTGCGCGACCTGCGATGGATTTCCGTGTCTTCTGAATGCGAAATCCGATTCGCAGGTTTGCGGCATCGACCACGCAACCGAGCGGCCGAACGTGACGCTGCTCACCAACGCCAAAGTGACTCGGCTCGAGACGGACGCGGCCGGAAGAAGCGTCTCGTCGGTCCTGGTCGAGCGCGAAGGCCGGATCGAGTCTTACTCGGCGAGCATCGTTGTGCTTTCGGCCGGTGCGATCAATTCGGCAGCTTTGCTGCTTCGCTCGGCAAACGAACAGCACCCGAACGGGCTTGCGAACAGCTCGGACCAGGTCGGACGAAACTACATGGGCCACGTCAACTCGGTCCTGCTCGCGGTCTCAAAATGCCCGAACCCGACGGTCTTTCAGAAGACGCTCGGCGTGAACGATTTCTATTTCGGCACACCGGATTTTCCTTTCCCGATGGGCCATATCTCGTTCGTCGGCAAGCTCGATGGCGTCACGCTTTCGGCCGGTGCCCCAAAGATAACGCCGGGCTTTACGCTCGAAATGATGGCCCGCCATTCGCTCGACTTTTGGTTGACGACGGAGGACCTTCCGCGGCCGGAAAATCGCGTAACGCTAAACAAGCAGGGCGACATCGTGCTCGACTACACACCGAACAACCTGGAGCCGCACAAGCGGCTGCAGGCAAAGCTCAAGGAGCTGATGAAAAGCCAGCGGGCCTGCAAAACGCACGGCCATGAGTGCCACCAAGGCCTATTCTCGCGGAACCTCTACCTCGGGCAACAGATCCCGCTTGCGGGCGTTGCCCATCAGAACGGAACGGTGAGGTTCGGCGATGACCCGGCGACATCGGTGCTTGACCGCAACTGTAAGGCGCATGACCTGGACAACCTCTACGTCGTTGACGGCGGGTTCTTTCCGTCGAGCTCGGCGGTGAACCCGGCTCTCACGATAATGGCAAATGCCCTTCGCGTAGGCCGGCACATTCTGGAGAGGCTGGGATGACACGAGCGAATCTCACAAAATACCTCTTCCGAATGCGGCGGGCAGTTCTTCTCGCTCTTGCCGTGTTTGTCCTGATCGCTTCGGCCGACGCGGCACCGGTAAAGAGAATCGAGTCGGTCGGCTTTACCGTCTCGGATATGGACAGGGCGATCGACTTCTACCGCAATGTGCTGACGTTTGAAGTAGAAAGCGATACGGAGATCCATGGACGCGAGTACGAACTTCTGACCGGAGTTTTCGGGGCACGGTCGCGTATCGTCAGGCTCCGGCTCGGCGACGAGGTGATCGAACTGACCGAGTTCTTAACGCCCCGCGGCCGGCCGATCCCGCAGGACTCGCGGAGCAACGACCTCTGGTTCCAGCACGTGGCGATAATCGTATCGGACATGGACGCGGCGTACGCACGGCTCCGAGCGAACAAGGTCGAACACGCCTCGAGCGGGCCGCAGACTCTGCCCGATTACATCAAACCGGCGGCCGGCATCCGTGCTTTTTATTTCAAGGACCCGGACGGCCATGTGCTTGAAGTGCTTGAGTTTCCGCCGGACAAGGGAAAGGAGAAATGGCACCGGCTCGCGAATGGCGACCGGCTTTTTCTCGGCATAGATCACACGGCGATCGCCGTTAGCGACACGGACCGGAGCCTCACATTCTATCGCGATAAGTTCGGGCTCCGCGTCGCAGGCGAAAGCATGAACTACGGCCCGGAACAGGAACGGCTCAACAACGTCTTCGGAGCCCGGCTTCGGATCACGGGCCTCGCGACGCCGGAAGAGGGCATCGCCGTCGAATTTCTCGAATATCTGGCCCCGCGAACGGGCCGGCCATACCCGCGTCCTTCCGCCGCAAATGACCTTTGGCACTGGCAAACGAGCTTCGCAGCAGACGATATTTCTTTGCTTGAAAAGATGAAATGGGAATATGTGTCGAGCGGCGCGGCATATATGAAAGATAGCGTGCTCGGATTCAAACGAGCGGCAATTGTGCGTGACCCGGATGGGCACGCGGTTCGTTTAACGGAACAAGGAGCAAAGTGAAGAAAATGGGAAGAACCGGAATTAGGATCGCAGTATTTGCGTTCATTGCAGCCGCGGCCGTGGGGCTTGCCGCATGCGGCAATTCGTCAATATCCGAGACAGGATTCAACGCCGCCGCCGATGGGCTCGGGCTTCGGGGTTATGATGCGGTCGCGTATTTTGCGGTCAATTCGGCCGTTAAAGGCAACGCGCAATTCGAATACGTTTGGAATGGCGTGAAGTGGCATTTTTCGAGCGAAGAGAATCGCAAGGCGTTTCAGCAGAATCCGGAAAAATATGCACCGCAATACGGCGGTTACTGCGCTTATGCAGTTTCGAAGAACTATACTGCCGACGGCGACCCGGAGGCATGGAAGATCGTGGATGGTAAGCTGTACCTGAACTACAACAAAGAGGTTCAAGCCACGTGGGAAAAAGATCAGGCCGAGCGGATCGTTAACGCAGACAAGAACTGGCAGGAATTGAAGGCTAAATCAGGCATCAGCAAGAGCTGATCGAACGACATTGCGGGATCTGAAATGGGGCGGCCGGCGTGCCGCCCTTTGTTTATGAAGTTTCGGAATAAAGCGTTGGCGTGTTGGAATTGGTGACGTGATGAAAGCAGAAGCGAAACGGCTTAAAGAGGCCGACGAACAAAAGAAGGATTGGCGTGGCTGGGGGCCATATCTAAGCGAGCGATCGTGGGGAACCGTCCGCGAGGACTACAGCTCCGACGGCTCGGCATGGGACCATTTTCCGCACGACCATTCGCGTTCGCGAGCCTACCGTTGGAACGAGGACGGCATCGCCGGAATCTGCGACCGCAAGCAGGAGCTCTGTTTCTCGCTGGCGCTGTGGAACGGCCGAGACCCGATCCTCAAGGAGCGGTTCTTTGGCCTGACAGGCAGCGAGGGCAACCACGGCGAGGACGTAAAGGAACTCTATTACTACCTCGATTCGACCCCGACGCACTCCTACATGAAGATGCTCTACAAGTATCCGCAGAGCGAATTCCCCTACGATCAGCTTCTGGAAGAAAACAAGAAACGCGGCCGCGGCGAGATGGAATTCGAGCTGTTGGACACGGGTATCTTCGACGAAGACCGATACTTCGACGTCTTCGTCGAATACGCGAAAGCGGGCGTTGACGACATCCTGATCCGCGTAATCGCCGCGAACCGCGGCCCTGAGGATGCGGAACTGACGCTCCTCCCGACGCTGTGGTTTCGCAATACGTGGTCGTGGAACGGTATCGATGAAGGAAAGAGCTTGGAGCTTACGGCGCCCGGGAAGATCCTGTCGCGGTCGCCTTTGCTCGGCGAATGGGAACTGCATTTCGAGGCGGACGATGCGGAGCCGATCTTCACCGAAAACGAAACGAACAACGAGCGGCTTTACGGCTCTGCCAACCGCACGCCCTATGTGAAGGATGCTTTTCACCGATATGTGGTCAACGGCGAGGCCGACGCGGTAAACCCGCAGCAACGCGGGACGAAAGCGGCGGTCAGCTTCCGACGGACCGTTCCTGCCGGCGGCGAGGTCTCGATCCGGCTTCGGCTGTCGAAACAGCGACGCGGTGCTTCAGATCCTTTCAAGGATCTCGAAAGCGTATTCGAGAAGCGAGAGGCCGAGGCCAATGAGTTTTATCACGGGTTAAGTCCGGCAGGACTTTCCGCCGATGCTGCGAATGTTCAGCGGCAGGCATTTGCCGGGATGCTCTGGTCAAAGCAGTTCTATCATTACGTTGTTCGCGAATGGCTCGCGGGCGACCCGGCGATGCCCGCTCCGCCGGAGTCGCGAAAGAGCGGCCGCAATAGCGACTGGGGACATCTCTTTAACGCTGACGTCATCTCGATGCCGGATAAATGGGAGTATCCGTGGTATGCGGCCTGGGACCTGGCATTTCACTGCATTCCGCTGGCGTTGGTCGATGCCGGTTTTGCAAAGCGGCAGCTCATACTGATGCTCCGTGAATGGTATATGCACCCGAACGGGCAGATACCGGCATACGAGTGGGCGTTCGGTGATGTCAATCCTCCGGTCCATGCCTGGGCTGCGATGCGCGTTTACCAGATCGACAAGAAGCGCAATGGCAAAGGCGACCGCAAGTTTCTCGCCCGTGTATTTCAGAAGCTTCTGCTCAACTTCACGTGGTGGGTCAACCGGAAGGACGCCGAGGGCAACAACGTCTTCGAAGGCGGATTTCTCGGCCTCGACAATATCGGGGTTTTCGACCGTTCAAGGCCGCTGCCGACCGGCGGGAAGCTTGCCCAATCGGACGGCACAAGCTGGATGGCAATGTACTGCCTCAACATGCTGGCGATCGCTCTGGAGCTTGCGGCCGAGGATGACACCTATGAAGACCTGGCCAGCAAGTTCTGGGAGCATTTCCTTTTCATTGCGAACGCGATGAACCGGCTTGGCGACGAGGGCATCTCGCTTTGGGACGAGGAGGACGGCTTCTACTACGACGTTCTGCATTTTCACGGCGACGGCAACACACCGCTCAAAGTAAGGTCGATGGTCGGGCTGATACCGCTCTTCGCGGTCGGGACCATCGAGCCGGAGGTGCTCGATAGGCTCCCGGATTTCAAGCGCCGGCTCTATTGGTTCATCGAGAACCGGCCCGACCTGATCGGCAACGTTTCGTGTATGAAGACGCCGGGCGAAGGCGAGCGTCGGCTGCTGGCGGTCGCATACCGCGAACGGCTTGAACGCGTGCTGAAAGTTTTGCTCGATGAGAATGAGTTCCTCTCGCCGCACGGCGTTAGGGCACTCTCGCGTTTTCACCTCGACCGGCCGTTCGAGATGCGGGTCAATGGCGAAGTGCACCGGGTGGACTACGAGCCGGGCGAATCAACCAGCGGGCTCTTTGGCGGCAACTCGAATTGGCGAGGGCCGATCTGGTTTCCGGTGAACTATCTGCTGATCGAATCGCTCCAGCGGTTTCATCACTATTACGGCGACGGCCTGCGGGTTGAGTGCCCGACCGGCTCGGGGCGGATGATGAACCTCTGGGAAGTTTCGCAGGAACTATCGCGGCGGCTTTCACATATTTTCTTGAAGGATGCCACGGGCAAGCGTCCGGTTTTCGGCGACGACCGGAAGATGCAGGAAGATCCGAACTTCCGCGACCACGTCCTGTTCTATGAATACTTTCACGGCGACAATGGCCGCGGCGTTGGGGCGAGCCACCAAACGGGGTGGACCGGATTGGTCGCGAAGCTCTTGCAGCAAAGCGGCGAATGAGCGTTCGGACAGATTTGAAATTTAGGGAAAAGAATCATGAAAGCAATAGCAGTTAAACCGGGCGTTCCGGATTCAGTTCATTTGGTAGAAATGCCAAAGCCATCGGTAGATGATGTGCCGAATGGACGAGGAGTTTTGGTGAAGGTGCTCCGTGTCGGGGTTGACGGTACGGACAAAGAGATCAACAACGCCGAATATGGTGCGGCCCCGGAAGGCGAGGACTTTCTCGTGATCGGGCACGAAGGGTTCGGTGTGGTCGAAGAGGTCGGGCCGGCAGTCAGCGAGCTCAAGCCCGGCGACTATGTCGTCGCGACGGTAAGACGGCCGGGCGGCAGCATCTATGACCTGATCGGCACGAACGACATGACGACCGACGATCAGTACTTTGAACGCGGCATCAATCTGCGGCACGGGTTTCTTTCGGAATACTACGTCGAAGATGCCGAGTTTGTCGTGAAGATACCGCGGGGATTGAAGAACGTCGGCGTTCTGCTCGAGCCGATGACCGTGGTGCAGAAGGGCATCACACAGGCCTATGAGATACAGCGGCGGCTTCGCGTTTGGCGGCCACGGCGAGCGGCGGTGCTGGGAGCGGGGACGATCGGGCTGCTGGCGACGCTCGTGCTCCGGCTGAAGGGCATCGAGGTGGTTACGTTCGGACGCTCTCCCCGACCATATTTGAACTCGGACCTCATCGAGGAACTTGGAGCTCGGTACGTTTCGACCGAGGACATTGCTGTTCAGGACTTCGCAGCTAAAAACGGTGCGTTTGACATCATCTTTGAAGCGACAGGGTTTTCGCCGATCGTCTTTGACGCGATGCAGGCGCTCGAAAAGAACGGCGTCCTGGTCCTTTCGAGTGTGACCGGCGGCGAGCGGAAGGTTGAGGTGCCGGCGGACAAGATCAATCTCGACTTCGTTCTCGGCAACCGCGTGATGGTCGGGACGGTCAATGCGAATCGAGAATATTTTGAGAGCGGGGCGAAAGACATGGCCGCCGCCGTGCTCGAATACGGCGACTGGCTCGAACGCCTGCTAACACATCCTGTCGATGGACTAGAAAATTACGAACAGCTTTTCAACGCTCTCACTAACGGCAAGGGCGTAATAAAAGCCTTCTGCGCGGTCGCCTCCGGGTGACCCCTTCAAACTCACCGGGCGAAGACGACGCCGACCGCAACCCGGTAACTTTCCTGCAAATGTTCGTTTTATGGAGCCACCCATCGGACTTGAACCGATGACCTTTCGATTACGAATGGAATGGGCTAGTTTTGGGCCGACCCCGTGAAATCCTGAAAATAAACGCCCAAGGCTCGATAAACATTGGCTTTCGTGACAACTTTTCCTTTGCAGCGTTTCGCACCCGGTATCATGCTGTGGCATAATTAGGACTCAAATTGAGTCCTAAAATGAGTCCTACTAATTGATCGAGGGTGCGTATGGAGATCAAACATTCAATTTTTCGGCGTGGTAAGAAAAGCTCTAAGACGGCGAAACCGTATCAGCGACCCTGGACGCTGCGATTTACGTTCACCGATCAGGATGGGGCCACGAAGCGAAAAACGTATCAGTTTGCAACGAGGAACGATGCGGTTGATGCCAGACAGCTCCTGGAGTCAGATCTAAAGAAAACGCACGGCCAAAGTGCTGTCGGCGACAAGATGACCTTCAGTGACCTTGCCGAGTATTCGAAGGGAACCTTCTACCGTCCCGCGGAGATCGTTGACGGAAGAAAAGTCGCGGGAATCAAGTCGTACAAGCAGACCTACTCGTCGATCGATTCGCTTGTCGGGTATTTCGGAAAGCGCAAACTTGCTTCCCTCACACGCAGCGACCTTGATGGCTACAAATCATGGAGATTGAAGCAAGGCGACCGGCGAGGAGCGAAAGGTCAGCTCAAGCCATCGGAAAGGAATCCGGTCAGGCTCTCGACCGTGAATCGAGACCTTGCGATCTTCAAACACATGGTCAAGTTTGCTCACGCGGAAGGATGGATCAGTCGTGACATAACGTTAGGATCGAAGGCGATAGACGCGGACGCAGAAACGGCAAGGACCCGAACGCTGACGGCGAGCGAAGAAGGCCGTTTGCTCGCATCTTGTGACGGAGATCGGGAGATCATTTACGAACGCAAGGGAAAGACGATTTGCGCCAACGTCGAAGGCTTCAACCAGCATTTGAAAGCCCTTATACTGCTGGGGTTAGATTCGGGCTTGCGACGCGGGGAAATTCTGAAGCTCGATTGGCAGGACATCGACTTTGATCGAGGCGTTGTCCGCGTGCTGGGCACGCATACGAAGACGCAGAAGACCAGGTTGACGACGTTATCAGAGCGGACGCGGAAGGAGCTCGTCAGTTTGCCGAACTTCGGTGCAGAGGGAAAGGTGTTTCCGTTCAATGATTTCAAACGATCGTGGCGAACGGCCCTTAAAGTCGCAGAAATCGAAGGCCTGACGTTCCACGACCTTAGAAGAACATTTGTTACCCGGCTTCAGGCTGACGGTCTCTCGATCGGAATTGCTGCGGAACTCGCCGGACATACGAGACTCGAAACAACGCAAAAGCACTACACGTCGACCGACAACGTGGAACTGATACTTGATGCTGCGAAACGGATTAATGCGGCGAATGATGCCAGAGTGAACAACTGGCCCGATACTATCGAATGATTCAACCGCAATGGACTTACGTTCCGGGATAGCTACAAAACTGACCCCACGCGAATCTCTGGAGCGAGCAGACGATTAATCTAAGGCAGACTAAGAATGAACAGAGAGGTTCTCGAGTGGAAATAGATATAAGTCAAGTCTTCACTGACGAACACCGTGCGGCGCTAGAACGTCTTGCAGCGGGCGGCCTTACCTACGAAGAATTTGAGGAGATTCGACAGGAGATACCACACCCGCCTAATGACTTGTCTGCTGAACAATATCTTCGTATCAGGAAGTTGGAAATAGAAAGCGGCCTTGAGGTAGCTCTTACCGAGGCGACCTCATTAATTTTTGCGGTGAAAATCGCACACGCGGTAATCACCGGGAGAATCTCCGGGCGATTGGCCAGTCTGAACAATTTACCGGATCGAATGGAGAGACTCGAAAGGATTGCTCAGTTTGAAATGGGTTCTGAAGTAGCTGAAGTACAAAGAGTTCTCGCAGAACACTCTCCTTTACCAACGCGTGAGATTCTGAGGGTGTACCGGCGCGTTCTTGACGATCACTTCGAGGTACTTGAAAAAGAATTCAATTTGGAAAAGAAAAGAAAGGAACGTAGGGACGATCTGGGGAACTCTGATCAAAGTGCGCCAAGCGAGCTAACGAATCGAGGAAAGCTACTCGCGAAGATTTGTCCATTGTTCAGAGATGCAGCACCGCAGATTCAGAAGGAGGTGTGGAGTCGGTTGTGTCACTTCACGCGTAAGCAATGGGCGCTTTTCATTAGCGAAGCAAGCCCAAAAAGGAAACAGTATAGCTCAGTAGGCGATGCAGTTGACGGGATCGCAAGACCGCTAGCAAAGGAAATTGAAAAAATCAATGGGTTAACGAATATGCACAGCATTTCAATCGTTTCGGCAAGCCCCCGACACACCAAGGATTTGGAAAGGGTTCGAGAGGTGATATCAATCCTGAAAGCAAGCTCGATTCTGCGCAAGACCAGTACGTTACCCTAACAGAAACCTAACCTTCACAATCGCTACGCACAGTGTTTCAGGGGTTGAGAAGGCGATTTACCCTACCAAAACCTAACAAAATTCTAACAAGATAAGATCGCTGATTTGATGGACAGTGTTTGGCAGAAATTGCCAGCACCCGTCTTGCTTTTGCGCAGGACGTCAAAATCACGAAAGAGGAGGACTGTACGTATTTATGAAGCTGACTGAATACATACGAGAAAAGGACGTGCTTGAACTGTGGCCATTGTCTAAGGCTACTTTGATACGAGCTCGCAAAAAGGGCTTGCCGTTTGTGAGGTTAGGGGCATATGTCTGCTACCGGCCCGAAGATCTGGAAACCTTTTTTTGCAAGCCACGTTCGTGGAAAAGTGAGGCAACCGAAAGCAAGGAGGGGAATCAAGATGATCAAAAATGAGAAAGGCCGAAGCTGCAACTTCGGCCCGAAAACTAACTTGAACAGGCATTCAAGAAAGGCGTTTTCTATTGTGTATGCTAGTCCATTTGGCGATGGAGTTCAATGCAAAAAATGTGGCTCTGAATACATGCGGTTTTCGGTTGATGGCTATTGCCAGGGGTGCCAACAGCGTGTCGAATATGTGATTCGCGAAAGATCCTCAACTTCGGAACGGAAGAATTTAAGGAGCGCGATCGGCGAGGGGGTGAAGGCATGATGTATGGCGAACCGTTAACAGATAACGACGTTGAGTCTCTTGCAGCTTCGTTCATCACAAGGCAGGTTGCAGAGCATGCCGAGCTTCGGCGTGTTTCAGACGACGAGGGCGCCGATCTTGTTGGCCGCAGAAGGAGCGCAGAGAGGAGCTATGCGGGAGTCATCTTTCCCTATTTTCTGCCAGGTAAAGATTCTCCGCGCGAGTATAGGCTACGCCGGGACCAACCCGACTTAGAGCGCACCGCCGACGGCACCATTAAGGAGAAGGGGAAGTACATGTCTCCGCCGGGCCGGGGGAATATGCTCTATTTTCCTCGCAGTATTACTGAAAACGAACTCCGGGACACTGCCATGCCGATAGTTTTCGTTGAGGGCGAAAAGAAAACTCTCGCGCTATCGCGGGCGGCGACACTCGCATCGCGAAAGTTTGTACCGATCGGACTGTCGGGTGTTTGGAACTTCCGCGGTGTTGTGGGCAAGACTCAAAATTTCGGTGGTGCACGTCGAAACGTGAAGGGCGTACTTTCGGATTTCGATCTGATCGAATTGGCGAATCGGAAGGTTTTTGTTCTATTCGACACCAACGTACGTACGAATGAGAGTGTGGCGGCAGCTCGGACCCAATTCGCGAAGGTCTTATCGGCGAGGGGGGCGGAAGTATTTCTCGCGGATATGCCCGGGGACTACACGGGCAACGGGGTTGATGATCTTTTGGGAGAGACTGAGCGCGATGTGGACGAGGCGTACGCCGTCTTAAGGCTCGTCTCGATTCTCGATAATGCGAAAGACTTCATTCTGCCCAAACAAAAGCAGGCCGACCGACTCGCCGCATTAGCAAGTGATGCCGAATATTTTCATGATGCGGATGGGCGAGCATTCGCTTCCATTGTCATTGGGGGGCATCTGGAGACGTACGGGCTACACTCAAAAGCGTTCCGCGAATACCTTGCCCGGGAGTTTTACCGTGCGGAAAGCTCGGCTCCAAGTACTCAGTCGATCCAGGACGCCATAAACGCCCTTAGTGGCCGGGCTTGCTTCGACGGCGTTCGGCGTGATGTTTACGTCCGTGCGGCCGGTCACGGCGGCAATGTTTACGTTGATCTTGGGAATGATGCGTGGGAACAAGTTGAGGTCACAGCTACCGGGTCGCGGGTGATTGGGGCCGCGGCTTCGCCGGTCCGGTTTCGGCGACCGGACACACTCCGCACTCTTTGCACACCCCAAAGCGGCGGTAATCTGTCTGACATTAGAAAGTACGTGCGTGTGAAAGATGATGATGCCGCACTCCTGTTACAAGCATTTATCGTCGGTTGTTTCGCCCCGAATATCCCTTACCCGATACTAGCCTTCAGTGGTCCGCCTGGGTCGGCGAAGAGCACCGCTGCTCGTCTGGTGAAGGATCTTATCGACCCGGCGAGCATGCCCCACCGCTCATGTCCGAGGAAGGAAGAAGACCTTTTGATCGCCGCGCAGAATAGCTACCTCGTGTCGTTCGATAACGTGTCCACGCTGTCCGATGCTATGAGTGACGCGCATTGCAGGCTATCAACGGGTGGCGGTATTGGGCGAAGGACATTGCACGCGGACTCCGACGAGACAACCTTCACAGCTCGCCGTCCCCAGATATTCAACGGCATCGGCGGCTATGCAATGCGTACAGATTTCGTGAACCGTCTGATATCAATTGAACTTGATGCGATCCCGCCTGCGGAACGAAAGACCGAACGCGAGGTGCTGGCTGGATTCGAGAAAGCTAAGCCGCGATTACTCGGGGCCGTGTTCGACGCTGTATCGATGGCATTACGGAACCTTGAGTTAACGCGAGTGGAAGAACTGCCACGAATGGCCGACTTCGCGATCTGGGCGGTTGCCGCGGAGGGGTCGTTTGGCTGCAGTTCAGGAGCTTTTCTGAAGGCGTTCGAGAAGTCTCATGAGCGCGAGCAGGCAGGTGTCCTCGACGATTCGCTTGTCGCGGAAGTGTTTCTCGAACTGAATGCAGAAAAAGACGGCAGATTCCCGGACGAACCGATATTTACAGCGGACTTACTTGCGGAACTAACCGCTAAAGCTGGCGACCAGAGATCCCGACGGCGAGATTGGCCAAAGAACGCTCAGAAGCTTCGGCATGATCTTTCGCGGCTATCACCCGCACTCGAGGCTCATAATATTTCCGTTCGTTTCCCTGAAAAGCGGGGGCGGAAATCAGTTGTGCGGATAACGTCAGCACTTAGAAGAAAAACCTCAGAGGCATATGAAAGCGTGCAGGGGGTGCAATCGATGTATACACGAGACGTCTGGCCCAACACGTTGAACGGCGAAGCGAGCGTGGGTGTTCCGGCGCATCGGGGTGACACGGCCGTAGATGGAGGCAGTTCCACGGGTATCCGGAAATCGAACACAACAGTGCATACTTCGCACACTTCTGAGGGAGTTTTACCGACGGGAAATATTCCTCGGTAAAGTGTACTGAGAGCTGAGATAGGAGGACTTTCGATTCGGGCGTATGTTCATTTTGCACATAAGAACCGGGTCAAAGTTGTTGCAAATCTTGGAGAACAAAAGGAGTGGAATAGATGAAATTTACTTAAGAAGGAAGTGACGAAGGCCAAACGTTGAAATAAAGGAAGATTGTCATGGACTGACACTGGGGCATTCGATGACGAATACTCGGCACTAGTCGCGATCGCCCTCGGCAGTCCGGACACCGCGGCAATACGATCGCTGCGAGCCTCGTTTGTTCATGGGTTTCGATGACCCCATACAGTCGTCGAGACCCCATGCAGTACTCAGATTAGGAGGAATTTATGGAAAACGATACGAACAACAACACAACGCTGCAGAAACTATGCGGAGCCAAGACGAGGAGCGGTGGTGCGTGCAGAACAAAGGCAATGTTCAACGGTCGCTGCAGAATGCACGGAGGGACGTCACTTTCGGGGCACGCATCACCATCGTTCAAGCACGGCCGCTATTCCAAGTATCTGCCGACACATTTGTCGGATTGCTACAAGAAAGCAGTCGACGACCCAGAGTTGACGGACCTTAGGGATGAGATCGCGCTTGTCACGATGTATATTCAGGAGAGATTGGAAAAGCTACGAACTGGCGAGTCCGCAGAGCTCTATACGGTCCTTGGGTCATTGCTCGATGAGTTCGACAATGCAATTGAAAACGAAGATTTTGCAGAATCACGTCGCGTGATCGACCTAATGAAGGTCACGGTGCGTCAGGGAATCCGTTCATACAAGCAATACGAAGCTCTGCAGCCGATGATCGAACAACGCAGGCGCTTGGTTGATTCTGAGGCCAGGCGTCTGAAGGACATGGGGCAGACTATTTCCCTTGAGCAGGCGTACGGATTGATGCTACTTATCGCTGACATCGTGAAAACGCACGTAACCGATCAGGACACCTTGGCCGCCATTACACGAGAGCTTGCGGAAGTAGCTGGTTAGTGGGGCAGATTATTGCGTTCGTGCGATCCGTGTCCAAATACGGGTCGCCGCACGGCCGCAGAACTGGAACGACTCACGGGCGTAATCCTCTAAGATGCTTTCTTGGCGTCTGACTGGTGGGGTCCTTGAGCCTGCCGTCTCACTTGCTCCCTCATTTGCTCCAATGATAAGGGTTGCTTCAACATTTCTTCGACCACCCGCAATCCTGCCTCGCTCGACTTTTGAATCAACGCGTCTAACCTCAGGATCTCCGCCTGCAACTCTTCACGAGACATGTTTTGCACTTTCATAATCTACCGGGGGTAAAACCATTTACGCGGATTCGACGCGTAACGCGTGCTGTATGATGCTCACGGGAATTGACGCCTCGACCTCCAGCCCCCGGTCGGAGGGATGAAGGTCCGCTTGAAGGTGTCAAAGCAATCAACCCACGCACTTAGTTCTTTGGCGTCGGTTTCTTGGAGTTCTTCTTCCTGATTTCTTCTCTTTCGCGGATCGCTTTCTGTGATTGCTCGATTGCTTCCACCAATGACGAGGGATGAGCCAATGAGTAATCGACCGCCCGCAATGCGTCCCGCTTCACCTTCTCTGGTAAGCCGCTGGATTCGATGTTCGCCCTGATCGATTCCGTTGATGGCATTTTGAATTTGTTCATAGTTTAAGTGCAGTACATACGTTCCTCTTGGTGCGAACGAAATGCCTGTTGGCACAGACTGTCATAGTCGGCCAAAAGTAACAACCCGGAACAAACGAGTCAATAGCCAAAACGATTCACGGGATCCTAATTGTTCCCGATCGGAAAACGAGTCGTTGTGGAAAAATTGTTGCATTGCCATCATAGTCTTCAGTATCATCTGGTAATTCCAAAGCTTTGCCCTTGGCCGTGTTAGGGCGTTCGTTCCCCAAATGAATACTGAAAAAACTTTTGATCGCAAGGTCGTTGCCAAGGTAGGCCCTCCGAGCAAAATAAGTGCGTTTGAACGCAACCTCAAGTGGTTTGTCCACGATCACTGCGTTGGTTTAGGTCTTCTGTTTTTTCTGGCAGGCATAGTCGGCACGTTTCTTCTTTACACGAATGGAATAAATTGGCAACTTTTCATCGCGATCTTCGGCGGGTTGTTCTCCTTCGTGTTTCTCCTTCAAAAACAACAATTGGAGGAAGCTCGCTTCGCCAACGACCTAATCAACCGATTTAACGAGCGGTACGATTTACTGAATGAACCACTAAACCGTATCTATCGTGAGTCTGGTATGATTTCGGAAAAAGACATCTCAACACTCTACGATTACTTCAATCTGTGTGGAGAAGAGTACGTCTTCTATCTCAAGGGCTATATATACCCGCAGGTTTGGGATTCCTGGACAAACGGAATGAAGCATTTTGCGACGAGGGAGCGAATTGCTGAATTGTGGCGGCGAGAGTTAGTCGACGGATCGTATTACGGCCTACAGTTTGATAGCACATTTTGTTCTCGGGTCACAGATATTCGTAAAGAACTTAGGTTAAGCGACCCAAGCCATGAAAAGGGCAAGTCGATTGCCAGTTGATATAATTATGAAATTCCATGCTTTGATAATCAGCCTGTTTGTCGCATTCGCAAGTGCAGCAGTTGAGCATACACAGGCCGCTTCAGCCGGTGCTTTGGACTCGGGATTTAATGCCGGCGGCGTCGTTAGAGAAAATATCGGTAACGATGATTTTAATATCCCTATCGATTTTGTTATCGACGATTTTGGACGTTTCATTACTCTTTCGAGAGTCGCTGGACCAAATGGACCTCAGTTCTTGCTTATTCGGTTCATTAATAACGGGTCTGTTGACACCGCCTACGGAACAAATGGGCGCGTATTAATTTCGATTGGCGATGGGAGTTCAACTTTTACTCCGCAGGCGATCGCGCGACAGGCCGACGGGAAACTTCTCGTTGCTGGAGATGCTGGTAGCAATGTCCGAGTAGTTCGGATCAACGAAAATGGCAGTCTAGATACGAAATTCGGAACTTTGGGGCTGGCGACTGGCGGACTGGGATTCGGCACTTCGATCGCGATTCAAACCGATGGAAGAATCCTGATCGGCGGGTATTATTTTAATTCGCAGCAGTCAAGAGGCAATGATTTTCTAGCCGTTCGATTCAATACAAATGGCTCACTCGACGTCTCTTTTGCTGGCAATGGGCGGGCAGAGTTTCCAATCAGCCCCGGAACTGGTAGCGACACGGTTCGTAGAATTATCGTTCAACCGGACGGAAAGGTCGTGATGTTAGGTAAGGCGTCGAATCAGCAGGCAGCAGTGCGCCTCATGTCAGATGGAGGATTTGATTCGACGTTTGGCTCTAGCGGCGTGCGCGTACTACCCCTCTATACCTCATCTACGAATGATGAACTATACGATGCAGGAATTGATAGCGAGGGCAGAATTTTGCTGGTTGGGAGTTCACGGCCAAACGGTCAGACCGTAAGCCTTCTCCGCCGAATGAACTCGTCCGGGAATCTCGACTCAAGCTTCGGGACATCTGGCTCCGTTTTGGAAAATGAGACCTTTCTGAACTCCCTCGCAATCGATGCGGACGACAGAACAATTACGTGCGGGACTCGGTCGACACCAGCACCCTTTCCTCTCACGCTTTCACGATTCTCTATTTTTGGCGAGCAAGATGGTTTGTATGGATATGATGGGTACGCTCGCGTGACGATTGGTAACGAAATGAATTGTCAACGTGTGAAGCTTCAAAATGATGGGAAAGCAGTCACGTTGGGGTACGCAACAGAGGGAACGCCAATTAAGACTTTGGTGCTTACACGTCACGTGTCTGAGCCCACCAATACAATCTTTGATTTTGATGGTGATGGGAAGACAGACATTTCGATCTTCAGGCCAGGTCCGGGGCAGTGGTGGTATTTGAGGTCGTCTGATGGCGGGAACCGGGCGTTCGCTTTCGGTTCGCCGACGGACACCATCGTGCCGGGAGACTACACCGGCGACGGCAAGGCCGATATCGCCTTTTGGCGGCCGACGACGGGCGAGTGGTTTGTCTTAAGGAGCGAGGATTCGACCTTCTTCGCGTTCCCGTTCGGAGCGACGGGCGATGTGCCCTCGCCGGCCGATTTTGACGGCGACGGCAAACAGGACACCGCCGTCTTCCGGCCTTCGACCTCGACCTGGTTCGTGCGGCGGTCTTCGGATTCGCAGGTGGCAATAACGCCGTTCGGCATCGCTGGTGACAAACCCGTGCCCGCCGATTACGACGGTGATGGCAAGGCTGATTTGGCCGTGTTCCGGCCGATCGGCGGCTCGGGTGGCGGCGAGTGGTGGTACCTGAGATCGAGCGACGGAGCCAACCGTGCGTTCGCGTTCGGGACCGCGACCGACCTTACAGTACCGGGCGATTACACCGGCGACGGCAAGGCCGACATAGCGTACTTCCGGCCATCGACCGGCGAGTGGTACGTGCTTCGAAGTGAAGACTCGAGTTTCTTTGCGTTCCCGTGGGGAGCGAACGGCGACCTTCCTGCACCGGGCGATTACGACGGCGACGGCAAGATCGACGCGGCCGTATTCAGGCCATCGAACTCGAACTGGTTCGCCTTAAGGTCAACCGCAGGCCCGCTCATCCTACAGTTCGGCATCACCGGCGACCGGCCGCTGCCGAATGCGTTTGTGAGGTAGCTACGGGAATTCAACAGAGGTGCCTGCGAGAACTATGCGGCTAACACGGGTCGCCTTATGCTTACTAACCGAGCCCCACAAAAGTTGGAACTGATGGCCCGGCATCGACCCACGCATTTTGCTCTCTAGCCTAGGTGTCTAGGAGTTCTTCTTAATTTCTTCTCTTTCGCGGATCGCTCTCTGCACTTGTTCGATTTTTTCCGCCAACGATGAGGGATGAGCCAGGGAGTAATCGATCGCCCGCAATGCGTCCTGCTTCACCTTCTCGGGTAAGCCGCTGGATTCGATATTCTTCCTAAATGATTCGGTCGATGGTAATTTGAAGTCGCTCATATTCTAGGTTTCAATCTGCATCAAAATCGGTATCGACTAAAGGCTCGACGGCTTCGTAATTCCTGAATGGCTTATCCTCCCGATTTCTGGAGTTGTTTGGCCCCGCATCAGGAAACTTCACTTGATCGCAAGGACTCAGCTCATTTTATTACATGCTGCGAAAACCCACTAAACCAACCGTGGAAGACAAAACGACAGTGATGGAGAGTATGTCGTCCCATTTCTTAGTTACAAATTGAACCCGGATAGGGCACGGAGAAGATTTTTGGCAAGCATTCCCGTAAGCAGGACGCCGGAAAGCTGACGAGGCGTTTCCGCCAATGGCTCGCAAGTTCGGAACGGAACGACGATGCGCTTTTTAGATCCCGGGTAGTGATAGACCGCATGCGGGGATAAGTTTTCAATTCCGCTGATTCCGATAAATACTCGGAATTGTCGCCCTAATAAACACCAGTTCTCAGGCGGACCCAAAGGTAAGGTAGGTCAATCATCGGAAGGAGTTCGGAGACGGCGATGCAACTTAAATCCACGTACCCCACCACGCTTTGCGATTCGTACCGAATGTCGCTTCGATCGAAAAGGCGCTTGATGTGTCCCGTCTTCTCCTCGCTTTCGTAGAATAGCTTGCTTAGCTTTTGAGGGAACAGTGGGAGACCACCCGACGCAAGTTGCCGTGATTGCGAAATGACAAAGTGGTCGTCCCAATCGTCGACAGGACTATTGAATCCCGTTATTAGTGGGTTATACGGCCCGCCGCCCGAGTCACGATAACTGAAGCAACGGCTGCGATATAGCGAGAAGAGGTACTTGAATATCTCTGCTTGCGGAACGTTCACCTGTGAGCCTGAAAGCTCATCTGCTACGTCCATGGATAGATTCCGAAGCAGCACTCCTTCATCATCGCCCAAATTGAACCGGATCAGATCATAAGCAGTCTTGCATATCATCGAACGCACACCGGATGCTGGAAGCTGGCATTTGAGGCGGTCCTGAAATGCACGGCGGACCTTTGCGATTTCGAAATACACTGCTTACGACAAAAAAGCACTATCGCCGTCTCGGGGCCTAATTCAATGTTCTCAGTTCAATCACGGCGACCGCAGGTTTCCCAGGAGCGGTTTTAACTCGATAAATTGTCTGCGGCAGAGGCTCTTCGCGGGTTAGTTGCCGGCTTGCGGCCCCGCATGGCTGCACGCCCACCTTTTCTCGCGTAAGTTGTCGCGTTTTCGCTCCGCAGGTGGATTGTGATTCAGCGGTCGTGAATATTCTGTCACGCTGGTCGGTGCGAACGAAAACTTCCGCTTCCACACTCATCATTATCTCATTGAGGTCATCAACGCTTTCAATCTTACCCTTGGAATCGGTTCGGAATCTGAGCTGTATCGGCGAGATGACAATTGCTATTCCCTCACCAGCGTAATTTTCCTTTTTCGGATTCATTACGAAATAGGGAAGCTCCTCTCGTTGATCAGGAATATCTACTAGCATCCCTGGAACGACAGAGTTGTCCTGTGTTGCATTCTCCGGAAAAATCAGATGAGGTTCTCCGAGGCTTCCGTCCGAGCCGATCTCGCTGTTTATGACATATAGAAAGCCGCTCGTCGGTGATTCGACCGCAAGCCGTATCCGGTCGCCGGCCCTAAACGGCGAGTCCGTGCTCACGCGTTCGGCCGTCCACAACTGTATCGCACCGCTTACCTTAACTGGCAGCTTAAAGCCCACATCAGCTCGAACTGCAGGCCGCAGCTTCCAAATAGTCACTCCGATCTCAGAGATCTTAGTTGAAGATGGTGGGGCGGCTGGTTGGCTCGGCACTTTTCCTTTTGCATTCCACCGGACCGATGTCGGCTTTTTAACAAGCTTATATGTCGCACGAGTAGGCCGGGATGCTCGGGACTGGTTGCGTCGCTGACGCGGATTCTGAGCCTTAGCTGCGGGACGCTGACTGGCAAAGTCGTCCGACGTAATCGAACGATCCTGAACTCGGTTCTGCGCGGCTGTGAAAGTTACTGCCGAAAGTGTAATGCAGCAAGTGATGATTAGTTTTGCAAACGATTCATCCGTCATATATTGGCCTCATATCGGTCGTCGCGAAAATTGCGAGCTTATTATTATTCGCCCAAGTTTACAAATTCAAGAATCAAATGAGTTGGTTCTCGATTCGTGAACTCTAACTAAACGTTTGGAGTCTCGGTGTTCTCTCGTTTATTTGGACATAACACAGTATCAGGTCATAGGCTTTTTGGATTATCGTCAATTCCTGTTTTAGATTTCTCAATTGTTTTTTTAACAGTTCAAAGGGCAAAAGAATAAAGCACAGAGGGTTACTTCAGACGGGCCAGGACACGGAAACCGGCGCCATTGTTACGGACGTCGGAAATGTACCTGAAACGTTGCGCCGACCGGGTAAGGCTACCGCTGCTGTTCCACGAACCGCCGCGCAAGAGTCGGAAATTTGAGTTTCCCACACTCACATTTGCCGAACCATCTGTCGGCAACCCGCTATAACCAAAATTGTAAATATCCTGCACCCATTCCCAAACATTGCCGTGCATGTCGTACAACCCCCAGGCATTGGGCTGATAGCGGCCCACCGAGACCGTTTTACCGATGTTCGTTCCCTTGGTCGACGCATATGGGGATTCTCCATTGAAATTTGCCTGACTCGAACTAAGGCTGTCGCCAAAGGCGAACGCCGTCGTCGTCCCCGCCCTGGCGGCGTACTCCCATTGTGCCTCGGAGGGCAGGCTGTACTCGTATCCGTCGTCCTTGGCGTTTAATCTTTTTAGAAAGACCTGAATGTCATCCCAACTGACTCGTTCAACCGGACAATTAGAGCCGCAATCGGCAAATTCGCTCGGATTGTCTACCATTATCGCCTGCCACTGGCCCTGCGTCACCTCATATTTTCCGATCCAAAAACCCTCACGGATCGATACGCGGTGTTTGGGCGATTCGTCCGTAAAGGGTCCACGCTTGCATTCGGGAAGGTACTTCTTGCATTCGTAAAGCACCTCATCGAGCTCAGCATCCGACGAACCCATCATAAACTCGCCAGGGGGAATATAAACGAATTCCATTCCGATCGAGTTTTTAAGGACCGTTACGGCGGCCGATCCGATCGGTTTTGACTCGAGTTGTCGGAGCAGGATGCGGGCAACGGGCGCATTCGGGCTATGTGAAAACTCATCAAGGTAAGCCTGCACCTTCGCCCGATCGTTCGAACCCTTGACCTCGGCCCAAACCATATCATCTAACCGTTTCGCAGCCGTCGAAAAATAAAATCCTTCGGGAAACTCTTGCATGAACGCTATCAAGTCTTTTCTGTCATTGCTTCTTTCAACAAGTCGCCATGCCTCGGTTTCAGCTCCAGTCGCCGAATGTTGCTTCGGGTCTACATCCAGGTTCTTAGCTCCTGTAGTCGTGGAAGTATTGAAATAGAAGTCGCCCTTTAACGATGACGAATCCCACGGTACTTGCTTGTTTGCGGTTCTCGTCATCACGGCCTCGCGGGTAGCCTTGAAGACCTCTTCGAGCTTTAGTCCCGGCCGCTTCAGATTCGCAAGTAAGGCCCCGGTAAAAACGCCGTTTCGTGTCCCGACGCCGTCAGCAGCGGTCGTTCCGGGTGCCGCCGCAAACGCAATATAAGTTCCGGTAGGCGCAAGTACGTTTGCGAGTCCGCCCGAATCGCTGCTTCGATTCCATCCACGTGCAAAGGGATTATTCCGACAAGCATCGAGCACCACAATGTTAAATCCGTTGTTTGCTGCATCCATCTGACGCATGATCGAATTAACGTCAATCGCGTAGTCCTCGGTCTCGACCTCGCTGGAAATATCCGCGTCGATCGGGATAAGAAAATTCTTGCCCCGCACCTCCACGCCGTGTCCGGCATAATAGAAAAGTCCGACGCCTTTTTGAGCCGCGAGCTTATTGCCGAACTCACGTATCAGCCGACGCATTTGGACAAGATCCGTGTCAGTGCCCTTGATCACCTCAAAACCCAGGCTAGTCAATGCCGCCGCCATATCCGTTGCATCATTGACCGGATTGGCCAATCGCGAGGCTTTAACATAGGCACCGTTGCCTATGATCAGAGCCAGACGCTTTTGCCCCGTGCCGCTGGCCCTCTCGCGCACTAGTTGTCGATCGCTTTGCGCAAAAACAAAAGATTGGACCAATAGTACGGTGAAAAGTGCGCTAGCTAGTAATTTCATATTCGTTCGCATTTCTATCGCAACTGCAATTCATCGTCCTCACTGCAAAGGAATATCACTAAAGCGGACCACCACATTTCGCCGTTTGTAGTAACCGCCCGCTGAAAAGCTCTGCTCAAATCCAAGGTCGATCCGTTTGAGCACAGTCGCTTGGGGCGATACTTTTCGAAAGCGTACATACGCATTGACCGGAACCCCGGAGATCAAGACCGCTTCGCGTTTCGATTGAGTGCCGATCTGCCATGAGTCCAACTCACTCTGAGTGCCTTGATCGTCAAATGTGCGTCCGTTTTTCGTATCGGGGAATGGCACGGCGAGTTTCTTGTCGATACGTTCGTTATTTGTAATAACAAGATCGCACGTGACCATTGTTCCGGATCTAATGCATTTCACAAGTTCAAATGTAAACATCGATTCCTGCACTATGGTCTTCTTGACTTGTGGCAAAGGTGATTGAGATGTCGCTTGCGACGGCTGAGGGATCGACCCCGCCCTGCCCTCGCCGATTTCCTTCGCCTTTGCACGATCAGCCGCTGCCTTGGTGCTATCACCGAGCTTGTCATATGAACTGGCACGGAAGGTGTAGGCAGGCGCCCAACGAGGATTTAGCTGTATGGACACCGAAAAATCAGCGACAGCCTTAGAATAATTTTTCAGTTCGTGATTTGCTACGCCTCGGCCGTTGTAGCAGCCGGTGTAACTGGCATCAAGTTCGATGCAGCGGTCAAAGTCAGCGATAGCTCGGACGTACGCCTTTCTGCCGAATAAGTAAACATTGCCGCGAACAAAGTATGCTCCAGCCAGATCGGGAGCCATCGAGATCGCTCGATTAATGTCCCTTAACGCATCGTCGTGCCTGCCTTTTCCGAACGCATCCGTGCCACGGTTCAAGTATTGAGTGGCTGTCGTGCCTGTTTCATCGCGTGCCTCGTAGGTGCTAATCCGCTGCCGAGCCAAGGCTGCGTATTTTCCGCGCGGAAATTCGCTCAAGTACCCTTCAAACAACTTTGGGTCACTACGGCCCTGAATGTTATTCCAGTATTCGTCTTCGACAGATGAGTCCACAGCTATCTCAGGGGACGTGGTTTTCGCCTCCGGCCGACCTGGATCTCTAGCTCCAGAGAAGTAAAATGCTCCCGTCAAAGACGATGATTCCCAAGGGGTCTGCTTCTCCGACGTAAGACGGCGAACAGCAATGCGCACCTGCTTAAAAATTTCCTCGATGCTCACACCAGGGACCTTCATCTGTCGAAGCAACTCCTGAGTGTAAAGCCCGTTTCGACCCGTTCCGTCAGAGGCAATCGAACCGGGAGCTGTCGAATATGCTATCAAACTGCCGGACGGAGCATTTAGTTGAGCAAGCCCCTTTTCGGCCGAGCGATACGAGCGAGCGAACGGGTTATTGCGACAGGCGTCAAGAATGACAATGTTCATTTCGTTCTTGGCGGCCTCCATCTGGGCTAGAACTAGTCCTGCCTCGACGCCCTCGTACTCGACCTCTTCCTCACTATTTACCTGAGCGCGAACCGGAATCAGATAATTTATGCCCTTTACTTGAACACCATGTCCCGCATAATAGAACAAACCTACGCCTCCGTTGGCCCTGAGTTTTGAGCCAAATTCGCGGATCGCTTTCTTCATTCCGTTCTGATCGAGGTCTGTATAGAACAAGACCTCAAAACCGAGCGATTTCAATACCGAAGACATATCAGTGGCATCGTTTACTGGGTTACGCAGAGGAACATCGACGTAACTTCCGTTTCCGATAATGAGTGCTGTTCGATTTTCGGATTGTGATATGGTTTTCACTCGTTCAAGTTGGCGAGTCTGTTGTCCGTGCGCTAGGGCGAACAGAGAATTCACAAAAACCAAAAGAAAAACAGTACAGCTCTTCATATTTCAGGTTATCGAGGCTAGCGAGATTCTTACTTTAGCAAGCCAGCTTTTGCTGTTCCCTATAATTCGTCTGGGCAGACATCTCAAAGTTGCTGGCGAATAGTACTGCGATCAGGCAGAAAAATCCTGATCCCTGCCCAGAATTCCGATGGCCCACTGCCCTAGATCGTTTGATGATTTGCATCTGATGCTCCTTGCTTCTTACGTGGAATTCAACATGAGGGACGATATGGCTATCGATGTTCTAATTCAATTCGATGAACAACTGTGTCGCCTTTAGCTTTAATGACCGTTCGCTGGTTACCGGAGTCCTTTTCAGATTCCGGCTTAACTACAGAATACTTATCCAGGAAGTCCCTCAAAGTTGCGACGTCGTCTGCCGGCACGGAACCTAATGCTTGGGTTGCACTTTCAAAAACTTCATTCAAAGAAGCGTCCTTTTCTTTGGTCCAAATCAACCATATGGATTCAGTTCCGCGGCCACCTCCAAAAGTATTCTTCGCAGTCTCGACCCGTTTTCTGGCTAGGATCCGCGGCACGCCATCGTTGATGCTCGGTGTGGGGAAAAGTAGGTAAAACCGAAGTTTTCCGGTTTCATCTTTTCCTTCGTTAAAGAGATAAAGATAGCCGTCGGCGTCAGACTCGAACGCCATGCTAAACTTGTACCCTGACTCGAAGATCTCCTGCCCAGATGACTTGAAAGGATCTTCAAATGGTTTTCCGTCACGCATCTTCTGGACGATCAGATAATAGGAAAGTTCGCGGCTGGTGGGCTCCGGTTCTGATGAAGAACTTGTGTTCGCCGTCCTGTTTGCTTTCTCTCTAGAATCTTCTATAGCTCTATCCTCAGCGCTTGCGATCGGTATTTCCGACTGACTGCTGTTCCAAATAATAATTCCAAGAGGGATCGCAAGAGCTGCAAGCACCAGTATTGCGACTGCGGCGAGCAAGAGGGGTCGCTTTGAGCTTGTGTTCACCGTTTGAGGAAACGGGATAGGCGGCGGAGTTCCGAAAAACTGCGGTTCCTCATCGCTTTGTCTTTCGACGGTAGCGTGACTGACCTTGCCATCTCCTCGGCCCGCAACAAACGCAGGTGCCGGGTGCACGCCATCCTTTGAAACGATGAGCCGTAGGGCGACTGCGAGTTCTCGACCAAAGACTCTTGCGTCCTTTGGCCTCTGATCGGCCGCGTAGTGCATTCCCGAAAGCAGAATCCGTTCGGCCTCGGGCGGTAGATCCTGCCTTAGGCTTGATGGCTTCACCGTAACGCCTAGCTTATGCATTTCATACATTTCTACTATGGCCTCGGTAATATATGAAGAGGATGGCTTAAATGGTAAATCACCTGTAAGCATTTCATAGACGACGACCGAAAACGAAAAGATATCGGCCGCACCGGTTTGTTCCAGACTTCCGCTTAATTGCTCCGGGGCGATGTATTTCAGGGTCCCGGAGCCGTGTCCGATCAGCGTTTCGGGTGCTAAGAGGGATTCGCTGACGCGGGCAATTCCAAAATCGATCAGCCGTACATGCTCCCGACCCTCATCGGCTGCGGTTAGCATGATATTCTCTGGCTTAATGTCCCGATGAAGAACCCCTTTTGCGTGTGCCGCGGCGAGTGCGGCGGTGACCTGTTCAACGATGTTCGCTACCTCGTCCAAGTTCAGTCGGCTGCGTTCTCGTAAAAGCCTTCGAAGAGAATATCCGCTGATGTATTCCATCACCATGAACGGATTGCCGTCCGAAAGAGTACCCGAGTCAAGAATTCGTACAATGTTCGGGTGTTCCAATCGAATCAGAGCTTCTTTCTCGTGATGAAACTTACGGACTATCTCGGGATTTTCAAGTGCCTTTTTCTGAAGGATCTTTACCACTACTTGTCGGCCCAACAGTTTCATATCTCGGGCCAAAAAAACCCGCCCGATACCGCCGGCGTCGGCACCGTCGTCGGTGAGATCTTTTTCGATCTGGAATCTGCCGTCCAGAAGCTGTCCAACCAACGTTGGTTCACCTGATGTTCGGTCAAATGTGCTCGCTTTCTTTGAATCGTTCACCCGCGACGCTCCAATTTCCCAATCTTCCATAGACATAAGTTTTTTTTAACGGCGACCCCTGAACCGCGGTACTTCAAAATTTCAGCCAAAACGTCCCAGAGATCTTTGCGTGATCGCTGAATGTTGGATCGCCCGAGCGGGGAAGGTTTGGAAGGAATATTTGTTCCAACCCGCCGTGCTTGTCAAATAAGCCGGACGCAATTCCAGACCATCCAAAAACGTTTGCGACCAACTCGATCTCGATCACACAAAGCTGGTTCGCCGAAGGTAGGGCCAGGCCCTGGACAATTTGATTTCGCAAGAGTCGGCCGCCACCATGCGATGCCCTGTTGGTCTGATTCTTCAACTGATTAAAGGTCTTTTCAGGCATCCACCACTGGCCATGGAAATAGTCTCCGTTGGGCAACGGAACCAGTCTGAACAATTTGGTGCCTGCGGGCAGAAGCGTTTTCCGGCCGCCTCCGACGAACGACAGCTGCGAGTCGTAGCTCGCCTTCCTCGTCGTCCGCCAGCGGACCTCATCAAATTCAAGATTTGCATTCAAAATAGGCAATGTTATCTCTCCCAACACAACATTTCAGAATCGATTCTTTTCATTATGGCCGTCCGATTTCTGCGGGGTCTAGGCCGCTAGCTCACGGTGTGTGGTTCTCGCTTTCTTCAAGGCAGAATCATACTCTTCACATCGCCGCATTCACGCCTGCGAGAAATCGTACTATGAGCTAGTTCAGCCGAGCGACGACTCGGAAACCGTAGGATCTGACATAGAAATCAGGCGTGACCCGAAAGCGAAACGCCGAACGAGTGCCGCTGGCAAGGCCATCAAACATGCCACCGCGCAGGACGCGAAACTTCTGTTCGCCTCGCGTCAGGTTTGCCGATTCATCAGTAGGCAAGGCAAGGACGCTGTCGTGATACCAATCCTCGCACCATTCCGCCACGTTGCCCAACATATCGTAGAGTCCGAAGGCATTTGGTCTTTTACCACCAACAGGATGCGTTCGGTTTCCATTGCCATTGAGTGTCCTACTGTAGTTACTCTGGTCGTTTTTCCAAATGCTCTCGGCGTCATAATATAGCCGCCCACTGTTATTTGCATACCACGCGATGTCGTCAAGTTTCCCGTGGTAATCTCCGGTGGTTCCTGCCCTAGCCGCATACTCCCATTGAGCCTCGCTCGGCAAACTATATACAAATCCGTCGTTCCTCAAATTAAGTTGTGATATGAAAACTTTGGCGTCATTCCAGGATACATTTTCGACTGGGCAATTCGTTCCACAATCTTTGAAATGGCTAGGATTATCTCCCATCAACGCCTGCCACTGGCCCTGAGTTACCTCATATTTACCCATCCAAAACCCTTTACCGATCGTAATCCTTCGAACCGGCTTCTCATCTGCGTGGCCATTCTCCGATCCCATCATAAACTCGCCGGGCGGGATCCAGACCAGTTCCATACCGATCGAGTTCTTGCGGACCGTGCCGGGAGTGACGGCACCCGTTGTCGTCGGGGAAGCTGGCGCGGGGTCGCGGACGGCGGACGTTCCGGCGGGGGCGAAATAGAAATCGCGGAGCGTGTTGCCCTCCTTCCACGGCAGCTGCTGGCGGTCCGAGCGCTGCCAGACGTCGGCCGAGACCGTCTTGACCATCTGGTCGTATTCGAGTCCCGGACGGCGGATCTGTTTGAGCAGTGCCTCGGTAAAGAGGCCGTTCCGCGCCGTCCCGTCGGAGGCGACCTTGCCGGGCTCGGTCGCGTAGAGCACCAGCGTCCCGGTCGGAGGCGAGATCTTCGCGAGACCGTCGTTCGACCCGCCGCTCCGGTAGCGCCGCCACGAACGGGCGAACGGATTGTCTCGGCAGGCGTCGAGGATAACGATGTTGAGGTCATTCTTCGCCGACGCCATTTTGGACAGCACGAGCGATACAGGCACGGCCGAGTAGGCGACCTCGTCCTCCTCCGGAATATCCGCGTCGGTCGGAACAAGATAGTTTTCGCCGCCGACCTGAACGCCGTGGCCGGCGTAGTAGAAGAGTCCAACACCGCCCGAGGCTGCCAGCTTGTTCCCGAAATCGCGGATCAGAATCTCCATCCGTCGCTTGTCGAGATCGGTACCCGAAAGGACTTCGAAGCCGACCTCGCTGAGGGCCTTCGCCATATCCGCCGCGTCGTTTCCGGGATTGGCGAGCGGTTTCGCCTTCTTGTATGCGCCGTTCCCGATCACCAGCGCGAGACGCTTCTCGCCGGCGCGCGCCGCCCCCGGGCGCTCGAGCCGCCGGTCAGTCTGAGCCGGCAACTGCAGGAAAAGGACAGAAACGGCCGCCAGTACGGTCAGCAATTTAGCGGGAATCGAGTTCCCGAATCGAATCGTCATAATCTACCTGACCTCGATGTTTCCCAAGTGACTATCTTGCGCTCGCAACGAGGCGAAATCCGGTGTTGTTCATTCGAAACCCAGACTTCCAGCGAACGCGATGGGCCGAACGGGCGTAAAGCGCAACCTCAATATCCCAGGCACCGCCCCTGACGACACGGTAAGCGGGATCACCGGCGGTCAAGTTCGGCTTGCCGTCAGTCGGCAGGCCGGCGTATCCAGGATTGTAGATATCCCGAACCCATTCCCAGACGTTTCCGTGCATATCGCAGAGCCCCCAGGCGTTCGGCGCGAAACTGCCGACGGCCACGGTTTTCCCGACGACCGGGAGAGTCTTCCAAGGGGTAGTGCTGAAGTCAAGATCCTGCGTACCCTGAAAATTGGCCTTCGCGGGATCCAATTCGTTGCCAAACGCAAAAGTGGTCGTCGTGCCTGCCCGTGCGGCGTACTCCCATTCCGCCTCGGACGGCAGCTGATACTCGAACTGCTTGTCCTGGGCGTTCAGCCGTGTGAGAAAGGACCGGACATCTTCCCAACTGATGCTTTCGACCGGGCAGCGTGCGCCACAATCCCTGAAGTAGCTCGGGTTGTCGCCCATGACCGACTGCCATTCTCCCTGCGTCACCTCGAACCTACCAATCCAGAAGCCTTCGGCGAACGTGATCTTCCGCCGCGGAGTCTCGTTGGCGCCCCACTGGTCACCGCAGGAGTAGGAACGATGTCTCCGGCAATCGAGCAACGCCGCCCTCACTTCAGCTTCGGTCGAACCCATCATAAAATCGCCCGGAGGGACCCAGACGAGTTCCATCCCGATCGAATTCTTGCGGACGGTTCCGGGCTTGACGGGTGTCGTCTCAGGCAACGGCACCGCCTTCGGCTCCTGTTTCACCTGGGCTGACGCCGAAAATTGAAAACACACTAATGACAATCCCGACAGGACGATCAGTGCGCAGCCTAGAATCAAGTTCGCCCTCGCCACTCTCAATCGAATCACAGTTGATCCCCTCCTAACCCTCTCAAACCACCGGTCTGACTTACTCCGCTCCGGATAATCGTAATCGCCGTCCGCCAGCCGTTCGGTCTGATTTCGACCTCGAAAATGTCCGGTTCGGCGGTCTTCAAAATGACCGTCACCTCTCCGACGCAAACGACAACGGTCACGAAACTACCTCAGCCGGGCAAGGACTCGAAAGCCGAGGAGGCGGCTGCGGTCAGAGGCCCGGTATTGCTCACGGTATGCCGACCGGACGCGGGAACCGTTTGAGGCCCACGAAGCCCCTCGCTGAACACGGAACGCTCCGTCGCCGACGGTAAGGTTCGCGCCGCCGTCCGCCGCCAGACCTCTGTAGTCCGGACTATAGAAATCCTCGACCCACTCCCCGACGTTCCCGAGCATATCGAATAAACCGAACGCGTTTGGCTGCTTCCCACCGACGGGCCTCGTCCGACCTCCGTTGTCCATCAACCGCGTGACGTCGGATATCGCGTCCGCGTCTATGTCGATGTTTCCGCTGTTGTTGACGTACCACGCGATGTCGTCAAGGTCCCCGTAGCGGTCGTCGGTCGTTCCGGCACGCGCCGCGTATTCCCACTGTGCCTCGCTCGGAAGCGAATAGACGAATCCGTCGTTGCGGGCGTTGAGACGGGCGATGAAATCCCTTGCGTCGATCCACGACACGTTCTCGACCGGGCAGTTCCCTCCGCATTTCTTGAAGTAGCTGGGGTTCGAGCCCATCACAGTTTCCCACTGCCTCTGCGTCACTTCGAATCTGCCAATCCAGAACCCGTCGCCGATTGTCACCTTCCGGACCGGTTGTTCGTCCGACTTTCCGTTCTCCGATCCCATCACAAACTCACCGAACGGAACCCAGACCAATTCCATGCCGATCGGGTTCCTGCGTACCGTACCCGCCGTGGGCAAATCCCGCAGCCTTGTTTTTGCGGCGGCGGCATTCGCTCCGTCGGGAAATTCGGCCAGGTAGGCCTCAATTTTTCCCCTGTCGTGCGTCGCCTTGACCGAATTCCAGACGAGTTCTTCTAGCCTTTTTCTGGCAGCCCCCGCGTTCCTGCCTTCCGGAAACATTCCAAGGTACTGCCGAAAATCATCAATGCCGTCGCTTCTTTCGATGCCGGGCCAAACCTCCGATTCCTTCCGCAGACGGGCCGCAAGTCGAAGGCCGTTTCCGATGACCCCGGAATCGTCAGGCCAGCGTGTGCGGGACGCAGACCGGACATCGAATGGGCCCGACTGGTAGCTGCCGCCGCGAAGCACCCGGAACTTGAGGAGATATTCATCTTGGGAACTTTCGACCGCACTTCCGTCCACGGGAAGGTTAATGTGGTTGCTGGTGTATATGTCGCGGACCCATTCACTGACGTTCCCGTGCATATCGTGAAGTCCCCACGCGTTCGGGCCGTAGCTTCCTACCTTCGCGGCTTCCGGCCACTCTTCGTCGGAGTATTGCTGATCCGATCTAAAATTGGCCTGGTTCGTTTTGATATCTTTGCCGAACGAATATGCGGTCGTCGTGCCGGCTCGCGCCGCGTATTCCCATTCCGCTTCGGTCGGCAGCCGATATTCATAGAATGTATCAAGAGCATTCAGCTTCTCGAGAAGCTCCTGTATGGAGCGCCAACTTACGCCTTCAACGGGGCAATCACGGCCGCATTCAAGCGTGTTGAACCGAACGCTGCCCATTACAGCGCGCCACTGTCCCACTGTCACCTCGTACTTTCCGATGAAAAACCCCTCGCGGATCGAAACGCGCCGCTGGGGTGTCTCATCTTCAAACCGCACACGCAGACAATCCGGTTCGCGTTTCCGGCACTCGGCCAGTGCCTCGTCCACCTCGGCTTCGCTCGATCCCATCATAAACTCGCCCGGCGGGATCCAGACCAGTTCGATGCCGGCTGGGGTCGTGCGGACCGTGCCCAGTGCAACGACTCCCGATGTTGCCGGCGCCGACGTAGCTGGAACGGTCTGGGCTGTCACGGTGATCGGAAACAGAACAAATATCAAGCCAAAAGTGGCGGTCAAAAATATACTCATCGGGTTGTCTTCTGTATCGACCGTTATAGAACAATCGACCCAATTGTCATCGGCCAGGCATTGAAGCTAAGAACTACGGAAAGCTCGCGTCTCCTCAATGCTTCCCAAGATACCAATTTTGCGGCCCGGGCGGCCGGCTGTGCGGAATAGCTCTGCTATTGCTAGTTCCGTACTATCTACCCTCGCGGCATCGCTACCTGCGGTTCAGTCGCGGGAAGAAAAGTAATGCCTCCCGTGGGAGTTGTTCGACCGATCCAAATATCCTTGCGGCAAATCTGCCGTCGAGAACGCCAGACAGGCCAGTTCGCGATTTGTATGCGACGGAGCCGCATTTGCCGCGAAGAGCAAGGACGCCCGCTTTGCCTCCTTTCAATTAGAAAGATGGAAAGTCCAAAGAGACCGGTGACTACCTCGGGCGAGCAACGACGCGAATGCCGATGTAGTAGTAACGAGCAACCGACCCCATACTATCTCGGTAAGTCGCCGTCGTTCTCACCTGATCAGTGACAACAGAACCGCCACGCAAAACTCGAGAGTTAGTATCGCCAGTCTTGCTCCGTGTCGTGTTTGCGCTCCCGTCCGTCGCGAGTTCGTCATAATACTCTATGCAATCCTCGACCCATTCCATGACGTTGCCCAAAACGTCGTAAAGACCAAAAACGTTCGGCTGCTTTTTTCCAACCGGCCACGTCCTTTTACGCGAGTTGCCCTCATACCACGCGATATCGTCAAAGTTCCCGTAGGCGTCACCCGTCGTTCCTGCGCGGGCAGCGTATTCCCACTCCGCCTCACTAGGAAGAGCATAGACCCAACCATCGTTTCGGGTGTTTAGCCGTGCGACGAAGGCCTTTGCGTCGTCCCACGAAATCTGCTCGACAGGACATTCCAAACCGCATTTCTTAAAGTAACTCGGGTTCGAACCCATCACCGATTCCCACTGGCCCTGCGTCACCTCGTACTTTCCTATCCAGAATCCATCACGGAATGTAACCCGACGAACCGGTTCCGACATCCCGCCGCTATTCTCCGACCCCATCATAAACTCGCCCGGCGGGACCCAGACGAGTTCCATTCCGATCGAGTTTTTGCGCACCGTACCCGGAACAACGTTGCCATTTGCCGACTCGCTCGAAGTCGCCGGAGCGTTGGACTTGGCAAACGTGAGGTTGGGGCCTTGCGTCTGTTCGAGAAGAAGCGAATCGTCCCTGAAAGTTATGAAACCGGAAATACCGTCCGGAAGACCGCCCAATTTATATTTGCGAGGACCAACGTTTTCGAGAGGGTACTTTGGCTGGCCGGTTATAAAGGCGGTGAGACGTCCGTTCTCCAAGAAAATCTCAATGCTCTGTCCGTTAGCTAAATTGTAACGCCCGACTTCCTTGGCCAATGCGTCCGCTGCAGGCGTCTCCGTCTTGCCTCCCAACTGCCTGATCTTCACCCGCGCGACCGCGGCGAAGCGGCCGTTCGGGTATTCCCTCAGATAGCCCTCGAAATCGGCCGCGCGGGTGGAGTTTTTGACGGCGTCCCAGTATTCCTGCTCGACCTGAGCGTCCCCGGCGGGAATGGGGTTGGTCTTGGTCACAACGGCGGCGGAATCAAGGCGGAAGTAGAAATCGCCCTTGATCGAGGACGAATCCCAAGGAACTTGTTTGTTGCCAGTGACGGTCATCACCTCTTCGCGTGTCCTTTTAAAGACTTCCTCGAGTTTAAGGTTTGGCCACTGAAGCTGTTTCAGTAATGCTCCCGTAAATATACCGTTTCGCGTTCCGCGGCCGTCGGACGCTGTCGATCCCGGTGCGGCCGCAAACGCAATGTACGTACCCGTCGGTGCATTAACATTTGCCAAGCCGCCTGTTTCGCCGCTGCGGTTCCAACCCCGGGAAAACGGATTATTGCGGCAGGCATCAAGGATCATCACGTTAAAGCCGTTATTCGCAGCCTCCATTTGCCGGAGCACTGAGTTGACGTCGATTGCGTAGTCCTCAGTTTCGATCTCGCGAGCGATGTCGGCATCCACCGGAATCAGATAGTTGCGCCCGCGAACCTCGACTCCGTGCCCAGCGAAATAGAACAAACCCACGCCCTTCTGCCGGTCTAGCCTTTCGCCAAATTCGCGTATAAGCCGCCGCATTTGGACAAGGTTCGTGTCCGTCCCCTTGATCACCTCGAACCCGAGCTTTCCAAGCGCCGCAGCCATGTCGTTCGCGTCATTGACCGGATTGTCGAGCGGCGATGCCTTGGTGTATCGGCCGTTCCCGATCACGAGCGCAAGCCGTTTCTCAGGCTGGCTCGCGCCAGCACCCTCCCGGACCAATTGTCGGTCGGCCTGCGGGTAAACGAATGTTCCGCAAACCGATGAAAGTAGGATAAATAACGAGAGTGAGGCTTTATTTAGCAAATTATCTTTCATCTTCCCGGGGAACGAACTAGGATTCCTGCAAACAGCCGCGTTGACATTTGCACCCAACCTTGCCGCCATTAAAGGCAGACCACAGATGTCCGGTTGTATTAGCGAGAAAAACGGTACAAAGCCATCGACATATGCTCACAATGTGAAACAACCGCCCGACTAGCACCGATTCGCCACAACTACTTGTTCTTTCGGCAAAAATGGGGAACAATGTCGCCCTATTCTAAATGCGAAGTTTTTGAAAGTAAAGAACTTTTTTTAACGTTCGCCCTGCAATGTCTGGTTGCCGATTTGGAAGCGGACGTTCTCAAATATGCCAACTGATATTTCCAAAACAATTGCTGTAAGCGGTGCCAAGCCGCAACGGCCCGGCGAACCGCGGATTGTGCAGACGATCGCCCTCGGCAACCGCCCATCCCTTTCGCTCGGCCGCGAGCAATCGAATGATATTAGATTGCCGGACCCACAGGTGTCGAAGATCCATGCTCGCATTCTACCCTCAAGCTCCGGTGGCCTATTGATCGAAGACCTAGGTTCATCGAACGGTGTTTTTGTTAATGGCCGTCGTGTCGTTCGTCATGGTTTGGGAGGGAATGACACGGCCTCGATCGGCCCGTTTCTTCTACGGGTGGATCACGCGAATACGATCGGTGTGTTTGACACAAGGTCACGAACCCGTATCGACGCCGTTCGAATTACGAAGGATGTCAAAAATCGTTCAGGAGGGGGAACGATTCGGCTGCTTGACGATGTTTCGCTTTCAATACAGCCGAATGAGTTTGTCGGATTACTCGGCCCATCAGGTGCCGGCAAATCGACGTTAATGGACGCAATGAACGGGATGCGTCCGGCCAGCAGCGGAGCCGTATTAATAAATGAGCAGAATCTTTATCATCATCTCGATTCGCTGAAGCAATCGATCGGCTACGTTCCACAGGACGACATCATCCATCGTGAGCTTACCGTTCACAGGACGCTTTACTACGTTGCGAAGCTTCGACTGCCGAGTGATAATTCAGAGCCCGAGATTGAAAGCATTATTCAGGATGTGATAGAGGTTACGGGCCTTTCCGAACGCCGCGACGTTCCTGTAAATCAGCTTTCCGGCGGTCAGCGGAAGCGAGTCTCGATCGCAGTCGAACTAATCACGAAGCCATCGGTGATCTTCCTTGACGAGCCCACGTCGGGACTCGACCCCGCGACCGAGGAAAAGATAATGCGGCTGTTTCGTGAGATCGCAGCATCTGGTCGTACGGTAGTACTCACAACCCACGCGATGGAGAACGTGAGTCTGTTTGATAAATTGGTTGTCCTGATGCGGGGGAAGCTCGTTTTTTACGGCCGACCCGACGAGGCAATGTCGCACTTTGGAGCCGCATCGTTTAAGGAGCTATTTGACAAGCTCGAGGAGCCAATTGCCGAACAATTGAAAAGAAATGCAGGTGACCGACACCAGGTAACGGAACGAGTAGCCGAGAACTGGAAACAAAGATTTGCTCAAACCCCACAGTACCTAGAAAACGTTTATAAGCCGTTGATGGAAAGCGGCATTCAACCAGCCGCGAGCACAAAGGTTAGTCATAAACTCGGGTTTTTTCGTTCATTCGTCCAATGGTTGACCCTTTCGCGTCGTTATTTAGAGGTTTTGTCCCGTGATAAGTTAAACCTACTCATACTTTTTGCACAGGCACCGGTAATCGCCGCTCTCACCTTTATTGTTACGGGCGAAGAGAATACCCGGGATTTCGTGTATTTCATTCTTTCTCTCGTCGCGGTTTGGTTCGGGACGAGCGTCTCAGCTCGTGAGATTATTCGCGAACGTGCGGTCTTCGATCGCGAACGGATGGTAAACGTTGGGCTGATTCCTTATGTCTTTTCTAAGGTCTTTGTGCTGAGCGTTATCGTGAGTGTTCAGTGCATTCTGGTTTTCGGTCCGCTAAAGATGCTCGATCTGACCGGCTTGATGCCTATGCCCGGAGAGTTTTTCGGCCTCCCGCAGTTTCTTGTGATGCTGCTGACTGCCTTTGTTGGGATCGCGGTTGGCCTGCTCATTTCTGCCAACGTAAAAACCTCTGAGCTCGCTACCAGCCTTGTCCCGCTGGTCTTGATACCGCAAATTTTGTTTTCGGGGTTGATCGGTGTGCCTAGCGGCCTTAACCGGGCCGTCGGGCTTATTATGCCAGCAGCATGGTCGTTCGACACTATGAAAAGGCTTTCGGGCCTAAATACTCTAGAAGAGGAGGGAGCTGTTTCGAACAGCCCGATCGGCGACCGTGGTTACTATAAACACATCGAGAGTGAAAACGATCGGATCATCGCAGAATCGAAAGAGAACATACAATCCTACAAACGCGACGCCGAAAAGAAGATAGATGATTTCGAGGCGGATCTAAAAGCCGGCCTCAGTCCACTTAAACCCCAACTGGATGAACCGCCAATGCCTGGTGACGCCAAGCGGATTGATAAGCAGGAAATGAGCAAATATGTAACGTTTTTGCACCCGTGGATGAACACGACGCTGAACCAGGTGGTTCTGCTTTCGATGTTTTGGCTTCTAATCGGAGCTACTCTAGTTACTCTCCGTTCTCAGGACGTTAATTGAAGCGTGGAGTTGTTCGCAGAGATTGGTATCCAAGCATCGCTTCTCGCACCTTGCCGGGGAGCGAGAAAGTCAAATGTGAAAGCGAACGTAGAGCCCGGCGATGAACTGATTATACGGAGATTGTAAAGCTCGATTTGCGAAGCAATGGCTGTGATCGAAAGCTGATTGACCTTTCAAAACGCTGAAAAGTGGCTCGGACACGCCATCAAACGCCCGCCAAATTAAGTGGAATTCGATCAGCTGTCCGTGACACGAAAAACGTGGACATTCCACCTCGGGTACGCTGCAACGGCTAGACCGAGGGGATGGCGTGCGATGAAATTCTTGAAACCAAAGAGCACGGACTCATCATAGTCGAAGGTGCCCTATGTATTCGCAATACTTAACATGATTTCCTCGATGACGTGGTGACCTTTATTCATTTCACGATCTGCATCAACTTTCCGTAAGAGTCCACAACATCGTATTTCACCTGATCAGACGTGATCTTTGCAAAGAACTTCCGGGCGCATTCGATTTTCGATCTTTCGATTTCGCGCAGCTGCATACTCGAAAGAGACCCCTTCGTTTCCGCGACGAAGTAGATGTGCTTCACCGTCCCTTCCTTGAACGAAATGGCCCAGTCAGGGTTGCAATCACCGACCGGCGTGGGAATTGCGAAGCCTTTCGGAAGCTTCGCATAAACCACAACCTCTTCGCTGGTGTCGAGTTCCGTAACGAAGTCACGTTCAACTTTTGAATCTGTGAAAACGTAGTCGTAAATATGTCGTTTCAGGGGCTCTCCCGCTTTGACGAAATCGTGCTTAGCCTTGTCTTGCGTAAATATTTCCACGCCATGCTCCTCATTTGACGAGTCGTAGGCCAGGTGTTCAACAATTACGGTCGCTTTCTGTTCGTTGATGAGGCTGACGGCCCGCGAAATGAAATCCTCTGGGTTCACTTTGAACTGGCTAAAGGTCGCGTTATTGATACCCGTGAGGATCGCCGCAACAGTCTTTCTGGTCAACTGCGTCCCGGACGCAACCTTGCCGATCAGGTCGTATTTAACATCCGAATGAACTGAGACCTTCTCGGAAAGCGTAGCCGTTTCCTGGAGCGTGAACCCGTCGCCGGAATGGAGATCCTCAACCGTGGTCGAATCCGCCTGCTGCCCACGTTGTACTACGTACTGAAGTTGCGTCACCCGAAGTTCACGGTCAAGGTATTTGATCGCCTTATCAATAAGCTCGGCCGAATCAAAATCGACAGTGTAAGCTGCCTTCTTGTTGATGCGACTCCAAAGCTCCTTGAACTCCCTTTTCTCGAAGTTCGCGTTGAGCGGATTTACCTTCGATGTAAGATCGTTCTCGATCTCGGGCATCTGAGATTCAGAGAATACGCTGTCAACTAGATGCAAAACCTGTTCTTTGTAATCCGCGAGCTGCGGAGGAAGCTCTGCAAGCGAGTCGGATTCTTTCGCTTGGTGATATTTCTCAGTGATCTTCCTGTCCACGTCCACGTAGCCGTTCTGGATCAGATAGAACTCGAGGTGGCCAGCCATCGCATCGGTCATCACGACGTCGCCTTTTGCGGTTCGGAGAACCTTATTCCTGAAATAGGCCTTGTCAGCAACCTTCGGCCTCTCGGATAGCGATTCGCGGATGTCCTTCTGCAAGCCTTCGACGAAATCGTGATAGCTTTCACTAGCGACCACCGTCAGGACGTTCACGTCATGGACTATCGCAGGGTTGTCGATGCGGTCGCCGTTCTGGTTTACCGCAAGGCGCATTCCGCGTCCGACCTCTTGTCGGCGCGAGATCGTATTGTCGCTGTGTTTCAAGGTGCCAATGACGAAAACGTTGGGATTGTCCCAGCCTTCGCGAAGTGCCGAGTGCGAAAAGATGAATCTGGTCGGCTCTTCGAACGAAAGGAGGCGTTCCTTGTCCTTGAGAATAAGATCGTAGGCGTCAACATCGTCGGCCTCACCTTTGGTCTCGCCACGGCCGGCGATAGAAGGATCTACCATCCGTTTGCTTTTCTTGTCGATCGAAAAATATCCGTTGTGCGTCCGGCCGGGAGGTATCTCGTCGATGTACTTCGTATATCGGTCATCGAGGAGTGTACGAAACTCAGAGCTGATAGCGGCGTATTCCTCTTCGAAGACCTTTGCATACTCCCCGCCAACTTCACCGTTTTCATCATAAAGCCGGTATTTCGCGACGGCGTCGATGAAGAATAGCGAAAGGACTTTGATGCCCTGCGGGAATAGAGCCTGCTCCTTCTCAAAATGCGCTCGGATCGCTTCGCGGATCTGGATTCGACGGAGAGACGCTTCACTCTGATCATTCGCGATCTCGCCCACCGAGACTTCCTTGCCGTTCGTGAATGACACAGTATTCGTCCTGGCGTCGATCTCGGAAACAACGAATCCGTCGTATTGGTCGAGACCGGAATGCTGATGAAGGTCATAACCCTTGGCAACCTTTACCGTTTGGCGTTTGATGTTGCCGGTTTTCTGTTTTACCTCAAACTCTAGCCTAGCGACCGGAGGCTTGTTGGCCGAAATATCGATCCCGGCCAGGTACAGATAGGCCGTCGTGCCGCGTAGTCCTCTGACTGAGATGCCGCGAACCGCGATCTTTTTGACCAGCTTCTGGTTGTAGGCATCGAGGGCGTCAAGACGATAGATCTTGTTGTAGGTCTGTTTATGCGTGGCCGAGTAACGCAGCATCACAAGAGCCTTGAACTCCTTTAGCGATTTCATTGTCGCGTCACCGCTCATCTTTTGCGGTTCGTCCAGAATTAGGATCGGGCGGTTCGCCTTTATGACGTCGATCGGGCGGCGGCTTTGGAAATCGTCAAGCTCCTCGTATATCCTGCGTGCGTCTTTGCCGGTGGCGTTGAACGCCTGCACGTTGATGATCATCACGTTGATGCCGGCATCCGATGAAAAGCTCTCAAGGTTGTGAAGCTGCTTTGAGTTGTAGATAAAGAAGCGAGCCTGTTTTCCGTAGTCCTCTAGGAAATGGTCCTTCATTATTTCGAAGGATTTGTGCACGCCCTCGCGGATCGCAATGCTGGGCACAACGACGATGAACTTGCTCCAACCGTACTGTCGGTTTAGCTCGAACATCGTCTTGATATAGCAGTACGTTTTCCCAGTCCCGGTCTCCATCTCGATGTCGAGGTTGAATGCGCATCCTGTTTTAGTATCGTTTACAAGATGGGTCGAAACAGGAAGATTCTGCCGCCTCTGGACTTCTTGAATGTTCTGCAGGATCCGGTGCGGTGTTATTCGAAAGTCTTCGTTAGCGAAGCCCGCGATCTCTTCGTCGGGCTGCACGGCGAGGATTGGGCGGCTTTCGGTCGAACGGCCCGGATCCACGCGGTACTGGACGCCCAAAGTGTTTGGCTGGCCCGCAAAGCAGTCCACTACTGTATTGACGGCGTCAGTTTGGTATTCCTGGATCTTGAATTTGAGCTTCATTCGTTTACGAACAGAGGCAGATGCTTAATCCATCTTTCTCCAATCTCTTGAGTCTTTCGTCTTTGGAGAAAGGCTAACTATTGAATCTATAGAGTTTAGCTGGATCTCCTTTCTCCAATTTGATGATTTTCTTTCTCCATTCATAAATCACCTTTCTCCAGTAATTCCCATTTCGGATCACCCCTGGTGCCTCTATTTATGATCTTGCCTTTCCTTCTCAACGACCGAAGAAGGTTGCCAATTGTTCGGTCTTTTCCCTCGTTATCAAGTCCTCGCAATTCTTCCCAAAGCAGGTCATTGATGTTCTTTCTAGACGCCGAGCCAAACTTCTGCAAATACTCGACGACTAGACTGGAGTAAAAATCTCCACGACTCCGGGTTCTTATGTATTCACCCTGGGTGTCCGTAGCCGCTGCAATGGCCGCCGAAACATGCAAATTCGGTTTCCTTCCTTCGATTAGCTGCTCCTGCCTTAAAAGCCTTATCGTTTGGTCATCAACCGGCAATTTTTTCTGGATTCGGTCCAGCGCTACGATCTCTCCAAACGGCAGGTCGGTCTTTTGTATCAGTAGCCGCGTGTAGGCGGGGTCAACGATCTTTCCATGGACCGTCAGCTTAACAGCGTTCGCCTCAGAAAGGTCGAAGTCAGGCATAGGAAAATAACGTTTTGCCTGACCGCGAAACATTTCATGAATTCCGTAACCCATCGTGTCGATCATGTTCAGCTCGACCATCGCCTGGGCGAGAAAAGGGTTTCGGTACCTTCGAGGAGTCTTAGCTCCCGGAACATAGTCACTTGGCTTTCCCTCGAAGAAAGAGCCTTCGCTTTCGAAGACCAAGCGGTCGCTGGATTCAGTCACGATCACTCGGCCGTTTCGCTGATAATCCTGATGAGCTATGCAGTTGTGGAGGGCCTCAAGAACGATCTTCTGATCGTATTTCGCCAATTCTATAGGGAACAGTTCATCCATCGGCAGAATACGAATTTGAACGTTCCGGATCTTTTGATAGAGGCGAGTAGTATTGAGGAGAAAGGGCGGTCCAAAGTGTTCGTAGGCGGTTTCTTCTCCGACGAGCTTCCAGGTTAACTGGGCCGGATGCGGAGAGATCAAGGCCGCCGACTCGGGCTTTCCGACCAAAAGGATCGTGGCACGCGAAATTCGCCCGCCCTGAGTCAGTTTAGCCCTATCGAGAAACGCTTCGTCGGTCCAGCCCATGACTTCCTCAGCTGAAAATCGATTAGCATATTTCTGAGCGAATGCGTCCCGGGCTCTCGTAAGGGCGGTTCTGTCAAGATCAGCGATCGAGGCTCCATCGACGATCTGCGCCGTCCAGTCGCTTTCGGCCGTTTGTGCTCTAATCTCGTCTAGTTTGTCCAACCCTAGCGAAACAAGGCTCTCGCCTGCCCTGGCGTAATAATGGCCGTTCCAGGAGATAGGGATTCCCTGAGGAGCGGCGGGAATCTCGAACATTATGACGCGGCCGTTCGCATGGTTCAGCTCGTGGATCTCCCGGAACGTCATGCTAGGCTCGATCCCGGTGGCTATCGCGTTCTTGAGAGCGTCCAGTTGACTCCGGTCATTTCGGTATGTGGTCCCGACGACGGCCCGACTCTTGTCGTCAACTCCAAAAATCAGCCATCCTCGGGTTACGTTTCTTAGATTCGCTTCATTCGCCAAAGCCGAGAAATACTTGCCAATATCCGGGGTCGAAAAGCTGTCGCCCCCCCGCTTAAACTCGACAACTTCGTTTTCCCAATCAGTGATCAGGCGAGAGAGTATCGTTTGTAGTTCGGCTTCTGTCATGCTGGCTATATCGACCTCATCTCCGTTGTCGGGGACATTTGTTTGAAGATCTGTTCGGCGTTGATCTTGGCGTCGTCGGAGGCGAAGCCGGAGTCGCGGAAGACGGCGCGGAGGGGTTGCCGCTTTGCGAGTTCCTTGATCAGGTCTTCGGAGACACCATCGTCGAAGCAGCAGGCGAGGGCGTTTTCGTCCACAAAGAAGACCTCGAATGTCCCGGCAGAAGACTCAGTCCCAATATCTTCGGTCGCTCCTGGTTCCGATATTGTCCATTGTCCATTATCTATTATCCATTGCTGCCGCATTATCGGCAGCGACAGATCAACGCCCCAATCCAGCATCACCTGGAAGAGAAGGTCTTCGGGGGTGCGGTCCTCTTTTACGTTTCCTATCTGGTCAAGCAGGCTCGCTTGTTCGGCGGTGTCGGGTGAATAGTAAACATCCTTCATATTGGACGAATCGATCTTCAGCACACGAAAGCCGACGTCGAGACCGTGCCCCTTCTGACCTGCCCCCTGCCTCACCTTCTTACCGGCCCGTCTGATGCGCTCTTTGCCGATTTCCGCTATCGTCTTGTAGCCAGCTTTATAAGCTTCACTAGTCTTAGCTGTTTCTTCAGGCCACTGCACAAGAATGAATTGACGGTTCCTGCCATCGATCGCATTTAGCTGCATGGCCGCATCCGCAGTTGTGCCTGATCCGGAGAAGAAATCTAGAATAATCTGATCCTTCTCGTGGTAGACCCCGTATTGAATGAGGCGCGTGAGAAGCGTCGTCGGTTTCGGATACGTGAAAATCTTCTTCTTATTGAACAGCTCCGTTATCTCGGCTGAACCATCTTTTGTAGTGCCCGCATCTAGAAGAAGAGAACTCGGCGTCTTTGTATCACCCTTGGCGAGTCGTTCGTTCAGGAATAGTTTCTTCTTTGGAGCGGAATCGCCTTTAAGTCCGAATGCGATGCGATTGTCATCGTAAAGTTTCTTATACTCTTTCGGATTTATTGCCCAGCTCCGCCCATCTGGAGGCCAGTAATCTTCGCCAGTATTCGGGTTGCGAATCGGATACATGGTATCGCCACCAGGTTTGTTAGCATCAAGGGGTACGAGCTTCCAAGGTCCGCGAACGTCGTTGTTGGGATTCTTATACTCGGATCGGTCGAGCTCCTCACCGTAGAACTTCAGAGCGGAATATTCTTTTGCGTAGACCAATGTATGGTTATGGTTCATCGAAATCTCGTGGTCATCTGAAATCGACGTTCGAGACTGCCAAACAACATTTGCCACGTAGTTGCGCTCGCCAAAGACTTCGTCGCACTGCTTTCGAAGTCCGGAAATCTCGTTATCGTCTATCGAAATGAATATCACGCCGTCCTCGCTCAGAAAACTTCTGGCAAGCTTAAGTCGGGAATACATCATGCTCAGCCAATCCGAGTGAAAACGCCCGTTCGTCTCAGAATTCAGGACAAGCCGATTGCCTTCATCATCCCTCTGCATCGTGCGTTGGAAATACGCTCCCCGATCCTCTGCGAAGTCATCGTCATATATCAGATCACTGCCAGTGTTATAAGGCGGGTCGATGTAGATCATTTTGACCTTGCCGAGGTAGGTTTCCTGGAGCAGCTTGAGGGCGTCGAGGTTGTCGCCCTCGATAAAGAGATTTTTGGTCGTGTCGAAATCTACCGATTCTTCGCGGCATGGACGCAAGGTCTTTGCTATCGGAGCATTTGCCGTGAGCAAAGCCTCACGCTTGCCCGGCCAATTGAGCTGATACCTTTCCTGTGGCCCCTCGACGATGTTCCCCGACAGTTCCTGCCTGAGCTGATCGAAATCGATCGCCCGTTTTATTTTTCCATTCTCATCCCGGCTTTCGGTAACGCAATTCGGGAACAGTTCGGCTATACGAGCAATATTCTCATCAGTAAAATCAGGGGTGTGCATTTTTAGCTTTTCCATACGAGTAAGAGTTTAAGCAACGAATTAACACGAAAAAACACGAATCAAAACTGATCACCCAGTCGCTATCGCTCCCGATTCTGACAAAGCCGCGATCTCTTTTTTCAGTCGTCTAAACTCAGCATTTAGCTCGACCTTCCGGTTGAACTGTTTTTCCTTCTGCATCCTGCTCTGTATCGATGCCGCCTCGCGTTCAAGGTGCCAATACTCCGCGGCACGTGCCAATGTATCTTCGAAGGCCTCACCCGCCCGCCGCTCGACCGGCATCAATCGGCTGAGAAGTTGTTCATAAAGCCTGCGAAGATCGATCGACGGAAAAAGTGGCACCCGCTCGGTATCGCTTCGAACCCAAGCTGACTCGAAATAGGCATCGGTTACCCATTTAGACGAGTCGCCTTCGCTTGGCCGCTTAAACGCCGCCAAAACCCTCCTCCGGTCATGCGAGGCGATCTCGTAAATTATCGGAAATGGGATCGCCTTGTCGATGCACCGAATCACATCTCTCGAGATGTCTGCACCTTTGAGATCTATTTGAAAAACCTCGATCTCTGGTACGGTTTCCGAGCTGGGAAGATTGGTTGTTTCAGGCGATAGCTTGTAGGCCCAGGTTATCCGTTCGATCTGCTCAACGAACTTTCGCTTCAGGGCTGCCGAGACACGCGTCTTCTCATAGATCTTGCTCTTCGGCAGAATCTTACCAACATATGCTTTTGTGGGATACGACACCAACATCTCGAACTAGGTTCCCTGTACAACTATAAATGCGATCAATTCAAAATCATCGAGGCCTGATATCTCGCCCACGAGTGCGGTCGTTTTTCCCACGGTAAAAAGGCTGTCAATATCGCTTTGGTCCTTCACCTCGATTATCGACTTGATCGCGCGGTTAAGCAGCTGAGAGTATTCCTCCATATTGCGCCCATCGTCGGTATTATCATTGAAAATGCGACAAGCTTCAGCCTCGGGTAAGCTTCGACCGGAACACGCTGAGCGGACCAGGTCGAGCAGTGGCTTTACGTCGGAGTGGTTGCGAACAACCTCGCCGTCTTCGTTCACATAGACCAGATAATAGGGGTGCAGCCTGTTATGGTGCGTTGTCGTTACGCCATCGTTTCGGTTTCGCAGGGCAAAGATCACTCCGGGCGTGAGTCCAAGTTCGGGTATCGGCGGCACGACTGCATGGAGCCCATTCGGCAGTGTTGAAACATCGCCGTGAGACTTCATGTAGTTAACAAGGTCCATTCGGAAGTCGTTAAGCCCGAGGTCCGTGATCGCAACGCCCGTCTTAAGATCTTCCATGTCAATAACTTCATCTTGCAGCCGACGAAGCTGTTCCTTGCGATACGACAGATCGTTTGACTTAGCACTAAGTGGATTGTCATCGCCCGTGGCGGTCACGTCCGCGATGACCATACGATTCTCGACGCGTTCTTTCAGGTTTATGTATTCATCAAGCGTGATGTCGGGCCAGTAGTTTACAAGTTGGATGGACTCATTCGTTGATCCGATACGGTCAATACGGCCAAAACGCTGAATGATGCGGACTGGATTCCAGTGAATATCGTAGTTAACTAGATAATCACAATCCTGGAGGTTTTGACCCTCAGAGATACAATCCGTACCGATAAGAAAATCGATCTCGCGACGCTCGTTGGGCATCACCAAGTCCCGTTCCTTAGAACGCGGTGAAAATAGCGTGAGGATCGACTGAAAATCGTAGAACTTTTCGAGCGTAGAAGTCGGATTTTCACCGCCCGTCACCTTCGCCGTATGGAGGTTGTGCTTAACGAGAAAATGGTCCGAAATATGTTCAAAGAGATAATCGGCAGTATCCGCAAATGCCGTGAATATCAAGACCTTCTTGTTACCTTGATTTATTGGCGACGTTATCTTGCTCTCAAGCAAGACCTTCAGATGCTGAAGCTTTGAATCGTCAGCCGGTGACACCTTTTCCATCTCACCGAGGAGATGATCGATAACCTCAAGATCAGCCTTTAAGTCGTGCTCAAACCGGTCCACATCCATGTCGGAAAGATCGATCTGTACCTTTCCGCCGATCTGCATTTCGTCTGGATCCGGAAAATCATCCTCTTCCGGTTCCATATCTGCATATGCGTTCGATACATCAGTGAACTTTGCAACTACGCCCGTTTGTTGAAACGCTTCGATTTGTTTTAGGGTCTCCAGATTCTTATCTTTGAGCCTCCTCAAGGTTAGTCTAAACGCTTGCACCGAACTCTCTAGCCGCTTGAGCAGGTTGATTATCATCAGGCGCTGAAGACTCGATTCGCGGTCGATCTGCTTGAAGGTGCCCTGTCCTCCGTGGACCTCAGTATCGTAAAGCTCCTCGTATCGCGTTAAACGGCTGGTAAGGATATAACTCACCGGAGCATAGACCGCGAGGTTTAGCAACGTAAGCTGGGCAAAGATGTCATTGAAGCCAATGACATCCTCTCGCTGAGTTAAAGGGCAGTGATTAGAGATCGGCTTTCGACGTTCGGGGAAGCTGCCAATGTCAGTTGTATCGTAGTACTTCTCGATGTGCTTTCTGGAGCGGGCGATCGTTACGCTGTCGAGTAACTCAAAGAAGTCAAAATCAAGCGATTTCATGATCGCTTCTGGGGTCCGCTCCTCTGGAGGAAGTTTAGACCATTCGTTGAAAGACTTTTGAGCCTTCTGAAATATCGTCTCGACGCTTTTTTCCGTACGAAGCCGTTTGCTGAGGTTTTCGGAATCGCCTTCGTAGGCCAATGCAAGCTGGTTACGAAGGTCCGCGAATCGGTTGTTTACCGGAGTAGCGGACAACATCAGCACCTTTGTCTTTACGCCCTGCTTGATGACCGTGTTCATGAGTTTCTGGTAACGCGTCTCGCGCTCATGAAACTGTTCGTTATTGCGGAAGTTATGTGACTCGTCGATTACGACGAGGTCGTAATTGCTCCAATTTACTTTACTAAGAGGTATGCCAAGCGATTCTCCGCGGGTCCTTTGAAGGTCCGTGTGACAAAGCACGTCGTAGTTGAACCGGTCCTTTGCGAAGATATTTGTAACAAGGTTCCGATTGTAGTTCGTCCAGTTTTCAGCAAGCTTCTTTGGGCAGAGCACCAGCACCGAGCGATTACGGAGTTCGTAATACTTGATAACCGCGAGGGCCGAGAACGTCTTGCCGAGTCCAACGCTATCTGCAAGTATGCAGCCGTTGTATGTTTCCAACTTGTTAATGATCCCAGTAACCGCATCTTTCTGAAAGTTATAGAGCTTGTTCCAGACCAAGCTTTTTTTGTAACCCGTTAGATCGTTAGGAAGTACATCTTCGTTAATATCTTCTAGAAACTCATTGAAGATGTTATATAGCATCAAGAAGTAAATACGTTCAGGAGAATTTTCCTTGTAGACCGACGCGATATGATCGCAAAGACGCTGTGTGACGTCTTCTAGCTTCTCCGGGTCGTTCCAGATCTGGCTGAATAGGTTAACGTAGGTTTCGGTGACGCTGGCCTCATCGAATTTTGTGATGATGTTTGAGATCGCATCGCCCTTCTGATAGCCCAGGTCTACTGCGGTGAACCCTTGGAGGGGCATGTAGGCATAGGTCGCCGCCTCTGCTTCAACACACGCGAACTGCTGCATCAGGGCTTTAGTCCGGTTGGAGCGGAACTTCGCCTTTCTCTTGATCCATTCGGAGCATTCGCGGGAAATGGCTCGTTGCGTAAGTTTGTTTTTTAGCTGGATTTCGAACTCTGTGCCGTAAACGCCGCGCTCACGCTCAACTTTTGGAATGATATATTCGCGGCGTTCTTTACGAAATCCATCGGTCGCCTGATGTGGAACGAATGTCGGGGAGGTGAAAATGAATTCGAAACCCTCAATTTTTTCAAGTTCACTGCGCAATGCCTCGAACGCATAGATCGAAAAAGCAGCCGAAGCCACCTGCAGCTTCGTGGCTGCACGCAGCGTCTGTTTAAGATTGTCACCAAAGAGCTGGTTGACGTTGTCGATAACTTCCATGGGCGAAATGCTTTTACGATGTGGGGGTTTTTGGAGAGTCAGCGTCTGTCGAGTCCGTGTCTCACCCGATCCAACCCACTGCGCCTACGATATCTCTCAGGCACCTTTACGCGTTACGATGCCGGGTAGCATGAACGCAGCATTTAACGCAAACAAAAGTGCAGCCAAGCAGTGGCAAATGTTGACGACAAATATATGCGAATGACCAAGAATCTACAAATCCGAAAAGGGATGGAAAAGCGTGCACGAATTATGCGAAAGACACGAATGCTTGACGCGCTCGGTAACCACCTGCAATAGCTGGAGGGGGGTAAGTATTGAAAAAAATACATTTATCTACGTTTCGTCGATATGTCCGTTAAACGGGAGGAGGCTGGTGATTAGCATGATCGCCAACTACCTTTACTCTCAACAATTTGAGTAGCTATTGCGAAGTAACTGACATTTGCCTGTGACGCTTGGTGGAAGCAAAGCATGAGAAAATAACGCTTTGGCGGGCGACTAAAGGCCCTAGAGTGTCTTGGGGCCCCTTATTGGGCATACCCCCTACCCACCCCCGGGGGGATTGCTTGATCCTCATTTTGTTGCGCCCATAAAAGCCGCACTGATCAGTTCACGACTGGGTCCCGCGAGTCCAGCTTCGCCGACTCCAAGTAAATTTGACTGATTTTCTTAGTATCGACTTAGCGCGGCGCTTACGCTTGACGGATGCAAAGTGCGAAAGCAAGTTCGAGTAAGTTTCTGCTAGAGCCGCGGCGTATCTTTGCTGTTCGTCGTCCATGACTACCACGGCCAGGCAAACGTCGATGTGCCGCAGCAGGCTTCGGTATCCGATCCCGTGCCGACGGGCAGTGGCCCGAAGGCTACCAGAAATCGCCCAGTCTTCAATGACCTGAGCTCGAGATGAACTGGAACAAACTGAGCAGTACATTGCAATCAATTCTCCGGCCGAATAAAGGCTCTCATAGACGTAGCGAAGATATTTCAGACATCGTCGAACTTAGCTCCGGTTTGTTCTGCGATTTCACGAGACAAGCGCTCAACCGCTCGTTGCCGGTTATTGTAGAACGCATGCCGTGGCTGAATTGCTCCTTGCATGATCTTAGCCATTCGCCTGAGCAAACATTGCTGTTCTCTGATCGAACGAACCGAACGAGACATACAATCACTGTCTACAACGAACTCTCGCTGTAACCCGATTAGAAGTCTATTTATGTGCTCCGCACCGCGAAACGCCGCCTCAACCATTTCACGCTTTTCGCTCGCACTAAGATGTCGGATTGGTCCTCGTTCAACGGTAGACGTCCTATTCGCTATAATTCCAATTTTACCATTTCATCCGAAGTTGTTGGGTCGCTGCCAAGGGCGGATTCGTTCACAGTCACCAGCAATCGGGTAACACGAACGAAATAGCGGAATTAGGCCCCCCTTATCGAATCGTCGGGTTCAGAACTCGGGCGTCGTCTACAATGCAACTTGCCCGACTGCGGACCGGGCGGCCGCAATCAAGAAAAGGATGCCAGAAGCCGAAAAGTGCAGCGATTGTTAACGGTTAGATTCTAGCCGGAAAACGCCAATTCGGGGCAACTAGAGTCCTAATGTGAGTCCTACTCGATTATGAGCCGCGGCGCTCGAGAACCGCGATGAACCGTAAACTACTGATTATATGGAGGTTATAATGGAGCCACCCATCGGACTTGAACCGATGACCTTTCGATTACGAATCGAATGCTCTACCAACTGAGCTAGGGTGGCTTGATGGGGCGAGCGGGCTCGGAGTGCCGGAGGGGCGAAGCGAGGCCGCTGAGCGACGTAAAAAGAGCAGATCGGGCGGTTAGCGCCGAACTTCCAAATATACTTTTGGCGACGGTGGAGTGTCAAGGATGAATGGATCGGGAGTGGTGAATTGTGAATGGTGAGTGGCCAGTGGCGAGTGGTGAGAGAAGAGGAAAAGAGGGAAGCGGACGCGGGGACGTCATTGGAGAAGAGGGGAAGAGGAGAAGGGAGAAGAGGAGACAGGGGGGGGGACGAGAAGCAGCAAAGGAGTCAGGTTGAGCGGTTGATTTGCGTTGGGTGTGGGCTTAATATTTGGAGGAAAGGGGTAAACGCACGTTTCACGCAATATGAACAGCGATTTTGTTGAGCGGCTTCGCAAGTTATTTGGGCATGCTTCGATGGCGGACATCGCCCGCCGTATTGATGTTCCGCACGCCACCATCCGCAATTATTTTCAGGGCCGGTTGCCGGCTCCGGAGGTGCTGATCAAGCTGGCTCGTGAAACGGGCGTTTCGCTCAACTGGCTGCTGACCGGTGAGGGTAAGATGTTCGCGGAGGGCGAGCGGCCCCTCGATCTCGGAGCGGTGATGGAGGAGCGGATCACGCAGATCGTCGACGAACGGCTTACGATGAGGCTCTCGCCCGAGGTGCAGCAGCTTGGCGAGATAGACAGCAAGCCCGAGTTCGACATCGATGCGGCGATCCATGCTGCGCTCGAACCGCAGGCCGTGATGCGGGCGTGGTTCGGCCATGAGGGCCGCGAGTATCCGGAGGATTTTGGCGTCGTGTTCTTCCGTGGCTGGGAGAGCTTTACCCATCAGGAAAAGGTCGAGGCCGTCCGCGATGCGAAGAAGGTGCTTGACCGCGCTGTCCGCGCGACCAGCGATAAGAAGTAGAAAGCCTTGACCGCGTTTGCGGGGATGCGATATAGTTGCATCTGCAACACACAGGACTCGAACTCTCACATCCCATGCGCTTTTTCCGCGAAAAGATCGAATCTCTCGTCAATGGCTGGAACAAGCGGCCCTTGACCGAGGGCGATTTTCACCGGCTCTGCCGCCGCCACCGCATCACGGTCGATGAGATGCCGCTTCGCGTCAGCGGTTTTTATTACTGCGTGATGGGCCGGCACTTCATCGCCATTGACAGTAAACTCCCGCCGACGCAAAAGCTTTTCGTGATGTTCCACGAATTTGCCCACTACCTGATGCACGCTCCGAACACGAACGAGACCGCCAGCTACCACGGCGTCGGCCGCCGAACGCGCAAGGAAGAAGAGGCTGACCTTTTTGCACTTGTTGCATTGATTCCTATCGATATGCTGCGCGATGGCTCCGTTGACGGACTCGTTGAGGACGGCTTCGAACGCGATATGGTCGAAAAGCGATTCGCGATATTTGAGAAACACGGGATTTAGGTATATAGTCCCGACCGAACCCTGCAATACCCGGTTCCAACCAACGAACCAAGGGCGGCGAAAGATAAATTTCGTAAAGGAGAACTTGTCGGATGGCGATGAATGAAGCCGTTGGACTCCCCGTCTCTGCTGCGCAAAGAAGGCGTCTTTTCGAGCGAAAAGCTGTTCTCTTCGTTCTCGGGCTTTTGGTGTTGGCGACCCTTGCTGGTTTTGGCCCGACCTATTACTTCAAATTACAGACCGCCCTCTCCGAATATCGTCTGATCACGAGCATCCACGCGGCTCTGATGGTCGCATGGATCGCCGTCTTCGCGCTTCAGATATATTTGGTTCGCCGGAAAATGATCGGGCTTCATATGAAGCTCGGGATGGCCGCGATCGGGCTAGCTGTTTTGCTTGTCATTGTCGGGTACCTTACGGCGATCTCGGCGGCGAAGTTTGGCATGAACGCCGCACCGGCAGGCATCCCACCACTCTCGTTCCTGATAGTTCCTTTCGTTGATATCGTTCTCTTCGCCGTCTTTTTTGGAGCGGCACTTTTCTTTCGCAAAAAGCCGGCCATTCACAAGCGGATGATGCTGCTGACGGCCTTTAACTTCATGCCGGCGGCGGTCGCAAGGGTTCCGATCGCATCGCTTCAGTCGCTCGGTCCGGTCTGGTTCTTTGGCTTTCCGGATCTAGTCCTTTTGATCCTGATCGGCGTCGATACGTGGCGCAATCGTCGGCTCGAGCCTGCCTTTGCCGTCGGGGCCTTGCTCCTGATCGCGTCGCATCCGCTTCGCCTGGCGGTAATGGGAAGTGAGCCGTGGCTCGCGGCGGCTCGGTGGATGACCGGCGGATGATCCGATCATGCCTTGGGGTGGGCGCGGTCGTAAACCTCGATCATTTTCTCCATTGAGACCTGCGTGTAGATCTGCGTCGTCGAGAGCCGGGCGTGGCCGAGGAGTTCCTGTATGTCGCGAAGGTCGGCGCCGGAATCGAGCAGGTGCGTGGCAAATGAATGGCGGAGGCTGTGCGGCGAGATCTTGTGGATATCGGCGCATTGCTTGATGTATTTATCGAGCATGCGGCCGACCGAGCGGGTCGTTATCCGTCCGCCGCGGCGATGGAGAAAAACTGCATCGGGCTCGCGTTCGGGCTCGGGGCATTCGAGCAGAAACACGGGCCGCGTCTTTTCAAGATAGTGCAGCAACGCCTGCAGAGCATGTTCGTGAAAGGGCACAATGCGTTCCTTTCGCCGCTTTCCTAAAACGCGGACAAGCCGTTCGCGAAAATCGATATCAGATAAATTTATGCCGACGAGTTCGCTGACGCGGATGCCGGTCGCATAGAGAAACTCGAGTATTGCACGGTCGCGGCGGCCGAGGTCGGTGTTCGCGTCGGGCGTTTCGATCAGGCGGACGGCGTCCTCGATCGAGAGATGCGACGGCAGCTTGCGTTCGACCCGCGGCGTGGCGACGAGCTTCGCGGGGTTTGCCTCGAGCTTGCCCTCGCGGATAAGGAACTGGAAGAAGGTGCGGAGGCTGGCGAGCTTGCGAGCCCGCGTTGTTTTCTTCGCGCCGCTTGCATCAAGCGAGGCCATCCATTCGCGGATCGTCAGCCGGTCGATCTGTTCCACCGGAAAGTCCTCGCGGCCTTCGACTGCGAGCAGGTGATCGCGAAATTGCTCAAGGTCGGAGGCGTAGTTCCGCAGCGTGTGCGGACTCATGCCCCGCTCGTATTTCAGGTGCTGGAGAAATTGTTCGTATGCGGCGTTGAGCACAAGAGAGCTTACCTTTGTTTGGGGACATAATACCCTTTCCGGGAGCGGACGGTCACATCCGGCCGGGCTTTCACGCTGACCTCGATCGCCCGATATTCGCCGGGAGCCGCACGAAGCTCTTCAGGGTAATAGCTGAGCACGTATTGCTCGGCAAGTTCGATCGAGATGCGGCGAAAGGCATCGTCGAGTTCGCGTTCGTCGATGGGTGTGTAAACGGCGCCGCCGGTTTGGCTCGCGAATGACTGCATACGCCGTTCGGCCGCCAAGGCACGCACGTTCGCGTTGCCGCGGCGCGAGCCGGTGCGGATGTAGTTCTCAAACTCGGTCGTGTGAACGACGAAGATCTGGCAGTCGAGCGTTTGGGCAAGCCGTAGCGCCTGTTCAAATGTGGTGTCGGTCTTCGTATCGTCACCATCGGAGACGATGACGATAACCCGGCGGCCGCTTACATCGCCGAGATAGCGGGCAGCCATCTCGATAGTGTCGAGAAGCGCGGTCGCACCCTCGGGCGGCGGCAGGCGGCGAATGGCATCGATCAATACGCGCGGGTCCGCAGAGAAAGGCTGTTCGCGGCGGCCGATGGTCGAAATGGAAAAGAGTGCAGCAAGGTCGCGGTCCGGGCGGATGACGCGTTCGAAAAAGCGGACCGATGCCTGCACTTCAAACTCGCGTGCCTTCAGCACGCTGCCCGAGTTATCAAAAAGCAATGCGACGCGTACCGGCGTTTCGGCACGGGTCAGTTCGGCGAGCTCGATGCGTTCGCCATTGACCTTTACTTCAAAATCCTGGAGGCGAAGGTTGCGGATCGCACGGCCTTCGCTATCGACGACCGAGACGGGGATCGGGATCAGGGTCGAATCGACGCGGATGACCTCTTCGTCAGCGGCGGGTGTCGGAGTCGGCGTTGGGGTTGGGGTGACGATTCGCTCGCGTGGCGGCGTGCTCGCGGGTGTGATTCGCGGGGTTGAGCGGGGAGTTGGGGTCGGCTCGGGTTTATTGCGCCCGGATTGCGCCACGGCCGAGGCCGCGAGGGCTATCAAGAAAATGACCGTAAAGCGCAACACGAGCATGGGCCGATATTGTTTGATTGCCGAAAGCCGGAAATCTTTGCCTAGACGAAAATAAGTTTACCGCCCGCAAAGACAAGCACCAACGCGAGCAAGCGGCGCAGCACAAGGGAATCGAACCGGCGGGCACCGAGGGTGGAGCCGATGATGCCGCCGACAATGGCCGCCGCGATCCAAAAATAGACCTCCGCGGGAAGCTGCGGCATCTTGGGCCAGGCACCGGCGAGGCCCGCGGCCGAATTAACAAAAATGAAGAGCGCGGAGACTCCGGCGGCCTTTTTCGCACCCGCCCAATGGAGAAGGAGAAGCAGCGGCGTCAGGAAAATGCCGCCGCCTACGCCTACCAAGCCGGAAAGAAGCCCGAGCACGGCGCCGATGATTAGGGCAAGCCAAACGGGCGGCTCCTTCGCCTCCTCATCTCCATCGAAACGCCAGGCGAGGCGGATGGCCGCAAGGACGAGCACGACGCCGAGGACGATCTTGTAGATATTGGTCGGGAGCTGGATCGTTCCGCCGAGATATGCCATCGGGATAGAAGCGGCCGCGAATGGAATGAACAGCCGCCACGAAAAATGGCCGGCCCGATAGTATTGAACCGTTGCGATCGAGGCGACGAAGAGATTCAGTGTAAGAGCGGTCGGCCGCGTCACCTCCGGAGCGACGGCCAGCAAAGCCATCACCGCCAGATACCCCGAAGCCCCGCCATGACCGACCGAGGAATAAAGGATCGCGACGAGGAATATCGCCAGAATTATCAATACAGAGAATTCCATTTTAGTAACCGACCACGCCGTAAACGGCGTGGCTATGCAGGGCTAACTAATGCGGGCAGATAATGCCCACTTCCCACTGAAGCACCTCCACGATCTGGTCTAAATGAACATGCTCTGTGCCTCGGCGTCTCTGCGGTGAAATTCGCTCAGCCATTCGTCCCAGTCCTTCAATGCCCGCTCGACCTGGATCATATGTCGCTCGCGTTTCTTCCTGTATTTCTTACGCAGCTCGGGCGGGAGCGGTTCGAGCAGGCCGAAGGTGATATTCACGGGCTGAAAATTCTTCGTCTCGACGTTAGAAACATAGCGGCAAAGAGCGCCGATAGCGGAGGTTTGCGGCGCCGTTATCATTTCCTCTCCGTTCAAAACGCGGACGGCATTTATCCCCGCCAGCCAACCGGTCGCGACCGATTCAACGTAGCCTTCAACGCCCGTTATCTGCCCGGCGAAAAAGAGATGCGGGTCGCGCTTGGTGGCCAGCGTTTCGTTCAAGATCTTGGGCGAATTTATGAACGTGTTGCGGTGGATCTGGCCGTACTGCAGAAACTCGGCGCTTTCCAAACCGGGGATCAGCCGAAGCACTCGTGCCTGTTCGCCGTAACGAAGGTGGTTCTGAAACCCGACCATTCCGTAGGCATCGGCCATCAGGTTTTCTTGGCGAAGCTGGACGCAGGCGTATGGCTCCTCGCCGGTTTTCGGGTGCCGCAATCCCTTCGGCTTCATCGGACCGAAGCGGAGCGTTTCCGGGCCGCGGCGGGCGATCTCCTCGATCGGCAAGCAGCTTTCGAACCAATGCGTTTCCTCAAAGCGTTTCAGCGGGACGGATTTGGCGGCGAGCAGCTCCGAAATGAAAAGCTCGTATCGCTCGCGGTCCATCGGGCAATTGATGTAATCCGCGCCGCCTTTGTCGTATCGAGCCGCTTTCCAGGCGATGGACATATCTATGGAATCGGCTGCGATGATCGGGGCGATCGCATCGTAAAAATAAAGCTGGTCGTCGCCGGTGAAGCGCATGATGTCGGCGGTCAGCGCATCGGAGGTCAGCGGGCCGGTAGCGATGATCGTCGGAGAGCGGACACTCTTGTCCGCATCGCCGGCTCCTCCGGCGAGATCGCCCTCGTCTGTTGACGACTCGTCGCTTTCAGCACTCGTTCGCGTCGAAGCGACGCTCATGCGGACAGGAGTGTCCGCGCTCCCCGGCAGCGAGGTCACTTCTTCGCGGATGATCTCGATATTCGGGTGGGCTTCGATGCGTTCGGTGATGTACTCGGCAAACTTGATGCGATCGACCGAAAGGGCCGCACCGGCCGGAACTCGGGTCGCCGCCGCCGCTTCCATAACCAGCGAACCGCCGCGGCGAAGCTCTTCTTTCAAAAGGTAAGGCGCTGAGCCAGGCTCGTCCGTCTTTAGCGAATTCGAGCAAACGATCTCTGCCAGCTTGTCCGTCCTGTGAGCAGGCGTTTGCTGCACCGGCCGCATCTCATAAAGCCGCACCTTCGCACCCAGCTCCGCCGCCTGCCAAGCCGCCTCAACCCCCGCAAGCCCACCGCCGATCACATTCACTGCTAGCATTTAAAGTTCACCTTTCTTCTGCCGCTCTTTTACATCGGCAAGACACGCGGCTATCCATTCCTTAACACGCTTGGTCTGACCATCAGGCGGGGCTCCTTCGAGAAATAGTTCAAAATGATCGTAGAACTGTTCCCGCGCATTCTCGTTTACGCCCATTCCCAAAAATTCCATCAACTTGCCCCAATTGGGCGATGTTGTGAATTTGTAACGGCGATCTAACCAATATTGAAAATTATAAAAATTTTGTGAATCTTGCGAGTCTTCAATTCCGATGTCTTTTTCGGCCCAAATATAGCCGCTCCACATTGCCCACATTCCTCTCAGCCATAAATCATTTCCAAAATAAAGAGCCGTCTTAGTCCGCATCGTTTCGCTAAGTATCAACGATGTCATAGAGAGTCGCTCAAGATCTGAATCATCGCTAAGATCTGACGCCTCGGCGGCGGAACGGGTGGCATCAAGTTCTTTCAGTCTAAGTGCGCGAAATTCGAAGAAAAGTTCCAGTGCTTTCTCTTCGCTGTCTGTAAGCAGATGACAAAATGCGGCGAATCCTTCTCGCCCTCCGTACAAATTGTCTCTAAACCAATCCAAAAATTCCCGCGGTCCAAGTCTTCCGCTAACTTGCGGGCGTCCATGAAAACGCAGGGCGTCTCCGTAACCCACAAAATATGGGTGGATCAGTTTCGGAGAATATCCGCCAAGGTGCTCGACCGGATTCTCCCTAATACGCTCAAAAAGGAACTCGTGGGTTATCTGCATTGTTGTGTCGATATTTTCGCATTTTATCGACACATCCGCGAGATATGTCGATGGCATCGACATGTCAAGATAATATGTCGATGTTTTGCGATTTTATCGACATATCGTGTCTGGCGGGGCGGTTTTTTGGCGGTTCGGCCGTCCGGATCGGGTGAAACTATCTTTTTGAATCTGCGTAAATGATTTCAGCTTTATCTGACCAAAATCAAGTTTCGTTCAGTTTGTAGGAGAATACGATGCACGTTTCCGAGCCCCTTAGACGCATTTTTGCCATATTTATCATTGCGCTGATGGCGATGCCGCTGCCGGCATTTGCCCAGGACGAAAAGAAAGAAGAGCCCAAGGCTGATGAGAAAAAGGACGAGAAGAAGAAGGAAGACCCGCTTCCCCTGAAGCCCGCCCGGTCGGTCAAGTTTACGACCAACGAGGGCACGTGGATGTCGCTCGACGTCTCGCCCGATGGCCGGATGATCGTCTTCGATATGCTCGGCGATATCTATACGATGCCGATCGAGGGCGGAACGGCAACCAAGATCCACGGAGGAATGTCGTTCGAGAGCCAGCCGAAGTTTTCGCCGGACGGCAAGATGATCGCGTTCCTGACAGACCGGAGCGGTTCGGAGAATCTTTGGGTGATGAAGGCCGATGGCACCGACCCGAAAGAGGTGACCAAAGGCCCGCGGGCGATGTACGTTTCGCCCTCGTGGAGCGAGGACGGCAATTACATCGTCGTTTCGCGGTCGGATCAATCGATCGGGGCGTTTCATCCCTATATGTATCACAAGGACGGCGGCTCGGGCGTAAGCGTCGGCCCGCCGCCACCGCCGCTGCCGGCTCCGGGACAGCAGGGCCCGCCGCCGCAGCCGCCGCAAAACCGAATGGGCGCCGTTTTCTCGCCCGACGGGAAATACATTTACTACGCACAGCGGACCGGCCCATTCAATTACAACGCGAGCTTCCCGATCTGGCAGATCTTCCGCTTTGACCGCGATACCGGCGAGGTTGCGCGGATGACCAACGCCCAGGGCTCGGCGATGCGGCCGGTGCTCTCGCCCGATGGCCGTTACCTTGTTTACGCGACCCGGTTCGAGACGCGAACCGCACTTCGCGTCCGCGATCTTGAGACCGGCCAGGAACGCTGGCTGATCGACAACGTCACCCGCGACGATCAGGAATCGCGTGCGACGCGCGACACCTATCCGGGTTATGACTTCATGCCCGATGGCCGCTCGCTGCTCGTTCCGGTCAACGGCAAGGTCGCCCGAGTTGATTTTGCAACCGGCCGAGCGACCGATGTTCCTTTCACCGTTAATGTAGATATCGAGATCGGCCCGCGTGTGCACTTTCAGTACAAGGTCGATGAAAGCCCGACGGTCGAGGCACGGCTGATCCGTTATCCGGCACTCTCGCCGGACGGCAAGCGGGTCGCCTTTACGGCCTTCAGCAAGCTGTACGTAATGGACCTGCCCTCGGGCAGCCCGCGTCGCGTGACGACCGCGACCGATGGCGAATTCATGCCGGCTTGGTCGCCGGACGGCCGTTCATTGGCTTACGTTACGTGGTCGCGGCAGGGCGGGCAGATAATGTCCGTTTCGCCCGATGGCGGCACGCCGCGGCAATTGACCAACAAGGCCGCGTTCTATTCTTACCCGGCCTATTCGCCTGACGGCAGCAAGATCGTCTTCATCACCGGAGCCATCGACGACCACCTCTTCGCGGACATTCGCGAGGGGCACGAATTTATGTCGCCGGAAGAAGCCGCTCTTCACGGCCACCACGGCGAACGCGAGGTGACGGGTGTCAGCGGTTCGACCGGGACGGACCTCAAATACATCCCGGCCGCTGGCGGGCAGGCGGTGCAGATCGCCCCGACGCAAGGCGGCCGCTTTCCGCATTTTTCCGATGACCCTGAGCGGGTTTATTTGACGACGTTCATGGGGCTCGCCTCCATCCGGCTTGATGGCCAGGACCGCCGGATGCACATGCGCGTAACCGGCAAGGGAACTCCGCCGCAGCAGCCTTCGGCCGGTGCGATGCGAATCTCGCCGGACCGCAGCCGGGTCTTTGTTGAACTCCAGGGCCGCCACTATATCGTCACGGTCCCGCGCTCGGGCCGCGATACTATCAACGTAAATCTCGCAGGGCCTTCGGCCAATGTACCGTTCAAAAAGATGTCCACGCTCGGCGGCGACTATATCGATTGGTCGCGCGACGGCAAGTCGGTGACGTGGTCGTGGGGCACGAACTTCTATCGCCAGGGCGTCGATGCCGAAAAGCCGGAAACGACGGCCGTAAAGGTAACCGCGGCAAGGCCGAAGCCCTCGGGAACGGTCGTGCTCTCCGGTGCCCGGATCATCACGATGAAGGGCAACGAAGTGATCGAACGCGGCGACATCGTTGTTACGAATAACCGCATCGCCGCCGTCGGTCCGAAAGGCCGTGTGCAGATACCCGCCGGTGCTCGGACGATAGACGTAACGGGCAAGACCATTATCCCGGGCTTCGTCGATGTCCATGCCCATATGTGGCCGCCGCGTGACCTCCATCAGGATCAGGTCTGGCAGTATCTTGCGAATCTCGCCTATGGCGTTACGACGACCCGCGATCCGCAAAGCTCGACGACGGACGTTTACGCCTACGCCGACCTCGTCGAAAGCGGTGAGATACTCGGGCCGCGTGTTTATACGACCGGGCCGGGCGTTTTCTCAAGCGTCGGCATCGACAGCAAGGAGGCCGCAGATCTTTACATCAAGCGGTACCGCGATGCCTATCAGACCGATACGCTCAAGCAATACGTCGTCGGGGACCGCAACGTCCGGCAGTGGGTCGCGATGGCCTGCTACGACAACAAGATCTCGCCGACCACCGAGGGTGCGCTCGACATGAAGCTCAACATTTCGCAGATGATCGACGGCTATTCGGGACACGAGCATTCGCTTCCGCTCCAGCCGATCTATAAGGACGTGATCGAGCTTGTTGCCCAAACGCAGACGTTCTACACGCCGACCATTCTCGTTGCATACGGCGGGCCGTGGGCGGAGAATTATTACTTCCAGAATACGGAAGTGCTCGGCAACAAGCGGCTGGCCCGATACATCCCGCGGGAGCTTTTGAACGGAATGCTCCGCCGCCGCAGCCAATGGTTCCGGCCGGAGGAGTACAGCTTCAAGCAGATCGCGGCCGGAGCAAACGATGTGGTGAAGGCAGGCGGCCGTGCCGGCATCGGCGGCCACGGACAGCTTCAGGGCCTCGGTGTCCACTGGGAGATCTGGGCGATGCAGTCGGGCGGTATGTCAACGATGGATACGCTCCGCGTCGCGACCATCTTCGGAGCGGAGGCCATCGGGCTCGAGCGCGACCTCGGTTCGCTCGAAACTGGCAAGATCGCCGACCTGATCGTGATGGACAAGAATCCGTTGACCGATATCCGCAACACGGATTCGATCAGCCACGTGATGAAGGGCGGCGAGCTTTACGAAGCTGCAACGCTCAACCAGATATGGCCGGCCCAGAAGCCGCTTCCGCCGCAATACTGGTGGAACACCGAGCCGAAGGA
>CAZGLZ010000006.1:0-77254 GCA_964526245.1 uncultured Chloracidobacterium sp. | reverse complement strand
AGGGCTCGACCCTGGTGCTCGTTTGTCCTTACTGCCGGTCCGCGATCGCCCGCACCGACCGCAAGCTTGAGGACCTCGGCAAGGTGGCGGAGATCGCCGATTCTCAATCGCCGCTGAAACTAGGCCTCAAGGGCGAATTCAAAGGTAACAAATTTGAACTGACCGGACGCGCACAGCTCAGGCATGAGCTTGGGGGTTACTGGGACGAGTGGTACGCGACGTTCTCGAACGGATGGGTCGGTTGGCTTGCCGAGGCACAAGGGCGTTTTTACATGACGTTCTTTCAGCCGATACCGGCAGGCGCCGCACTGCCCGGCTTCGATGAGATCGAGGTCGGCAAGTACGTACCGCAGATCCCGTCGGACGGCCCGCTGATGGTGCTTGAGAAAGGTGTTGCGACGGCCGTTGCGGCCGATGGCGAGATACCGTATCAGCTAGTACCCAATGAGCAGTCGCGGTATGCCGACCTCAGCGGCACGGGTGACCAGTTCGCGACCATCGACTACAGTATGTCGCCGCCGTGGGTCTTTCTCGGGAAACAGGTAACGCTCGAAGAGATCGGCCTAGGCGATGCACGTCCCGCTCAGCGAGAGGCGCGCCGGACAGCGGCTGCGGGCATGGGCTGCCCGAACTGCGGCGGCCCGCTTTCGCTCACCGCTCCGGACAAAGCAGAACGTGTCACGTGTCCGAACTGCTCGTCGCTGCTGGACGTAAACCAAGGAAACCTCAAATACTTCAAGGCTCTCGAACCCTGCCCGACTTCTGATCAGTTTCTGCTTAAGGTCGGACAGGAAGGAACCTTTCCGGGCGACGTAAAGTTTCGCATCATCGGCCGGATGGTCCGCAGCGTCACCATCGACGGCACGACCTATTATTGGCACGAATATCTGCTCTATAACCCGATGGTCGGTTTCCGCTGGCTTGTCCACTCGGACAACCACTGGAATTTCGTTGAGCCCGTTAACCCGGCCGAGGTCGAAATGCCGGCGGCGATCGGTTCCGGAGCCCGCGCCGGATATAACGGCCATTCGTTCAAGATATTTCAGGACGCACCCGCCTCGGTCCGCTATGTTGACGGCGAGTTCTACTGGCGGGTAGAGCAGGGCGAGACCGTCCGAGCGGTCGATTACGTTGCCGCTCCGTTGATGCTCTCGCAGGAGATGACTCCGGGCGAGATGAACTGGTCGGCGGGCGTCTATATGACGAACGACGAGGTCGAGAAGATCTTTGGAGTCTCGGGCCTGCCGCGGCCGTGGGGCATCGCACCCAACCAACCGTTCACGGCCTCGTGGTACTACACTTGGGGAGCGATACCGTTGCTGCTTCTTGTGATCGTCGGCATTTTCATGCTCCCGTTGTCCGGTTCAACCACGACGGTGCTAAGCCAGAAGATGGAACTGCCGCCGATGGCGAACGCTACCCAGCCGCAGGCCGTTTTCAGCCAACAGTTCGAACTCAAGGCGAACCGCAATGTTCGCATACGCGCTAATGCTCCGGTCAGCAATTCATGGGCAGACCTCGATGTTGACCTGATCAACGACCAGAGCCAGGAGGTCGAGTCGGTGAATGTCCCGATCGAATATTACAGCGGGACCGACAGCGACGGTGCCTGGACGGAAGGCAACCAGACCGAGGACGCGACCGTCTCGTCGCTGCCGGCCGGGAAATACACGCTCCGTGTCGAAGGCACCTGGCAGAATTGGCAGCAGTCGATGCCCGTTTCGGTCAGCGTTGCTCAGGGCGTCAATCGCGGCGTAAATTTCTTTTGTGCCTTTCTGGTGCTTCTCATCGTTCCGGTGATCGGGCTTATCAGGAAGGTCAGCTTTGAGTCGAGACGCTGGAGCGAGAGCATGTTCAGCTCAAGCGGCGGCGAATAGATCGTGGAGTAATATGGCAAAGATTCTTTATCTGATTTTCGGTATGTTCGTGCTGGTGCTTTACACCTCGGCAGCGTGGTTCGGTTGGGAGCTTGCCAATTCCGGCAGCAAGTCGCGGCTCGGCGTGCCGTTCTTTTATTCTGGATTTCGTGGAGGAAAATAGATGTCACTTTTTGACCTGAGTATGCCGCTGGCCCTTGTGGTCAAGTTCGATCAACTGGTTGAAGTGCTGATCACGACAATCATATTTGTCGTCATCGGGCTTGTTGTTTTCGCCATCGCCTTTTTTGCCCTCGATAAGCTAACGCCCTTCTCGATCAGGAAAGAGATCGAGGAAGACCACAACACTGCATTGGCGATCGTTATCGGATCATTGATACTCGGGATCGCCCTCATCGTTTCGGCAGCGATCAGCGGTTAGCCAGGCAGGCGAAAAGCGGGGAATGGAAAATGGATAGCATCGGCGGCGCATTGCATCTTCCATTCGGCTTTATCCATTTTCCGTTTTTATGAAACGCATTCCGCTTCTTTTCCTTAATGTCGTCATCATCGCGACCTGCGGGCTGATCTACGAACTTCTTGCCGCGACGGTCTCAAGCTACGTCCTCGGCGATTCGGTCACACAGTTTTCCCTCATAATCGGTATCTACCTGTTTGCCATGGGCGTCGGCTCATGGCTTTCGGGTTTTTTGGAGAAGGATCTGGCGACAAAGTTCGTTGACATCGAGCTTGCCGTTGCGTTGATCGGCGGATTCTCGGCACCGCTGCTCTTTCTCACCTTCGCGAACGTTTCCTATTTCGCTGTCATTCTCTATTCGATGGTGTTCATCATCGGCGCGCTCGTCGGGCTTGAGATACCGCTCCTGATGCGAATATTGAAGGACGAGCTCGACTTTAAGGACCTTGTCTCGCGGGTACTCGCTCTCGACTACGTCGGTGCGCTCGTCGCCGCTCTTCTGTTCCCGATCTTCCTTGTCCCAAAGCTCGGGCTGAACCGCACCTCGCTTCTTTTCGGGATGCTCAACGCGGCCGTCGGGCTCTGGGGAACTTGGCTGCTCGAACCGCTGATCCGCCGGCGATTAACGATGCTCCGTGTCAAGGGATTCGTCGTTCTAGTACTGCTCGCGATCGCCTTCATCAAGGCCGAGTCGCTGACGACGATGGCCGAGGACGCACTGTTTCCCGATCAGATCGTTTACGCCAAAAGCTCGCCCTACCAGCGGATCGTCGTGACCCGCGGGAAGCTCGGGCATTCGCTTTTTCTCAATGGCAATCTGCAGTTCAATTCCTTTGACGAATACCGCTATCACGAAGCTTTGGTTCACCCGGCGTTTGCGGCCTTTGAAGGCGAACCGCGGCGGGTGCTCGTGCTCGGCGGCGGCGATGGCCTTGCCGTTCGCGAGATCCTGAAGTATCCGTCGGTTGAGAGCGTTACGCTGGTCGACCTCGACCCGCTGATGACGGGCCTTTCGAAAGAGCTACCGGCACTCGCCGAGCTCAACCGCAATGCAATGGAAGACCCGCGCGTCGAGGTGATAAATGCTGACGCTTTCGTTTGGCTAGATAATGTCAACTTGCCGCTGTTTGACATCGCAATAGTCGATTTTCCCGACCCGAACAACTTTGCCCTCGGCAAGCTTTACTCGACCCGCTTCTATAAACTGCTCCGCGAACGGCTTCAGCCCGAAGCGGCCGTTGTGATCCAATGCACCTCGCCGCTTTACGCACGCAAGTCGTTTTGGTCGATCATCAAAACGCTCGAGGCTTCGGGCTTTAAAGTCAGGCCGTTTCAAACGACCGTACCGAGCTTCGGCGTTTGGGGCTACGCACTCGCCAAGATGCAGCCTTTTGAAACGCCGGGTGAGCTTCGCAGCGGCATTGAACTAAAATTCCTGAACCCAACATCCTTTCCATCGCTTTTCGATTTTCCGGGCGATATGACGCTGCCCGCGGAAGAGATCGAGATCAATCGGCTCGATAACCAGGCACTCGTCCGGTACTACGAAGTCGAGTGGCGCAGGTTTGAGTAAATTCAATATCGAACAGGATAGACAGGATAAGCAGGATGGTGAACGACGAACTGACTGGTGCGATCATAAATGCGAGTTTCGAGGTCAGCAACGAACTCGGAGCGGGGTTTCTGGAATCGGTTTACGAAAAGGCTCTTATCGTCGCCCTTTCGCAAAGAGGCCTGAACATAAACGCGCAAGTTCCTTTGAAGGTGAGGTTTAGGAACGTCATAGTCGGAGATTTCTTTGCCGACCTTATCGTCGAGGATAAGGTGCTTATAGAGCTGAAAGCGGTTTCGCGTCTGCTTCCGGAACACAAGGCTCAGGTCATCAATTATCTGAATGCCACCGGGATCGAAACGGGATTGCTCCTGAACTTTGGCAACCCGCGCGTCGAGTACTATAGATTGCATAAACGAAAAGATCCTGACCATCCTGTAAATCCTTTTTGAATATTCCGTTGTGACCTTGACCCGCCGTGAATTGCTGAAGACTTTCCTCGGAGCGCCGATCGCTTTGGCGGCGTGTGAGAGAAGTGCGCCGCGGGCTTTTCCGGAGGGCGAGATCGTCGGTGCCAATTGGCAGCTCGGGCATGTGTTGCGCGAGGGCCGCACGTTCGAGGTCGCGGCGGATAAGTGGCAGCGGGTGCGCGTGGCGATCGTCGGTGCGGGCGTTGCGGGACTTGCGGCGGCCTGGCAGTGGAAGCGAAAGGGCATGAACGACTTCGTCGTGCTCGAGCTTGAAAAGGAAGCGGGCGGAACGTCGCGCGCGGGCGAAGGCTCGCCGGTCGGATATCCATGGGGCGCGCATTATCTTCCGGTGCCGTTCCGCGAGAATACGGAGTTGATAGAGCTCATTGATGAGATGTCGCTTGCCGAGGGCCGAAGCGGCGAAGGCGATCTTATCATCAAAGAGCAGTACCTATGCCGCGAGCCGGAAGAGCGCGTCTTTTTTAAGGGCAGATGGTATCCGGGGCTTTACCTTCACGTCGGCGAAAGCGAGGCGGACAAACGCGAGCTTGCCGCGTTCGAAGAAAAGATGAACGCCTGGGTAAATTGGCGAGATTCGAGCGGCCGACGGGCCTTCGTCGTGCCCGCCGCACTCGGGTCCGATGACGCCGAGGTGGTTGCGCTAGACAAGATATCGTTCGGCGAATGGCTGCGGCGGGAAGGCTTCACCTCCGACAGGCTGTTCTGGTATTGCGACTACGCTTGCCGTGATGATTACGGGCTGAAGCTTGAAGAGACCTCGGCGTGGGCAGGGCTATTTTATTTTTGTTCGCGTGTGCGGAAGAGCGGCGAGGAATCGCAGCCTTTCATCACATTTCCCGAGGGGAATGGGCGATTTGTCCGGCACATGGCCGAACGAGTGCGCGAGCATTTGCGGCCCTCGCACGCGGTCGTTTCGATCGTCCCGGGCGATGGCGGTGCCGAGGTCATCTGCTTGGCGGATGGCGAACTCCGCGGCTTTCGCTGCGATAAGGTGATGTTTGCCTCGCCGGTATTTTCGGCTCCGTTCGTCATCCGCGGTTTCAACGAAGACCGGCCGTTCGACGCCTCTTCCTTCTACAGTAACTCGTGGTTCGTGGCGAACCTGCATTTGAAAGACAGGCCGCGGCCGCGGTTCGCCCGCGATTTTCCGCTCGCCTGGGACAACGTGCTTTACGAAAGCCCGTCGCTCGGCTATGTAAATGCGACCCACCAAAAGGGCATCGACTACGGCCCTAGCGTTTGGACCTATTACTACCCGATGTGCCACGAAGCAGATGGCCGGACGAAGCTGTTCAACTACGAGTGGCGCGAGCTTGCCGAAGTTGCTCTCACCGACATCGGGCGGGCGCACCCGGAGATCCGGGAGCTGACCGAGCGGCTCGATATAATGCGATGGGGCCACGCGATGATCAGCCCGAGGACGGGCTTCATCTGGGGCGGCGAGCGGCAGAAAGCGATGCAGCCCTACCGCAATATACACTTTGCCCACACGGACCTCAGCGGGATCGCTTTGTTCGAAGAAGCGTTCTTTCATGGCCTACGGGCAGCGGCCGAGGTTCTATGAGTGTGATATCATTTTCTGCTATCGTATGTCGCTGACCGATAAACAAAAAAGACTCCTGCAGACGATTCTTGCAGAGCCCGCGATGGCCGATGCCAAGTTCGGCGAGCTGCAACGGTTGCTCACAGCACTAGGTGCAAAGAGTATCCGCGGTGAAAGCGGGCAGACGGCATTCGCACTGCCGGGCGGAGTGATTTTGGTGTTGTCTTGGCTGAACTCGCAAGATGCCGTTCGGGGATATCAACTTGCTTCGCTTAGCCAGGCGCTTCGGCGAGCCGGGCTCGCGGAGAAATGACCGATGGAATATAAAGGCTTTAAGGCAAAGGTAGAATATTCGGCTGATGACGAGGTCTTCTGGGGCAGGCTTCTCGGGGTTGATGACATCGTCACCTTCGAGGGAAAGTCGGTTCGCGAGCTTAAGCGGTCGATGAAAGACTCGGTTGAGTTTTACCTTGATATCTGTTCACGGGCGGGCCAAGAACCGCGTAAGAAATTTTCCGGCAAACTGCTCCTTAGGCTTTCGCCGGAGCTTCATGCCGAGATCGCGAAGGCGGCCGAGGCGAGCGGACAAAGCATCAATGAATGGAGCAAGCGAGTCTTTCAGCAAGCAGTAAAGGGCTAACCCGGCCCACCGGCACGCCCTGGCTTTTTTCACGCAGTATTGACCTTACGGTCTTTCTCGGCAGTGCGGTTGTATCGCTATTGCTGCTTGCGGTTGGTTGGCAGCTAGGGATACTGGACGAAGCCTCGCCGGAGTGGACCTGGATCACGGCAATCCTGCTGATCGATGTTGCCCACGTTTGGTCGACGAGCTTCCGCGTTTATTTTGACACTGAAGAATACAAACGCCGTTTCTGGCTCTACACGCTAGTGCCTGTTTTCGGTTATGCGGTCGGCGTCGCGCTCTACTCGGAAGGCGAACTTGTCTTCTGGAAAGCACTGGCGATCGTTGCGGTCTTTCATTTCGTAAGGCAGCAATACGGCTGGGTCGCGCTTTACCGCCGCAAGGCCGGCGAAAGCGAGCGATGGACCTGGGTGATCGACACGGCGGCCGTTTATCTCGCGACCGTATATCCGCTCGCCTATTGGATGACGAGCCTCCCGCGAAACTTCAACTGGTTTCTTGAGAACGATTTTTTTGCCTTGCCCCCTGCGGTCGAGGACGTTCTCTTTCCAATATACGTACTTGCCCTCGCGGCATATTTCGCCAAGTCGATCTATCTTTACGCGACCGCAGGGTTCCTGAACATCGGCAAAGACATCGTCGTCGCGACGACCGCCATCTGCTGGTACGCCGGCATCGTGTTTTTCAATTCGGATTACGCCTTTACGGTGACGAACGTGATCATCCACGGCGTCCCATATTTTGCATTGATCTACATGTACGCCCGGATGCGGCGGGAAACTGCCGGTCCGGTCTATCGCGGGCTTTCGAGCAATTGGCTGGTCTTCCTCGCAACGCTCTGGGCGTTGGCATACGTGGAAGAGCTCTTTTGGAGCCGCGGCGTTTGGCATCAGCGGACGTGGCTCTTCGGTGCGAATTGGGACGTTGCCGAGTGGAAGATGTGGATCGTCCCGCTGCTCGCGGTGCCGCAACTGACGCATTACGTCCTAGATGGCTTTATCTGGCGGCGGCGAGGGAATGCCGGCGTTGCTGTAACGGGCGGTTAGGCTGTCAATTGTGCTAGATTTAAGCCGATGGGCCTTACATGGCTGAAAAACAGATTCTTCCTCATTGGGTTGGCCGCTGCTGTCGCCTCTTTCGGTGGATGTAAGAGCTCGGGCGGGCTCGGCGATATCGTTGCGCTTGATGAAACGGCCGAGGCCGGAAAGATTGTTGAGGACGCCAACAAGGAACTCAACAAGATCAAGGTCCTGTATCGCGACAACGAGGGCAAACGGCTTGAGATCCGGCAGGCACTCGAAGCAAATAACACGGCCGAGGTTCGGCGGCTCGCCGGTGAGATCGTTACGATCATCAATGAAGGAACGAACCTCGCGGCCGATGCAATAGACAAGCTCGAATCGGCCCGCTCGATGAAGATAAATGCCGACTATGAGCGCTATCTTGAGCTTAAGATCGATTCGCTTAAGTCGCAGCTCGAGGCGTTTCAAAATTTTCACAAAGCGGCCCGAACGCTCCGCGATAACTACGACCCAAAGGACGCCGCCGCCCGCGATAAGGTGAAAGCGGAGTTTGAAGAACTGACCGAAAAGTATCGAAAAACGATGGAGGACGCTCGTGCCCGGAGCAGCGAGGCAAACGACCTTTACAAGGACACTGTCCGAAAAGAACGGCAGTAGCCTTCAGTGGAAAAAATGAATCGGCCCAGGCGTTCGCACATGTAAAACGCCGGGGCCTAACTGTTTAAGGGAAAAGTCGCCGAACTAAACTACGCGGCCCGGGAAAAAGAACTCACCCATCGGACGCGGTGCCGCGGGGGCACGAGGTGCACGCGGAGCGGGCGGCGGTGCCGGAATACTGAAGAAGTTTTCGGGATAACCCTTGGTGGCCTCGGGCGTTACGCGAATTGTTTGGCGATCGCGGCCGCGGACGATGCTGAGTTCGACATCGCCATCCTTTTTTGCAGAAATGCCGCGGACGACCTCCATTTCGTTTGCGATATCCTTGCCATCAACCGCGACGATGATGTCGCCGGCACGAAGCCCGGCCTTTTCCGCCGGCGAGCCCTCGCGGACGTTGTTGATCATCACGCCTTTTTCAACGCCGAAGTGTGTGGCAAGCTGCTTGGTCAGCGGCGTAACGCCAACTCCGATCTGCCGCGAGCCGGCCGTGCGAAAGACGAAAACATCCCCGTCGCCGCCGCGCGGAGTCGGGAAACCTTCGATCCTCGGGATCTCCGGCAGTTCAGGCATCTGGAATTCGAAATCCTCGCCGTCCGGAATAGCGATGCGGAAGCGGCCATTCTCGAACTGCGGCATCGGGCGCTTGCCGATGGTTGCCGTTATCTCCGTCTCCGAACCGCCGCGGACGATGCCTAGGCGAACGGAGTGGTCGGGTGCGACCTCGCCGATAAGTCGGGTCAGTTTGCGGGCACTCGTCACCTCTTCGCCATTGAAACGCACGATGACATCTCCGGCACGGAGGCCGGCCGACTCGGCGGGCGAGCCTTCGACGACCTTTTTGATAGCGACGCCCCGGACGGATGAAAGCCCGTATGATGCATAGTTTTCGCTGGTGACATCTGCCGTTTCAACACCAAGAAAGCTCCCCGAACCCGGCACCGACCATGACATTACACGCGGTGCGCGCGGTTCCGGCGGACGCGGCGGCGGCGTCTGCGCCGCAAGGGCAAGCGAGCCAAAAGCCAAAACTACGAGCAAAACAAAAGATCTCTGCATTACAAGAACCTCCAACAAATAGATACTGCTATTGAAATACACCGCAGAAAGTAATTTTGTTGCAGCAACGCCGAAAAAAGGTTGCCTCGGGCTAACCCTTACCTAGGGTCCGGAGCCGTTCGGCGGCGGCCTCGAGCGTTTCGTCCCGTTTGCAGAAGCAGAATCTGACCATCTGGCTGCCGCCGCTTGATTCGCGATAGAACGAAGACATCGGTACGACCGCCACTCCTACGTTCCGGATCAGGTGCATTGTGAACTCCACGTCGTTCGCAAACCCGAACCCAGAAATATCTGCCATCACATAATAGGCACCTTCCGGCGGGTCGCAGTCGAAGCCGGCCTCGCGGAGCACGGGCACAATGAAGTCGCGCTTTCGCTGATACTCGGTCCGCACCTCTTCGTAGTACTCGGGCGGAAGCGACATCGCGTATGCCCCGGCGTGCTGGAGCGGATTTGCGGCCCCGACCGTCAGAAAATCGTGGACCTTGCGGATGGCGGAGGTTATGTCCGGCGGGGCGATGCAATAGCCGACGCGCCAGCCCGTGACCGAATAGGTCTTCGAGAGCGAATTCACCACGACGGTCCGCTCACGCATGCCCGGGAGCGTCGCCATTGAGAAATGCTCGCGGGGCCGGCCGGTCGTTGGGTCGTCGTAGGTGATGTGCTCGTAAATCTCGTCGGTAAAGCACAGAGCGTCAAACTCGCTGCAGAGCCCGGCGATGTACTCCATCTCTTCGCGAGTGAAGACCTTACCGGTCGGGTTGTTCGGGTTGCAGATTATGATGGCTTTCGTCCGTTCGCTAAAGGCCGCCCGGAGTTCCTCACGGTCAAACGAAAAGGTGCCCTCGCGGCGATAGAGCGGGACGTGGACCGGCACGGCATCGGAGAGAATGGCGTCCGGCGCGTAGTTCTCATAGAAGGGTTCAAAAAGCACGACCTCGTCGCCGGGGCTTACGGTCGCGAGCATCGCTGCGATCATTCCCTCGGTCGAACCGCAGGTAACGGTGATCTCAGCCTCGGGGTCGATATCAAGCCCGAGAAACCACTTCGTCTTCGCCGCGATGGCGTCGCGAAAAGGCTTCACGCCCCAAGTGATCGCATATTGGTTGTGGTCGGCCGCGATCGCCTCCATCGCCTTTTGTTTTATGTCCTCCGGTGCGGGCCAGTCGGGAAACCCCTGCCCGAGATTGACGGCGCCGTACTTCGCCGCTTCGCGGCTCATCTCGCGGATAACGGATTCGGTAAAGCTCGCCGCTTTTGCGGAAATGCGGGGCTTAACAATTCGCGGTTCTGTGCTCATAAACACGATAAGAATTGAATGTTATTCGTACCCGTCAGGGTGCTCGGTATGCCACTTCCATGCGGAAGCGATGATCTCTTCTATCTCGGTGATCTTCGGCTGCCAGCCGAGGATCCGTGCGGCCTTTTCGGCATTGGCGATCAGCTTTGAAGGGTCGCCGGGCCGCCGAGGTGCATTGGCCACATTGATCTCGCGGCCGGTTACACGCCGTGCGGCAGCGATCACTTCATTAACCGAAAAACCGCTGCCATTTCCAAGATTGAAAGCGTCCGAGCTGCCGCCCTTATCGAGATGATCAAGTGCAAGCAGATGTGCCTCGGCGAGGTCGCTGACGTGTATGTAGTCGCGGATGGCCGTGCCGTCCGGCGTAGGGTAATCGGTGCCAAAGACCGAAACGTGGGAAAGCTTTCCCGCTGCAGCAAAAAGCACAAGCGGGATCAGGTGCGTTTCAGGAAAATGATCTTCGCCTCGCGTTGCGGTCGCGCCCGATGCGTTGAAGTAGCGAAGAACTACGCAACGAAGCCCATAGGCCGTCGAGTAAGCCTCAAGCACACGTTCAATCATCAGCTTTGACCAGCCGTAAGGGTTGGTCGGCTTCTGTGGGTGTTGCTCGTCTATCGGCGTATATTGCGGCTCGCCAAAGGTGGCACAGGTCGACGAGAAGATGAACTGCTTTACATCATGCTCGAGAAGGACATCAAGCAGGTCGAGCGTTTGGCGGACGTTGTTCTGAAAATATTTCTGCGGCTGCTGAACGGATTCGCCGACGTAGGCGTATGCGGAAAAATGTATGCAGGCTGTAACGGAATGTTCGGCGATCATTCGAGAGACGAGTTCCTTATCGCCGATGTCGCCTTCGTAGAACGGCACTGAAGCATCGACCGCATTGCGGTGGCCGTAAACGAGGTTATCAATGACGACGACCTTTTGTCCGCGTCCCCTGAGGGCTTCGACCGTCACGCTTCCGATGTAGCCGGCCCCGCCGGTAACAAGGATCGACATAATTGCAGGGTCACTTCCCGGCCAGCCCGAGCTTACCGGGTTGAGCAAATGCCTTGCCGGTTTCGGCGTCGCCCTCGGGTTCCAACTCGGCTGCGTTGGTTCCGCTCAGCGATGCCTCGGGCAGGACGTCAGAAAGCACGCTTCGAATCTCGGACTCGTTCCTCAGCTCGACCGAACGCCGAAAGCGCTCGACGATCTCCGCAACTTGCTCCTTCGAGTAAGCCGCGATCTTGCCGATGAAGATCTTCGGGTGCCGCGTCTTGAGCAGATTCTCGCCCGTGATCTCGAGTTCCTCAAAAAGCTTTTCGCCCTTTCGCGTTCCCGTAAAGACGATGTCGATATCCTCATACGGAATAAGGCCGGAGAGCCGGATCATTTCCTCCGCGAGGTCAACGATGCGGACCGGTTGGCCCATGTCGAGGATAAATATCTCGCCGCCCTCGCCGAGCGCGCCGGCCTGAAGTACGAGTTGCGATGCCTCAGGGATGGTCATGAAGTAACGCGTCATATCCGGATGCGTTACCGTGATCGGCTCGCCGCGACGGATCTGTTCACGAAAGATCGGTACGACCGAACCCGCCGAGCCGAGCACATTGCCAAAACGAACCGAGGTGTACCGCGTTTTGTAATTGCGGCTGAGGTCCTGAACGACGATCTCCGCGACGCGCTTAGAAGCGCCCATTACCGAGGTCGGGTTTACCGCCTTGTCGGTCGAAATAAGCACGAAATGGCTTGCTCCGAAAACGCCGGCCAGCGAGGCAACATTAAGCGTGGCGAAGATGTTGTTCGTCACGGCCTCGATCGGGTTCGCTTCCATCATCGGCACGTGCTTGTGCGCCGCGGCATGGAAGACGACCGCGGGCCGGTGCCGCTCGAAAAGCTCGCGCATCCGCGCTTCGTCGCCCGCATCGGCAAGCAGCGGCCGCGTCCGAAGCTCGGGCAGGTCGATCCGAGCTTCGCGTTCGATGGTGAAAAGATTGAACTCGGCCCTTTCGACCAGCAGCACCTCTTGGGGCTTAAAGCGGGCGATCTGGCGGACAAGCTCCGAACCGATCGAGCCGCCGGCACCGGTCACCATTACGACCTTGCCGGAGAGAAATTCGTGGAGGTTGCTTTCGTCAAGCTTTACGGGGTCGCGGCCAAGAAGGTCCTCGATCTCGACGTCACGAATGCGGTTTATCGATATCTTGCCCTGGGCGATCTCATTGAGATTCGGGATCATCTGGGCCTTGACCGGGATCGAGCGGCAGATCTCGAGTATCCTACGAAGGTCCTTACCGTTACCTTGGTCGATCGCGATAACGACCTCTTCAACGTCAAGCTCTTCAACGAGCCTCGGCAGGTCGTGCGTAGTCCCGAGTATCTTTATGCCGCTAACACTACCGCCCTGTTTGCGGCGGTCATCGTCAACAAAACCGCGAAGCAGAAGCCGCGAATCGGCACGGCCGACGACCTCCTTCGCGAGTGCGGCACCGGTTCTTCCTGCACCGACCACGAGCGAGGGCGTCCGCTTCATCCGGCGGTGCGGAACAAGCAACGTTCGCTTCTCGCCGAGCTCATAAATGAACCGGCGACTGATCCGAAGCGCCAGCAAGCCGCCGAAGGCCAGCACCGTGTCGATCATTATCACCGAGATCGGCACCTGCCAGAGCGGGAACTCGGCAAAACTCAGTGAAAAACGGAAGAGTACGAGAACGGCACCTGAGATCGCCGCCGCCCACAGAAAGACCTTGAGGTCCTCGATGCTGATATATCGCCAGAGGATCGAATAGGCTCCGGTAAGGAAAAGCGAAGAGAACTGAACAAGAATAACTAGCGGAAGTTGGCTAAGTGCCGTATTGAAGTAGAACTCGCCGAGCTGAATATTGATCGCCGGCAGATACGCAAGAAAGAACGCGACCGTCATGACTACGAGGTCCGCCGCCACCTGCGTTGGCCGCCGGAGATACCACAATCTTTCGCGATAGTTCTCTTTCACGTTAAGAAACCGACAATTCGGGGAAAACATTAATACTTTGAAGCGAATAGCCTTAACGTGCAAGCGCCGAGGAAGGGTTTGTTATGGCGCGGTTAACTCAACAAAAGGCAACGTTAGACGCGGAAAATTGAATCGAATCGGGTTATAAGATAGTCTGAGGGTCGGTGAAAACGGCCGGAGAAGTATGATGTTCAAGAAATTTGCCCTTTCGCTCTTACCGATACTAACGCTTGGCCTTGCCGCCGTGGCCCAGACCCCGGAGCCTGCGGAAGGCCCGCAGGGTTATCTAATCGGGCCCGGCGACGAGATAACCGGCAAGGTGCTCGGCGAACCGCAGTTCGATTTCGTGGCCACGGTCGATGAGGACGGTAAGATCGAGGTGCCTTTTTTCGAGGATCCGATCGTTGCCAGGTGCAAAACGGAACGCGACCTCCGGGGCGATGTCGTAAAGCTTCTTACGCGCTATTTGCGTACGCCGCAGCTCAGTCTCCGCGTAACGCAGCGGAACAGCCGTCCGCCTGTCAGCATCTATGGCGAGGTCCGGCAGCAGCAACAGGTAAATCTAACTCGACGTGCCTATCTTCTAGAACTTATTTCCTTTGCCGGCGGCGAAACGGAAAAGAGCGGCGGGATGATCCAGGTCTTTCGTACGCGCCCGCCGATGTGTTCCGAGGCAACAGAGAATTGGAGCACCTCCGGTGCCGAGGTGCCCTCGCGGATGTATAGCCTTGCAAGCCTCCGCCAGGGACGCGAAGAATCAAATCCTGAGATCCTTCCCGGCGATATCATCATTGTACAGAAAGCATCACCGGTTTACGTTACCGGTGAAGTGATCAAACCGGGCGAGTTGAGCATTCCGGAAGGCGGGCTGCCGCTAACGCAGGCGGTCGCGATGGCCAGCGGCATCACCCGCGAGGCAAAAACTAAGAACATCAAGATCTATCGCCGGCAGCAAGGAAGCACCGAGCCCGAGGTGATCGTCGCCAATTACGATTCGATCAAGAAAGGCGAGCAGAAAGATGTTATGCTGCAGCCATTCGACATCGTCGAGGTCGACAAAGCAGGAAAGAAATTTACGGATTATCTGCTGGAATTCGTAACGGGCGTGCCGAATCGTATCCCGATCCGCCCATTCTAGCGGAGGTTAATCTTCCTCATATAGCTTTTCTATGATTTCGGCGTATTTTTCATCGATGACCCGGCGTTTTACCTTGAGCGTCGGCGTCATTTCGCCGCCCTCTACCGTAAGCTCTTCGGTCAGCAAAGCAAACCGTTTAACCGTTTCAAATCGAGCTAGGCCTTCGGTCGCGGCAGCGATCTGCCTTTCGAACAGGTCAAGGATCCGTGGGTGCGAGACAAACTCCTCCGGGCCAGAGATCTCAAGACCCTTGTGCTTTGCGTAAGACACGAGCATATCGAAATTGGGCACGATCAATGCCGCCGCAAATTTTCGCTCGTTACCAACGAGAACAGCCTGACTCACGAATTTTGACGCCTTTAGCATCTGTTCGATCGGCGACGGCGCGATGTACTTGCCGCCGGAGGTCTTGAAAAGTTCTTTCTTGCGGTCCGTTATCCGAAGAAAGCCATCCTCGTCTATCTCGCCGATGTCGCCCGTCCGGAACCAACCGTCCTCGGTAAAGGCCTCGCGGGTCGCTTGCTCTTTCTTGTAATAGCCGAGCATTACGCCCGGGCCGGTCGTCTCGATCTCACCATCTTCGGCGATTCGGACCTGCACATTGCGGATCGGCTTTCCGACCGTGCCAAGCCGGATATCGAAAGGGTTGTTTGACGAAATGACCGGCGAAGTTTCGGTCAGGCCATAGCCCTGCATGATCGGAATGCCCGCACCCGTAAAAATGAGGAAAATATCATCGGCTAAAGCGGCACCGCCTGTAATGCAGAAGCGAAGCTGCCCGCCGAAGAACTCTCTAAGTTTGGAAAAGACCAACCGATCGGCTAGCGAGTGCTTCAGCTTAAGCGAAAGCGGCATGTTCGCGTCCTGCTCGTTCAAAAGGGCGTATTCCTTTGCGGTCGCGATCGCCCAGTCAAAGATCTTTTCTTTCAAACCGCCGCTCTCGGATGCCTTGAGCTTACCGCGAGCATAAACTTTCTCGAAGATCCGCGGAACGCCGACAAGTATCGTCGGCCGAACCTCGGCGAGGTTTTCCGGCACTTTCTCGATAGACTCGGCGAAATTGACGCACATCCCGTTGAAGATGTAGAGGTACATCGCCGAGCGTTCGAAGATGTGAGAGAGCGGAAGCACCGAAAGGCACGAATCCGCCGACGTGAACGAATACTTCTCACCCGCGTCAATGACGTTCGAAAGGATGCAGGCATGCGTCAGCATCACTCCCTTCGGTTCGCCCGTTGTCCCGCTGGTGTAAATAAGCGTCGCCACGTCGTCGGGGTCGGCCTCAGCTTCAAGCTTCTGCAACAACCCGGGTTCGTCAACGCGTATCTCGGCACCGCTTTTCTCGAGCAGGGCGAGGTCGATCGCGGAGTGCCGCTCGGCAGCCGCCGCGTCAAAGAAAACGACGTGCTCAAGCTGCGGGCAATTCGGCAAAACGTCGGCGATCCGTTCGAACGCCTCGGCGGTATCAATGAAGATCGCCCTGGCGCCCGAATCATTGAGGATGTACTCGATCGAAGCCGGAGCGAGTGTCGTGTAGATCGGGACGTCGATGACGCCCGCAAACTGGCAGCCCGCATCGGCTAGCGTCCACCACGGGGAATTGGCGGCAAGTATCGCCGCCCGGTCGCCCTTTCTTAGGCCCAGCGAATAGAGCCCGAGAGCGATGTTGCCTGCCTGCTCAAGCATTTCGCCCGACGAGATCGCGACCCAGCCATCCGGCGTTCGATAACGCAGCGCGTCCGGACGTGCCTTTTTCTCGGCCGCATATTCAAAGAGCCCACTCAGCGTTCGGGGCTCATCAGGAAAATGCGGCAGACCGCGACCGGTGTTCCGCCGCGGTGAGTGAATGCCGGTTTCGAGCGAAATGGTCACTTGGCCGCAATACCTCCGAGAAATATCTTCATTACTTCGTTTGCCATCGGGCGAAGCGGGTAAGAGCGATCTGAAAGTATCCAGTTCGTAACCATTTCATCCAGAGCGCCGTAAAAGATCTTTGCTGCGACGATTGGCTTGATGTCCTTCCGAAAGCTGCCGGCCTTTTGGCCTTCGTCGATGGTTTTCTTGATTATGTCCAGATACTTCGCAAAGCCCGCACGCGAAAACTCACTCATGAATTTGGTCGAGCCGCGAAGTTCGACCTGAAAGACCACGGCAAGGTCGCGGTCCGCCCCGAGCCTTTCGAGGTGAAGCTCCGCAACTCGTCGGAGTTTATCGGCGGGAGCTTCGATCTCGGCCAGTTCGCGGAGCCCGTCACCGATGAATTCCTCCATCGCCCGATCAAAAATGTAGTGCAGGATCTCTTCCTTGCTCTTGAAATAAAGATAGACCGTGCCGTCCGCAACTCCGGCTGCCGATGCGATGTCAGCGACCTTCGAGTTGAAATACCCCTTTGCGGCAAAGACCTCGACCGCCGCACGGTGAATTGCGTTGCGCTTATCTGAAACGGCTGCACGGGCCGCCGCTGCGTTCTTAGGGATTCGTGACATTAGGCGAAAGAAATGCATGCCCGCAGCAGGGGCAAGCGACTGAATGAATCATCATTCATTTGCAAACTTACCCTAATTCTCCTCTCGGGTCAACAATTTTCGCTTTTTATCAGATCGGAAGGAGATGGCGGAGGGGACAGGACTCGAACCTGCAAGCGGTTTCCCGCGGTAGTTTTCAAGACTACTGCCTTACCAATTAGGCTACCCCTCCGGCTACTGCGGGGCGAAAAGAGACTATAGCGTAAATCCCGCGGCCGGACAAACCAAAATACGACCGCAAAACGCCAGCTGGCGGCCAGACGCCGAACAAAAAAAGGTCCGGCTGTTCCCCAACAGCCGGACTCTAAGGAGTAAAGAGAGAACTTGACGCTCCCTATTCAGAAGCAAGAATTCTTTGTATCTGGGCGTCAAGATTCGAGGCCTTGTCGAACCCATCGGTGCGGTGGGCGATCTTGCCCGACCGGCTGATCAGAAAATGCGCCGGGTAACCCATGTTCACGCGTCCGCCGGCGTCCATATCAGCAAATTTAAGCAGAACGCCGAAGCTATTAGGAATGATGTCGAAGGTGAACGGGTTCTTTTTCAGATACGGCTCGATGCGAACGTTGTTTTCCATCGTCAACGCTAGAAAGACCACATCCTTTCCGCGGTAACGCTCGACGAGCTGATTGAGCTTCGGGATCTCGCTGTGGCATACGGCACAGCGGGTCGACCAGAAGGTCATCACGATGACCTTGCCCTCCAGGGCCTTAGAGTCGATCACGCTGCCCTCAAGCGACTGAGCCGTGAACTCAGGTGCCGGATTTCCAATGCGCAACTGCTGCTGTGCCGCGGCACCGGCAGCAACAAGGAGCAAGGTCATTAGAATCGAGGTAAGACGCATTTTTGAGAGCCCAAAGTGTTTTTAGAAGTTTAAGAACGTTTAACGTTCCTATTTTAAACAAAAACCCAATGGCTTCAGCTTCCAGAAACTCAAAATTATTTTTCCGTGCGGGGCCGGGAAGCCCGAACGGCGGCCGGCATGCTAGAATTCGCCTATGCTGCTCGAGAATCTCGAGGCCCGGGCCTTTCGCAACCTAGCCGGAAAGATCAATTGGGGGAATGGACTAAATGTCCTGATTGGCGACAACGGCCAAGGCAAAACGAACTGGCTCGAGGCGATAAACCTTCTTTCCACGACCCGATCCTTCCGGACCGCGAAACTACAGGAAACCATTCGTTTTGGGGAAGAACTGGCGATCATACGTGGGCGTGTGCGCCAGTCCGAAGGTATTGCTCGTGACCTACAGGTCACTTTAGAGAAAAATATAAAGAGTTTTTCGATCAACGGCAAGCGCGAATCGCATTCTCGTTATGCCGAAGAGATGCATTCTTTTGTCTTCACCGCCGAGTCACTTGATGTTGTCCGCGGCCAGCCCGAAGCACGCCGGCGCTTTCTTGATGAAAGCATCATAGCCGTGCACCCGCCTTTTGTTCAGGCTTTTCGCGACCTTGCCCGGACCCTGAAACAGAAAAACGCATTGATACAGGCGATCGCGGAACGCGGCGACCCGCTAGAAAAGGCAGCCGAGCTGCTCGAGCCTTGGAATGAACAGCTCGTTTCGCTCGCCGGGCGTGTTCATCGCGGCCGGGTGCGGATCGTCGAAAGGCTCAATTCGGCGCTCGAAAAGCGGCTCTTCGGCAATGAGGACGTGCAGCTCCGCTATGTTTCATCGCTTGAGGGCAAGGGCGACCTTTCCGACTATGAGGCATTGCTCGCTGAGCGGCTGCGGATGCGTGTTCAGGCCGAGGTCGTCGCCGGCAGGGCGCTGATCGGCCCGCACCGTGATGAGCTCGAGATAACATTCGACGGGCACGACATCCGGAAATACGGCTCCTCGGGCCAGCAGCGGAGCGCAATGCTCGTTCTGCTGCTTGCAAACCTGGAGGTTTTCCGTGCCACGCGGGGCGAATATCCGCTCTTCCTGCTTGACGATATCGATGCCGAGCTCGACTTCAAGCGGATCGGCAGCCTGCTCGAATTTTTGGAGGGCCGAACGCAGACCTTCATTACGACCTCAAAGGCCGCATTTGTCAATGAATTCGGGGCTTCGGCCGCAATTTTCAGGATCGCCGCAGGCGGTGCCGAAAATGCCGCCAGATCGGCCGTTTGAGGCCCGCTCGCCGCTACACTAACCCCTTTCGAAATGGTATAATTAGATATTGTTTAAGAGGCCTGAAACCTCTCTTATTTACCGCATCTTAAGCGTAGTGTCTCGCACGAACTTTTAGATCGAAAATAGAACAAAAAACACTTATCTCTAACTTGAGGTCGTTAAAACTTTGGCTAAACCAAAAACAGAATACGGGGCAGATGCCATCACTGTATTAGAGGGCCGCGACGCCGTTAGAAAGCGTCCGGCGATGTATATCGGATCGACCGGTGACCTGGGGCTTCACCACCTTGTTTACGAGGTCGTCGATAACTCGGTCGATGAAGCCCTTGCGGGTTATTGCGACACCATCGAGGTGACCATTCACATGGACAACTCGATCACGGTCGTCGATAACGGCCGCGGCATCCCGACCGATATCCACAAGCAGGAAGGCCGTTCGGCGGCCGAGGTCGTTATGACCGTTCTCCACGCCGGCGGCAAGTTCGACTCGAATTCTTACAAGGTCTCGGGCGGTCTCCATGGCGTTGGTGTTTCGTGCGTCAACTTCCTCTCGGAATGGCTCAAGCTTGAGATCTGGCGCGACGGGAAGACCCACGAGATGGAATTCCAGGTCGGCATTCCGGTCGCACCGCTCAAGGAGACCGGAACGACGCAGAAGCGCGGAACAAAGATCACCTTTAAGCCGGACGCGGATATCTTTGAAGCGACCGTTTACAGCTTCGAACGGCTCTCGGAGCGGCTCCGCGAAAAGGCATTTCTGAACAAGGGCATTCGCATCTCGATCAAGGACGAACGCGAGGAGCCGGAAAAGGCGCACGAGTTCTATTACAAGGGCGGTATCGCCGAGTTTGTAAAGCACCTCAACCGCAATAAGAGCCCGCTTCATGACGAGCCGATCTATTTTGAGCACGTAGCGGACGATCTCTCGATAGAGATCGCGATGCAGTATAACGACAGCTACGACGAAAAGATCTTTTCGTTTGCGAACAACATCAATACGGTCGATGGCGGCACGCACCTCTCGGGCCTTCGCGGTTCGCTTACGCGGACCATCAACAACTACGCCGAAAGCTCGGGGCTGACCAAGAACGCAAAGGTCACGCTCTCCGGCGATGACGTCCGCGAGGGGCTGGTCGCCGTTATTTCCGTAAAGATCCCGCAGCCGCAGTTCGAAGGACAGACGAAGGGCAAGCTCAATTCGCCGGTCAAAGGGCCGGTCGAATCGTTCCTCAACGAAAAGCTGGCCGAGTATTTCGAGCAGCACCCTTCGGTGGCGAAGAAGGTTGTCGGCAAGGCGGTCGATGCGGCGCGTGCGCGCGAGGCCGCCCGCAAGGCCCGCGAGATAGTCCGCAAGAGCGCTATGCACGGCTCGGGCCTGCCCGGTAAGCTCGCCGATTGCCAGGAGAAAGACCCGGCACTTTCTGAGATCTATATCGTTGAGGGCGATTCGGCAGGCGGTTCGGCCAAGCAGGGCCGCGACCGCAAGAACCAGGCCGTGCTCCCGCTCAAAGGTAAGATCTTGAACGTCGAGAAGGCTCGGTTCGACAAGATGCTCGGCCATGGCGAGATCAAGGCGCTGATAACCGCGCTTGGCACCGGCATCGGTAAGGACGATTTCGACGTCTCAAAGCTCCGGTATCACAAGATCTGCCTGATGACGGACGCCGACGTTGACGGCAGCCACATTCGTACGCTTTTGCTTACCTTCTTCTACCGGCAGATGCCTGAGCTTGTTGAGGGCGGTTACGTTTATATCGCTCAGCCGCCGCTTTATAAGGTCAAAAAGGGCCGCAAGGAAGAATACATCAAGGACGAGAAGTCGATGTTCCGCTACCTTATGCGGCAGGGCACCGATGACCTCAAGGTCAGCCTCAACGGCGGCTCGCTTGAGGGACGAGGGCTGACGAAGATGCTCGAGAATACGATCGAGTATCAACGCTACACGCAGCGTTTCGCCCGCCGGCTCGGTAATGACGAAGCACTTCTTGCTGCGATCCTTGAGGCCTTTGCCGGTCGCGAGGGCGTGCTCAACAAGCACAAGGCACGGCTCAAGAAGGTCTTTTCCGAAGAGGCGTTGATGGCTGAGGTAGAGGCGACGGTAGCCGCCGCCGGATTTTCGACCGAGCTGATCCCAGACCTCGAACACGGGCTCTGGGAGATCGAGGTAAACTACCCGAACGGCACCAAGACCGTTTTTGACTGGAACATGGCGAGCTACGTCGAGTTTCAGAAGGCCGTCGAGCTCAAACGCGACCTCGATGCCGACTATCCTGGCCCTTTCATGCTTGGTGAGAACGGCAAGACCGAAGAGGTGCCGACCCGCGAACTGCTGCTCGAAAAGGTGACGGCACTCGCCAAAAAGGACCTTTCCATTCAGCGGTACAAGGGCCTCGGCGAGATGAACCCCGAACAGCTTTGGGAGACGACGATGGACCCCGAGAAGCGGACGCTGCTTCAGGTGACGATCGAGGACGGCGTCGAGACCGACGGGCTGTTTACAGTCCTGATGGGCGACCAGGTCGAACCCCGCCGCAAGTTCATCGAAGACAACGCCCTTGATGTGAAGAACCTGGACGTCTAGCGGAAGTTGCAGAGTTGCGGAGTTGCGGAGTTCGGGATTCAGATTGCGGTTTGAAGCTTCAGCTTTAAATCAAAGCAAGAATCGCAATATCGCAGGCCTGAACCCGTCATGTCCGAAAACGAAAGAAGAATAGCCGCTTGCGATAGTATCGAAAGTCAGCCTGCGCGTATTGGACGGCCGCCGCCTCGCTTACTGCAACCAGATTATGCGGGGCCTTTTGGTAAGGCTTGACCATGGTCCCCGACCACTTCACAGCCGACCTCGGATGCATCGAGAACATGTTAGGCAGCCCACCGAAGAACCAAGGCGTTTGATTATAGCCGCCGATGTCGCCGTTGCTGGCTATCACGCACGAGTGCTCCGCCGTGCCCCCGTTTTCCGTGAATATTAGTACCGTTCCACTCGGCAATCGATTCAACGCCGCTGCATTGGTCACCGGTTGGCCGAGGCCGGCGATCGCCCGCATTGTCGTTACATCGCCCAAGACCCCGGCCTGATAATTAGCTCCCGTCGGCGAGGTCCCTTTGGCCTCTTCGTAAAGCCAGTAACATGTCGCTTGATGACAAGCGATATCAAACTTCCGTTCTCCAGACCCCATATCGATGGTCATCATTGGAATGAGCGCAACCTTCCCGCCTAGTGCCACGATCAAATCCTCCGCTACTGAATTTCCGGGTAAGTTACCATACCGCCGTCCGACAACAAAGTGAGATCGAACTCAGGCCACATGCGGTTGCCTCCGTTCAAAGTTTCTGCGTTATTCGATCTTTCTTGTTTCAGAGTTCTTCAATCGGTATTTTCCTTTTTCAAATTGAAAAGTGGAGGTTGTGTACTCGTTCCCCGAGACCCATGATGCTTTGATATCGCGAAAGCCGTTCGACGGTTGAGACGAGAACTCAAGGGATAAAGCTGTTGTGCTCAAAACACATTCGTAACCCGATGGACCGGACAGAAAGACCCAGAATGGCGTTACGCTTGGCCCCGCTAGCGGCGGAGCAACGGCGACGACAACATAATCCAATTTACCATCAAGATTAATATCTATCTGCCCGGAATCTACCCACTCGCCCGGGTCTCTACTCTCTGACAACTGAGCTTTCAGCACTGTCGATGCGTCCGACTCCACGATCTGCTTCCAAATGATCGCGGGCAACTGTTTTTTCTCACACACGGCATGGTCTTCCATGTCGAATCTCAGTTGCTCTGTTCCGGTGCAATGTGACGCCATTTCGTCGTCGGTCTCTCTCGCAGTATCGCCTCCTTTATTCTCCGGCGTCCCCTGGCATGTGATGTTCATTGCCCCAACGGCGAAGATCATAAACAGCAAAAGTAGATCTTTCATGATTTACCACACTCCCTCTTGAGCTCGTTCCAATGTGCCTTGTTGTCATTCAAATTACGATAGAAACCGCCTCAAGCCTGCGGTGTTGCGATCTTTCCCGATTCGCTGTGCAATTTTAGGCTTTGGGGGTATGGGATGGCAAGAGAAATTCGGTTGGGGGTTAAGGGTGGGCTTTATCGTTTGGTCGTGTGAGGCAGCGGCTGGGCGAACGCTCGGTCGGATGAACCGCCCTTACTTTAGTGCGGGCCTGCGCATCGGCGGCCGGCTGAAGCCGGGACTCAAAACGGAGATTCCGAATTCCGAATTTGGAGCGAGCCCTCCTTTACGGTCGGGCCTCTGACACGGGCATTCCGCATTCGCTTGAGCATCTTCCGACCAAAAAAGAACGGGCACTGAGGCCCGTTCTTTTGCGTCAAAACTTGGCTCCGCAGGTAGGACTCGAACCTACAACCCTTCGGTTAACAGTCGCTTCTCGGCCATTATCCCTCACCCTCCTGAACTGTCTGTATTTATCTGCAATCATTGGATTTACGCGTAGTTGTCTCATCTAAAATTATCTTGAACACTCTGTGATTTTCTGATACTGTCATAGATATAGAGGAAAATAAAGAGGAAAATGGCACGACAAACGACTGAACCCTGGCGAGGTCAAAAGCGGCATCGAGATGGCAGTATCAAAGAGATTAACGGCCTGATCTACGCCCGCATACAGTATCGCGATGAACTTACTGGAAAGCGGAAGGAAAAGCTCCGGCGAGCGAAGAACCGAAGGCACGCAAACGAGCTGATCAAGGAGATGCGGAATGAGCTCTCGCAGAGCGGTCAACTCGCTCTTGAATCTGATCAAATTACGATCCGACAACTTGCTGAAAAGTACGAGTCCCTGAAGCTCGTCCCGGCCACATACCAAAACGGAATCAAGGTCGCCGGAAGGCGATCGCTTGGCCCGGCAGTCTCTGCGCTGCGAAATCTGGTTGCACGGTTAGGCGACCGAAAAGTTAAAAGCCTTCGACCGAGCGACATCGAAACATACAAAGTGTCTAGACTGGCGGAACCCGTGGAAATATTGGTAAACATTCCCGACAAGCGTGGTCGTTCAGAACGGGCGGCGGCTCCCAAGCGTGTTTTGCGGCGACCGAGGAAGATCGCATCGGTAAATCGAGAACTTGAGCTACTGCGGGCACTGTTGAATTTCGCAAAGGGTGAGGGCTTGATCAATGTGACGCCTTTTGAACGCGGAACCAAACTGATCTCGAGCGCGGCAGAGGTTATGCGAGACCGAATTCTTTCGCGGGAAGAAGAAGTGCGACTTTTGGCTGCGTGTGTAGATCGCCGAGAGCATCTTAGGCCATTGATAGTCGTTGCTGTTGACACGGCAATGAGGCGTGGCGAATTGTTCAAACTGCGATGGAATGATGTCGATCTGGAAACTGGCAAGATTACCGTGCGGGCGGAAAATGCAAAAACCGAGAGGATGCGAGTTGTTGGTATAACCCAGCGTGTGAAAGCGGAGCTTACCCAACTTTGGCATCGATCCCCACAGAGTCAGGATGAGCTTGTTTTTGGGATCGTCTCGACAATAAAGAATGGTTGGAAATCGCTTTGCAACGCTGCTGAGATTCAAGATCTACGTTTTCACGACCTTCGCCACACTGCAACGACCCGCTTCATCCGGGCCGGTGTGCCGGTAACTGAAGTAATGAAGATCACAGGACATTCTCAGATGTCTACTTTCCTGAGGTACCTAAACCAAACTAACGAAAGCGTCTCGGAATCCGCGAAGAGCCTCGATCGGTATCTCAACGAATCGAGAGCCGATGCGATGTCGGCAATCGGGATAGCGATAGTTAGAGAGAAGCACTAATGAACAAGGTTGAAGAAGGAGCGCCACCGATTCGACACAGAATCTCTTTTCTCGTTGAAGTTGAGGTCGTGCACGGTAGTTTTGGAGGCATTGTTAATGTAAGTGAGGTTGAGCATTCCGCACACTACAACGCTGCCTCCGATCATGTTGACGAGAAAGCGGCCCGAATCGAGTACCTCCACAGGTATCTTGCAAATGAACTTTGGGAGGTTGCAAATCAATTTACTTTGCACGAATGGGCGGTGTTTCAAATGTACTGTATCGGGGATGATGCCGGCGCAAAATCTCGCAAGTTTGTGATTCAGGAGATACTGAAGCGAACTGATGCCAGACTTCGAAAGCGACTTCCTAATAAAGGCGGAGGACGGCCTCGATCGGAGGGCTCCGCCACTCGCGTAATTGAAAAACGCATTTTTGCGGAGCAGTGCTTTGATGCACTTTCGAAGATCCAAGAGCGTGGCGAGGAATTGTCTAAGATTAATCTTGCAAAGGAGTTGTTTAGTTCCCAACGCATCACGAATTTGGAAAAGGCCTTGAGACACAGGTTGAAAAGGTTCAATTTATCGTTTGACCAACTGATTGGTTCTTTCAATGGACAGAGGGCTGAGAGGGTATCATTAATCGAAGATAAGCTCGAGCAAATAGATCGAATTATGAAATGCAGATATTTTGAAGACTGAAAACCTTTCTGAAGGTTTTGGGTTGTTCCATTCTAACGCAAACCAGTAGAAACTGGCGTCATCGGAAGAAATCCGGTGACGTCATTTCTTTTCGAGGAGGCATATCTGAATGAAGAAGTTTAATCGAGTTGAAGCCGCGGAATATTGCGGAGTGAGCACGATCACGATCGACCGAGCACTCGCCAAGAACCTTATTGGTCACTTCAAGATCGGGCGGCGAATCATTATGGCGCAAGAGCATCTCGATGAATTCCTGCGGAATTGTGAACGAAAACCGCTGGAGTCAAAACCGCGAGAATTTAAGCAAAATGATTGCTGACCATTCAAAGCAAAAGAAAATCCTATGTGCCAGCAGTGTGTCGAATATGTACTCCGTGAAGGGCGGATTCCCACGGTGCCGACGAAAGGGGGGAGGACGACCCGATGACATTTGATGAGATCGTCTCACGGCTTGAAGGACTAAAGAAAACGGGCAAGAGCTTTGTCGCCCTTTGTCCCGCGCATGATGATGGGAAGCAAAGTCTTTCGATAGCAGAAGGCGACGGAGGACGTGTGCTCCTGAAATGTTTTGCCGGCTGCCCTGTCGAGGCGATTTTGAGTGCGATCGGGCTTGAAATGAAAGACCTTTTTACAAATACGAATACTCTGAGGAAACTGCCGCTCACTCCATATGCCTCGCGGGTGGTGCACACCGGCAATGGCTCTGGCTCGACATCCAAAACGATCACGGAAATTTACGAGTACACGGACCGTAAGGGGAAGCTCGTGTACGAAAACGTTCGGTACTCGCCAAAAGGTTTCCGGCAACGAAGACCGGATGGCAAAGGCGGATACATTTACAACTTGGAAGGGGTCGTCCGTGTGCCGTACCGGCTACCGGAATTGCTTAGTGCAGTTAGCCTCGGTACCGATGAGATTTGGTATACCGAAGGCGAAAAGGATGCCGATAATCTGCGGTCGCTCGGCTTTACGGCGACCAGCTTTAAAACCTGGAGCCAGGGCTTTAACTCGTACATCGACGGCACCCGCTCTGTTCTTCTTGCCGATCACGATAAGTCTGGGAAAAAGCAGGCGGAGGAATCGGCCAGAATAATTGCACAGGCCGCAAAGTCAATAAAAATCATAGATCTATACGAAGGCGAGCCTCTGCCGGACAAGCATGGCAAGGATGTTTCCGATTGGATAGACGAACGAAGAACGGCGGGCGAGACCAATGGAGAGATTGCCGAGTCACTTGTCGCAATCGCGGAAGCTGCCGATACTTGGCGGGCGGAAACAGCGAGCGTGAGCGAAACGCCAGAATCACCCCCGGCAGAGAACCAAAAGCTCGCCCCGCTTCAATCCGTTTGGGCTTCCGATATAGAAGCGCAGGACGTGCGTTGGCTTTGGGAGCCATATCTCGCGTATGGAGCTTTTAGTCTTATTGATGGGATTGAAGGCATTGGTAAAACGTGGCTAATGCTAGACAAGACCGGGGAACTCACGCGAGCCGGTCATAAAGTGCTTCTGATACTAGCCGAAGACGCTCTTGCGTTCGTGGTTAAGCCGCGATTGGAGATGGTTGGCGCGGACTGCGAAAGAGTAGCAATCATAAAGGAATGCTTCGCCCTAGACGAGGATGGCACTATTCGCCTTTCGCACAAGCTGGCCGATATTAGACCATCGCTCGTTGTGATCGACCCACTTTTTGCAAGGGTTGGTAATATTGACCTCAACAAAGACAACCAGATCAAGACTGTAACGAATGCGCTCAATGATCTGGCAGAAGCCTATGATTGCTCTGTCGTCGGTATCCGTCACATTGGTAAGTCTAAGGGGCTCGGCGAGGCGAGAGCGGCTGGACTAAACGGAGTCGGCTGGAGGGCTGGGGCGAGAACAGCAATGCTTGTCGGTTGCGATCCAAACGACGAAGATCGGCGAGCATTTGTACAAACAAAGAACAACCTCGCACCTGTTGACCGCACCCCGCTCGGTTTTGAAATTCGCGGCGATCGCTTTGAATGGACCGGTGAGTGTGATCTAACAGCCGAGAGGATGCTCGCCTTTCGGGAGAGTGCTACCGGCGAAGAGCGTGGAGCCCGCGGTAAAGCGGTTAAATTTCTCAAAGAGACGCTCGCAAACGGCGCGGTTGGTTCGGCGGACCTTATGGCAGCCGCAATGCAAGAGGGAATCAAAAAGCGAACGCTCGACCGAGCGAAATCGAAAGTTGCTCGTAGCGTTAAGGACGCGACATTCAGCGGCGGATGGCGATGGGAGCTTCTCGAAGATTGCCACGAAGATTGCCAAAAAGTAGAAGTTGGCAACCTTTGTGTAGTCGCCGATGAAAAAGCCCGAAATTACGGACACTCTGCCGAAGATTGCCAAAATTTAGAATCTGGCAATCTTCGTGGCAATCTTGGCACGAACGGAAACGGCCATATTGTCCCTTGGAAGCCCTGCATCAAGTGCGGCGAAGCGTGTCATCCCGGCGAGGTTGGGATATGTATCGTCTGTGAGGAATTAGATTGAACAATAGGACTTCAGCGACGTCCGAATGACTTTTCGATTACTCATAACGAGTTCTGAGCGATCGCCAAGCGTCGACGATATTGAAAGATCGACGAAGCCATTTTCGGAGTTACAAATGTTACAGATCGAGGAGAAAAAAAAGAAGAAACCGGATGCGTTATACTCGGCCCGTGTGAAATTTGATACAAGGCGGCGTTTCATCGAGGCTTATGAGCGGACGTGCGGCAATGTGAGTGCAAGCTGTGAGTATGCCGGAATATCGCGGCAGACCTACTACCGCTGGATCAAGAGTCTAACGCCGGTGAACATTCGGTTCCGGGAGAGGATTAAGCTGGTTCGTGCCAATGATCGCCTAGTAGATCTTGCAGAGTCGCGACTAATGCAAAAAGTCGCCGATGGGGACATTGCTGCGATAATTTTCACCTTAAAGACGAAAGGCAGAGATAGGGGTTGGAATGAAAGAGATGGTTTGGATTTCGGTAGGGGCTACACGGAGAGAAAGAGCCTTGTACAAAGCGGGGCCGAGGCGTTTATGCTCTGGCTCACAGAGTACCCGAACGCCCCAAGGGAAGAACGAGAAGTAATGCTGATTGGGTTTGCCGAAAGACTGAAGATCGACGTCGATGAGCTTGCGTATGAGGTCGGATTCAAGTTCGGCAATGATTGAGAAATGACACGAGAATCGAAAACAGGCGACGGACATTTTATCGGTTACTCCTGCCGGACATATGATGTGCTAGCTCCCCATCGGAAAAAAAGTTATTGACACTTGAACGGGGTACGTGGTAGTTTTCTCGACAAGCTATTTTCGTTTTTCTGGCCGTGCCTAGGTGCGGCGATCGTCCGGAGAGATTCCGGATGCTTAGCTGGGGTATCCCGCATTTTCAGCTAGATGGCTTTACATTTCTTCCCAGGTTCACGATTTCAAAATGGATCTTCCACCGGGATTCTCGAGTCGGAGTGTGCCTTTTCGATGGTACAGCCGCTCGGCTCTGAGCAGTCGGGGTGCGAGGCATCCGTAAGAGAAAGTCGTTCGGAGAGACGAGCGAGCAGCGAAAGCACGAGAGAAGTTCGACCATAAATGAATGAGCCGGCCGGTAATTGGCGTTACCGACCGGCTCTCTTGGTTCATAGAACGGGACCCGAGGGTTCCGTAGTATGCCCCCAGACAAGCGCATACTACACCCAGAAGTCCCCAAAAATCAACATACGACCGCCGCTGGGCGGCCATCCGGCCTTTGCCGAAGGGCTCGGTCTGGCCTTCCACATGAGAGAGGTTCACCTGATGTCAAGATCGAAGAGTTCAAAACGGGCGAAGCAGATGGCGATGGAAGCACCGACAGCCGAGCCGACCGTTACACACGAAGCCGCAGCCGGAGCGACACGTTCTGTGATCCGCTATTTACGGCAGCGTCTCTGGCTTGTCCCCGTTGTGCTTCTGCTCGTGGCCGGAGTTGCCGGTGCCACGCTCAAGTACATGGAAGAGGACGCCCGGCGGCAGAACGCGATGAAGCCGCGTGACCGCTCGCTTCTTTCGGCGATCAACCCATATGTTACGAGCCCGAGCCCGACGCCGACACCGCAGCTCTCGAAGGAGTACATCTACGCGGGTTCGCGGCTGCTTGCGGTCGAGGATGCGAACGCCAATGCCGCACCGCCGGCGGATCTTGCCGTCTGGCGGCCTTCGACCGGCGTCTGGTGGGTGCTCGGTGGGCCGGGTTCGCAGCAGACCTCGTTCCAATGGGGCGGTACCGGAGACAAGCCGGTCCCGGGCGACTTTGACGGCGACGGCAAGACGGACTTCTCGATCTATAGAGGATCGACCGGCGAGTGGTGGATCTACCGCTCATCCGACAGCACCTCGACGACCCTCGCCTTTGGCCAAGCCGCCGACCTGCCGGCAGTTGGTGACTACGACGGCGACGGCCGCTCGGATGCCGCACTTTACCGGCCATCGAACGGCACCTGGTACATCACCAAAAGCTCGGACAGCTCGAGCTATCAGGTCCAGTTCGGGCTCTCGAGCGACACGCCTGCACCGGGCGACTTTGACGGCGACGGCAAGGCCGACATCGCCGTTTACCGTGGCTCGAACACGACGTTTTACACCTATCGCAGCTCGGATCTGACCGTCGCGACCACCAGCTTTAGCACCGGCGGCACACCCGTACCTGCCGACTACGATGGCGATGGCAAGGCTAACTATGCGGTCAGAAGCGGGGCCGATTGGAAGATCCTTTCGGCTTTCCCGAACATCGTCACCGGCTCCGGATCGCCACAGTCATCGGAGAGCGTTCATACCGTTTCTTGGGAGAACGGAGGCGACGTCGCCGTTCACAACGACTACGACGGCGACGGCATCGTTGACATCGCCGTCTGGCGCGACTCCAACGGTACCTGGTACATCCGCCAATCAAGCAAACTCGGCCAACAGGATGAACTCCGACAGGTTCAGTGGGGAGCGAGTGAAGATGTTCCGGTCCCGTCGTTTTATCGACGATAAGGAAATGTATCGTAAACGGATACGTTCCTTCCTTACCCGAGTAAACTGATTTCGAAAGAGAGTGAGTATGCTAAAGAGTTTGTCCAAAGTTGCAGTGGGAATCGTTCTAGTAATTTCGTTTGCTGATGTACCTAGATCCCAGTCGATCTCGAGGCCCGACAGGGGAACTAGCCATATTGCGCCTTTCGATTCGTCTGGAATCGAAAATGTAAATCTCGAAAATGGAAATGTCAGTATTTCGATTCCGTTGGCTTCACTTCCCAAGATGGCGGGCGGGAAACTGGGGTTCACGATCTTCGCACAGTATAACTCCAAGCTCTGGGATACGCGATTAGAGGAGCGGGTGCGGTGCGTCCCTGGTGACGGTTGCGTTCCTTATGTGGTTTCAGTGCCGTATGTGAGCACATACGGCGGTTGGCGGATTGGCGGAGGGTACAGCATCGACTGGGATGCTGGAGACACTTGGGACTATCAGAAAGATCTGAATTTTGCAGCTCCTGATGATGAGATCTTGTTAAGAGACTATAACTGGACTCGCGCACATTTGGTGATGCCAGATGGCTCCAAACACGAGATCAGGCCTCTTGGAATGGCTCCATTTTGGGGGACTGACGATTTCTTTAGAGGCTATTACAAAGACACGCCTGATTCTACGGGGGCGGCGATGAGCTACTATACTGCCGACGGCAGTTATACCAGAGTAACGATCTACCCAGCGAGTCATCCGGATCTTCGGTGGGAGGCATTCTTCCCGGACGGCACAAAGGTACAGCAGTTTCAAACTTTCCAAAGAATTAGTGACGCAAACGGAAACAAGATCAAGATATTTAACGATGGTCAGGAAACACGGTATCAGGACGAGCACAGTGGTCGGGAAATCAGAGTCGGCAGTAATGCAGTAACAGGGAAGAGTGGGGTATCTTATCAGTCCGTTGGCGGCACATGGCAAACGGTCGAAATCGTTTACGGGACCACTACAGTTTCCGGAAAGTTTCATAACGTCGACTACCCGGATATTGGACCAAATAATGGATGTGTTTACCAAGAGGATTCACTACCAGGCCAGATAGATTTACCGGTGGTTCGGGAGATTAAATTCCCGGCCCCCGCTTCAGGTGAACCGCAGGCAACCTATGCTTTCTCTTACAACGCGGATGTCGCAGGAGCCGGTGCCACCTACGTTGGCGGCTGTGGAGCGTCGCCGACTACCCATCCGAATCCGTCGCTAGGTTGGGGTGAACTTAGTTCAATGACTACCCCACTCGGGGCGGTGTATGAATACGAGTATTACCTCGATGATGCCCATACTGTTGGCGGCACAGGGGTGGGCGGTGAAATTGACGCGGCCGCCAACACTATCTCCGAAAAGCGTTTGAATTACGATGGAATGACCGATACATGGGATTACCTTATATCCCCACATACCTCAACCGTGACGGGTCCAAGTGGTGCGGTCAGTACGATTACAAAAATTTCGGGATCCCTGAATGGTTTAAATGGACTTGTTGTTCGAGAGGATCATCCGAATCGAACTCGAATCGAGCGTCAGTGGGGCCGAATAGTTTTTGATGGTGCGTATGAATACACAAATGGATTTGTCAAGCTAACTTTCAACCCCGTGGTAACGAAGGAATTTACGAGCCTTCTCGACGCGAGCGGAAACGCGACGAAAATGTCCGCTCGCGCTTTTCAATACGATTTCAACGGCAATGTGACGCAGGTGTCCGAATACGATTGGTTCGACCCGGAATTGGTGGGCCGCGACTCGAATGGTGTCCCGATTGACGTGCCCCCGGGCGAGCAACCTGTTCGGACGGTATCGAACAATTACCATAACTCTCCTGCTACTTGGAACTCGACGGATGTTTATGCGAAGACTGGTAATTTGTTCCTGAATTCGTTAAAGGAAACTTCGGTGGGGTCTAGCATTAGCCGGTACAGTTATGACGGGCAGGTTTATGGAGCCGCCCCAACTTTGGGCAATTTAACATCGGTGAGTTCTTGGGATAACCACACTAACCAATGGATAGCAACTAGCACGACCTACGATACTCGCGGGAACGTCGAATCGACGACCGACGCAAATGGAACGGTGACTCAATTCGTCTACGGCTCGATCGGTGGCGTCACAGGACTCTACCCGACCCAGACAATTTCGGCTTCAGGGACATCCATTGCGCTCACAAGTTCAACACAATACGACTTCCACACGGGTCTTCCGGTGCGTGTAACGGACGAAGATAATGGTGTTTCCGTCGAAAGTGAGTACGATATTCTCGGTCGGAACACCAAAACGATCACAGCGCCCGGAACTCCGCTGGAACAATGGACGACTACGGAATACAGCCATTCTGAGCGCAGGATCGTGACTCGGAGTGATTTGGAAACAGTTGGCGATGGCCGGTCAATATCAGTCCAACACTTCGACAGGCTTGGGCGGGTTCGGCTGAGTCGCGTAATCGAAAACGCGAGTAACGAGGATCCGTATAACGAGCAGCACGGGATCAAAGTTGAAACGAAATACATGACATCTACTCAGTGTGGTTTTGATTCTACTCAAACCTGCAGCGTCCAAGTCGTTTCGAATCCGTTCCGAGCTTCAAATTCTTCTAACGCATCGAACGAAGAGACCATGGGATGGACACGAAGTTCGAAGAATAGTTCAGGACTTCAAACCGAGATAAAAACATTCGTTGGGTCATCACTTCCGGCTCCATTGGGGGCGAACGAAAACTCGACCGGATCCGTATTGACAAATGTTGATGGTGATCGCGTGTTGGTTACGGATCAGGCCGGGAAGCGCCGGATCAGCAAGACGAATGCTCTTGGGCAATTGGAAGAGGTTTGGGAAGTGCTTGCGGCGAGCGAGGCGGGTTCGGAGAGCGTTGCGTTCCCGAACACAACCGTCGCCCATGGCTTTAGGACCGCCTATGGCTACGACACGCTCAATAACCTGACGACAGTTTCCCAGGGGGTTCAGACAAGGACATTCAGCTACAGCAGCCTCTCGCGCCTGCTTTCGGCCGCAAACCCGGAAAGCGGCACCATCAGCTATCAATACGATCCGAACGGCAATTTAACGAGCAAAACTGACGCTCGGAGTATCACAACGACCTATTCTTACGACGCTCTCAACAGGGTTACTCAGCGAAGCTATTCGGGCGAGACGGGATACACGACCCCGACCGTGAACTATACCTACGGGACGGTCGCACCCGCCATCGGCCGGCTGACGAAGGTCGAAAGCAGTATTTCGACGACGGAGTACACAGAGTTCGACATTCTCGGCAGGATAAAGGCCCACAAACAGACGACCGACGGACAGGACTACACGACCGGTTATGTTTACAACCTGAGCGGGGCTTTGATCGAGCAGACGTACCCTTCGGGCCGGAAGGTTAAGAGCACTTTGGATGCGGATGGGAATCTTGCACAGGTTCACAGCCGGAATAGTTCGACCGACATCTGGCGGCCTTACGCGAGCAATTTTGTTTACACTGCGGCCGGTGCGGTTTCGAGCATGAAGCTCGGCAACGGCAGGTTTGAGAACACGGCATTCAACAGCCGTCTGCAACCCACGCAGATCGGCCTCGGAAGCTCGGCGACAAACCAGGGCTTGCTTAAACTAAATTACGATTACGGCAGTACGAACAACAACGGTAACGTCCTGAGCCAGACGATCACGGTCCCGACGGTCGGGCAGACGCCGGGCTTCACTGCGGTACAAAATTACACTTACGATTCGCTGAACCGTTTGAAATCCGCGACTGAGAACATAGACGGCAATCCAACGCCGTCGTGGCAGCAGACCTATACTTTTGACCGCTACGGCAATCGTAATTTCGACGAGGCGAATACTACAACTCTTCCAAAAGAGTGCACCGAATCCGGCAACCCGGTCGTCTGCGAGGCGATACGGCCGATCGTCAATCCTTCGGCAAACGCGGCGAATAATCGACTGAGTTCGACCGGGTGGCAGTATGACGCCGCCGGGAATACGACCGTCGATGCCGAGGGCCGTCAGTTCACCTACGACGCCGAGAATAAGCAGGTCAAGGTAAAGGACCCGCAGAACCAGATCGTCGGCGAGTACTTTTACAACGGCGACGGGCTTCGGATCAAGAAGGTTGTCCCCGGCACGGGCGAAACAACCATCTTCGCGTATGATGCTTCCAATAAACTGGTTGCCGAGTATTCAACCGTCGTCGAACCGACCGCAACCGCCAAAACCAGCTATTTGACAACCGACCACCTCGGCAGCCCCAGGATCACGACCGACCAATTCGGCCAAGTCGCCTCCCGTCGCGACTTCATGCCCTACGGCGAAGAGATCGCCCGCCAAAACTATGGAGCAGACTCAATCCGCCAAAAATTCACCTCGTATGAAAGAGATAATGAAACCGATCTTGATTTTGCTCAGGCCCGATTTCATAGTTTCAATCTCGGACGGTTTACAAGCCCTGATCCCTTGATGGCCTCAGCGAGGAGAATCGCTCCGCAAACGTTCAATAGATACACCTATTCATTGAATAGTCCTCTTCGCTACGTCGATCCGTCGGGATTGATTGCCTGCCCTCCGGAAGACCCAGAGTGTTACACCGATGAAGATGGAGAAGATAAAACCGGTCCGATTAAGGTCGAGAATGAAAAGACCAGCGTTCCGGGTTGTGGTGGCAAAGTAACCGACGAGTGCGCCAAGTACGTACCACAAGGGCCAGCAGCCGGGTTTGTAGGACCACCGCCGCCGCCAGTAGTCGCTCCAGGAGCTCCGGCTCCTGTAACTGCTCCGCCGCCTGGTGCGGCCCCGAGCGTCGGTCGGACAATCCTCAGCAATGTAGGGCGAGCGGTTGTAGTGGCAGCACTTGCTCCGGCGGCGATAATTCTTGCCGCCCCAGTTACAGTACAAGCACCAGGGCCTGCTCCAGCCGGTCAGACGTCGACAACAACAACTACCACTTCGCAAGACCGAGACCCTTTACAACGAGTATATAGAGTGTGGGGGGGAGGATCCCGGATGGATAGTGATTACTGGACCCCTATAGATCCACGAACCGTACCAAATTATCGAGACGCGGCAGGGTTGCCCGACTGGAACACGGGAGAGTATTTGGTTGAGGGGGATGTCCGGACCTCAAATATCAGGGAGATTACCGTAGCAAAACCTCTTCATGGTAACCAGGGTGGTATAATTGAATATCGAATTAATCCTGCAAATGTGATGAACAAAGTAAATACCAAGCTACTGAAACCGTTATGATTAAAGGGCTTTTCTTATCGTCAACCGATACGATTGATTTTGAAGTTCCACGTAAACTTCTCGATGTCAACCACTTGGAGATGGATGGAACTCCTGTTCTGCGTGTCCGACTCGACCGCCCGGTAACGGTATTTGACCAGCGGCCTTCAGAAATTGTGACTGAATGGGTATTTCTTACAAACCGATATGTTGGAAGGGAGAATCAGATCGAGCGGTTAGAGACATTTCCGATTGAGGTCTACGTTCTGGTTCCGAAACGCCCGGAAACTGTGCCAACCAAACTTGAGGAGTTGAGAAATATTGCGTGGGCAACGATTCACGACAGCATTGAAAGTACGTCTAGCAGATAGTGAAGTGGGAGAAATCGATGTCATCTATGAAGTAACTACTTAGGTTAAGCGCGTTGGTGTTTACAAGATTCCACTCGTAGGCCGAGACGGTAAGGAAAAATTCTTGAAATGGAAGGTAAACAGTCGCTGAGAACTGAGAGGAAGTGGACAGGTCAGCTCCCGCCGAGACTTCATGCCCTTCGGCGAAGAACTCTACGCCGGAGTCGGAAATAGAACAGGCGACACGGGACTCAAATATTCATCCAGTGAAGACGACATAAGACAAAAATTCACCGGCTACCAGAAAGACAACGAAACAAACCTCGACTTTGCCGAAGCAAGGATGTATGCAAATAACTTCGGACGATTCACCGCCGTTGATCCGTTGTCGGCTTCAGGGAAATCAAGCGATCCGCAGTCTTTTAATCGATATATTTATGTAATGAATAACCCGATGACATTCGTTGACCCAGAGGGATTGTGCGCCGCGCCATCTGGATTGAAACAAGGTCAAGTGGGAATTTGTTATGAGGCATTTATTTCCTCGAAGACCGTTGGTTCGGCTAATCTTAGGGGAAATGGTGACAATCGGGGATTCAGTGGTGATAACGCGAACCTAACCGCGAGAGTAATGGTACAAGTAATTATCTCCACCGATACGGAAAAGGTTTATTGGGAAAGCACGACCACAATTTGGCCTAGCCATGCGCGGGCCTCAGTAAACCTAACCGATAATGGAAGGATCGATCTCCCTACAACCTCCGGGTATAGTTCAAATGTGGGCGTTGACGTTTCTGCTACCGGTTCCGCCGAGACCGGTGTAGAGCTTTCCAATATGCAAAAAGTTCAGGGCGAAGAGGACTTCGGTGCTGGTGTTGACGTTACGGTCTCCATTGCTGACGGAAAAAATGGTTTTCAAACCCTCCCGGTTGTTGGCCGGCTCGCACCTGCAGGGACTATCGACGGCAGCGTTACTTTGCGAATTACTGGTGATGGTCAAGTGACGGGAGTTTCTGCTGAAGGTCGGCCCTTCCCGTCTTACGCTGCATACAGCTATACCGTAGGGTCCGATGGGAAGACTATCATTACGAAAAAGCATGTTGAAGAGCGTGAAACTCCACCGGTCGAGAATCTAACTAAGCCACTACAACCCCATCGTATTATTCAGTAGTTTTTAGCAGAGGTGGACGGGATTATGACATTCAAGGTAACAGTTTTGGCCATCGCTATCTCGCTGTTGTTGGCTCAGTCTCAATCGTGTCAAACGAGGGAGACTTCGGGACAGTCAAAAGAAGTAAGAGAAATTTTCAATCTAGACAGCAAGGTTGAAATGTTGTTCTTTTTTAAGAAGGACTCCTCTAAAGCGGATCGGAAAGAGTTCTACGAGAACGTCTTGAACCAGCCGCATCCAGGCGGGGGGTATTGGCCGCGAAATGGAGTAAAAGCCACATTTGGGATTGACCGTAATGGTTATGAAGGATTCGGATCTTTATTTTTCGCAGACGCGTCCGAACAGAACAAAGAAGATCTAAGGAGGCTTCTTTCCGAGTCGTCGTTGGTTTATCGGGTCTATGAAAATGTCGTGCCAAATGAGATCGACGACTTGAAGCCGCTCGAAGGTGACGACAAGAAATAGGATAACAATCGAAGGCAATTCCTGCATCAATGCCAAAATCTAGCGGGTTTCGACGTTGGGATTAAAATCAGGCTCTGGAACTCAAGATGGGCAATTCGCCGACGAATGGCGGTTTGATGCACCTGACCTACGAATACGGCGAGTTTGATACCGGCGGGAATGTTGACGTGACGAAGAATGCAGGGAACATTGCCAAACAGACCATTACTTTCAACGGGCTGGCAAATCCGTTTGTTCAAAGCTACAAATACGATTCTTTGGATCGGATCACCGAGGCGAAGGAGACGGTAAACGGCGGTCAGACCTGGATTCAGACGTTCGGGTATGACCGCTACGGGAACAGGACCTCGCATGCCGAAACGGTCGGTTCACAGGCGAAGGCGATCAACGAGGTGACGCTCCCGGCGGTTGATGTGAACACGAACAAGTTCTCGAACACGACCGATTATGAGTTTGATGCCGTTGGCAATCTGATCAGGGACATACACGGCCGGCAATTTACCTTCAACGGTGACAACAAGCAGGTTGAGGTCAGGAACAGCGCAAACCAGGTGGTGGGCGAGTACAAATACGACGGGCTCGGGAAGCGGATCAAAAAGGAAGCCGCGACGGAGTATGTTGTATTCGTCTATGACGGTTTAGGCAAGTTGATCGGGGAGTATTCAGCGGATGGGCCGCCGGCCGCTCCGACCGTCAACTACACGGCGACGGACCCACTTGGCAGTCCGCGGGTGCTGACCAACAAGCAGGGCGAGGTCGTTTCGCGGCGGGACTTTATGCCCTTTGGCGAAGAGATCGCGGCGATGGCGGAGACGCACCGCACGCCCGGCGACAAATACGGCGTCGGCGATGGGGTGCGGCAGAAATTCACCGGCTACGAGCGCGACGAGGAAACGGGGCTCGACTTTGCCGAGGCTCGCTATTACTACAACAACCACGGCCGCTTTACCGCCGTCGATCCGCTCCTCGCCAGCGGCAAATCCGCCGATCCTCAGACTTTCAATCGTTACGCCTACACAATGAACCGCCCGCTGATCTTAACTGATCCGACTGGAATGATTGCTGTCACCGGGGATTTTTATGACCGTGAGGGGAATTGGCTCGGCACTGATGAAGTAGGGGACAAAAAAATATATCTACTGGGCCCCGGACAAGTGCCGAACAAAAAAAAGCCGAACGTCAATTGGGGCGGCAAACTCGACGCTCAAACGGTTGCTGAACTCAAGGCCGCATCGATCGAGGTTAAAGGACTTATCATCTACGACCGAAATGAGGAAGGGAGCGATTATACAAGTGGCACGTTCAAAACGGTTGGCGGCGGGGAGAAGGATGTCCAAGGAGTGATGCTGGAACCTGCGGGACCAGATACCACGGAGCGTAACCAGGACAAACGAGTTAAGGCAGGCCTTTTTGACCTTAGCGATCACTCGGGTAAAAAGCACAAGAATACGTTCGTGATTTCGAATGAGTTCGTTCCGAAGGATCGGGCAATTCTCTTTCACAGGGGTTACGATGGCGGGTGGACCGAGGGCTGTATTATGCCGGGAGGAAGCGTGAAGGAAGGCAGAATTAAGGCCGGTACGAGTGAGTCGAAAACTAAGGAGCTCAAAGCATTCATTAAAGAAAGGGGAGCAAGCAATGTTAAGTTCATTATTCGAAACCGGATTAGCAATTAGAACTGTTGCGCTAGTTTTGCTTTTGGCTACATTCACTTTCGCTAGTGCATGCAATGGAGGAAACAAGGGCTTCTCAAATGGCGTTCCTGCAGATTTGGGAAGCACTCCAACCCCGCTGCCGCAACGAAGTTACGAAGATGGGTCAAACCGGGCAGCGGTACTCATCAGTTCCTTCAACGACAAAAAGTGTAAGGACTTTGTGGAAGCGTTTCCCTCGTCGTTCAAGGACTTCGACAACCTGTATGGATTTGACGATGAGAAAGGTGGCGGTGCTCTATACGCCAAATATCCAGAACATTTCCCGTATTTCTTTAGCTGTGGCGAGGTTTCAGATAAACAACGCCTCGAAAAGGTGATTAGCATTGGATTGGACGGACGCTACAGGGACGGAAGTCCTGTCGACTTGTTTAACGGTCCGGCTATAGACTTGATAACGAAAAATCCAGTTCTCGCTCAGAGCATCCTCGATGGCTTGTCAGATCAGAAGGCGATTTCGTTTTGGTATTTTCTCTTTGACTTCCCCACTCCAAAGGATAAGGAGTCTCAGAATCAAGTCGAATCCGTAAAGGACAGACTTGGCAGGAACAGCAAGCAGGCGAAGCTTTTGGATCAGGCGTTTAACAGGCTACTCAGGGAATGGGATGCCGGGTAGTTTAGTGGTCCTGTGTGGATGTGACCGCCCACAATTGGACGACGGGCGGTTACGAATACGCGACTGCCTATACCTACACGCTGCGGGTTGCACTCGATACGGTTACTTGCATAGGGCCGGGTGGTGAAGAACGTGCTCGACGCAAGCGGCGATCTTTCGATGGTGCAGAGTGCCCGGTGCATGGACACCGCGGCGGGCACCGACGCCGACTGCACCGAACAGGCCGGCCTCTGGAACTACGCGAAGAACTTCACCTACAACCCCGCCGGTGCCGTCACCTCAATGCAGCTCGGCAACGGCCGCTGGGAATCGACGCAATTTAATTCCCGTTTACAGCCCACCCAGATCGGGCTTGGTGTAACACCGAACGCTACGAACCTCCTCAAGCTCGATTACAGCTATGGCACGACCGCAAACAATGGCAATGTGCTCTCTCAAACGATCACGGTTCCGAGCGTTACGATCGGCGGGACTACGCATAACGGCTTCACCGCTGTGCAGAATTACACCTACGACTCTTTGAACCGGCTGGACGACGCGGCGGAGTACATCGACGGGAGCCCGAACCCGTCTTGGCGGCAGGATTTCACGTTCGACCGCTACGGCAACCGCAGATTCGTGGAGGGGAATACGACATTTGAGGGATTCGAGAAGCTTTGTGCGAGCGGGACGGAACTTTGTGCCGAGCTGCGAAAGGTTATGAACCCGTCGGCAAATGCCTCGGACAATCGGCTGAGTTCGTCGGATGGTTATGTTTTCGACACGGCTGGCAACACGGTCCGCGACCCGCAAAGCCGACGCTTTACGTATGACGGCGAGAACAAGCAGGTGATGGTGGAAACGCTCGACCTGAACGGCAACCCTGTCTCGACCGTCGGCGAGTACGAATACGACGGCGACGGCAAGCGGGTGAAGAAGCACGTGCCCTCGACCGGCGAGGTGACGGTGTTCGTCTATGACGCCGGCGGGAAGCTCATCGGCGAGTACTCAACCGTCGCCGAAACCGAATCCCCAAAGGTCAGCTACACCACCGCCGACCACCTCGGCAGCCCGCGGATCCTCACCGACCAAAACGGCACAACCATCTCCCGCCGAGACTTCATGCCCTACGGCGAAGAGATCGCCCGCACCGCCTACGACTCCGACACCATTCGCAAACAGTTTACAGGGTATGAGAGAGATGATGAGACGAATCTAGACTTTGCGCAGGCAAGGTATTTTGCAAACGGTTACGGCAGATTTTCGACCCCTGATAATTTTCTGAACGCTACACGTGCGGAGAATCCGGCAACTTGGAACCTATATGTGTACGTATTGAACAATCCGCTTAGATATATTGATCCGACAGGGGAAATCGAGAGAGACGCGGATGGTAATGTAATTTTCCACAAAACTGGTGAGGAGACGATAACCTATCAAAGAAGGAAGCCACTTATAGGATCCGATGGCAAACAAGTTAGAATTAACGGCAAGAAGGCCTACTACACAATAAGTTACAAGGCTGAGGTTGGTTACGTTAAAGGCGACGATAAGAAAACCGAGATCAGGGCATCAAGAGCGCTCGAGCCAGCGACGGTAACCATTGTGGGTGGCAACGGTAGACCGTTGGAAGGGGACAACAGTGACCTGCAAGCGTTTCTGCAACAAGGTTTGGACAATTCAACCGATTGCCACGGTGTTTCCTTTGCCAGTGGCCAGGTATGGATTGACAATAGTGAAGTGCCAAAATTGTTGAAAGCGGATGGTTATCGGCAAGTTACTGGAAACGAGGAAGTTCAAGCAGGTGATGTAGTTATTTACACAACCGATGGGACACCGAATGGAACCGTACACAGCGCAACTCTTAATCAGGATCGATCAACCGTAACAAGTAAAGGGGGGCTTGAACCCCTAAAACCAAGCGTTTCGTACGGGCCTGGTCCAGGTACGGCCTGGAATCCGAAAAGAAATGAAAGTGTTAAGCTGACGGTCTGGACGCAGCGACCAAAACCAAAAAACTGAGGTTAAGTTTTATGTACACAAAATCGATTATAATCTTGCTCGTGACTTTAGGCATTTGTGTAATGGATGCGAGGGCGGATGCTTGCAAATATTGGTTCGCACAAGTGGATCCCAGTATCGAGGTCGATTTTGAGATTGATGAAAGCAACCCGGAGAACATCCTAAAAGGCATAAGCTGTCTTTTGGAACAGGAAGGCAATAAATCAGATGGGCTGTTCGGCGGTGCGACAAACATAAGGGTGTCACAGGTCTTCCCTAATGCGACAGTTGAAGTGTGTGCTTTGTTTTACATTTCTTATCTATTTTATGGCGACTGGGAACACGCGAACGGAGTCGCATTACGCGAAGAAGGCGATAATGCCATTTCTGACAAAACGGTAAAGACTGCGTTTGTTAGCTACCGACGATGGTTTGACCAAATAAAGAAGATTGGCCTTGAAGAAGCCCGAAAGAGACGATTGGATCCATTATCTGGTTCGGGCGTAAATTGGTTCTGAAGGCGCATTTACTGAGCGTCGAGAAGAACACCGCCAGCGACTGGATGGATGGAAGCACGGCGGTCGTTTGCGAGACGGACAAGAAGATGCTCAATCCGGACCTCAACACATCGGACAACCGAATGGCCGCGGGCCAGGGCTGGAGCTATGACGCGGCCGGAAACGTCATCGCCGATTCACGAGGCCGTTCGTTTATCTACGATGCCAATAAACAAGCAGGTCGAAGTCGTGAACGCGCCTGAACGAAGCATCGACATTTTCCGTCTTGTCGCGGGTTCGCGGAAACACAACCAACTCCTTCGCCGCATCGGGGACCACCCCATCAAATCCCAAGAGTTCCGCGAAATCGTACCTGGTTTACCCATTTGCCAGGCATAACTCATATTAGGTATTGACACCCGGTACATAATGTGAGGTGAAGTAGAGCACCCATTGATTTCGCGGCTTGAAGAGCAAACCGAAACGGCAGCGAAATTTCACAAGTCTTTCACATTCTCCAGAGTGACCTATGCCCACTAAACCCGAACGCACATGCGACATCGTTATGAAGGGTGGTATCACCAGCGGTGTTGTTTATCCAAAGGCGATTGCGAAGCTTTCGCAGCATTTCACATTCAAGAATGTGGGGGGAACCTCGGCCGGCGGTATCGCGGCAGCGGCAACTGCGGCGGCGGAATACAGGCGTGTGCGAACCGGTAGTGAGAAAGGCTTTGAGATGCTAGAGGGTCTTGGAGATGAGCTATCTACAGTTTCCGGCAAGACAAATAGGACGAAGCTCTCGTCGCTTTTCTTACCGAATCCACGCACCCGTCGGATCTTTGAAGTTCTTATGGGTTCTATTGGGCATAAGACAAAGAAGAGAGCGTTATGGGAAGTGTTAAAGAAAGCCGTGCGTCATTATTACTGGGCTGGATTTCTTGGCAGTTTACCGGGAGTTTCTTTGGCCCTTATCAGCTTTTTCTGGTCTGCAGCGACAATAACGTGGGTCTGGATTGCGATCGCGATTGCTCTGGCCATTGTTGGAGCACTGATCGGTATGATTGCAGCGATTCTATATCAGTTTGTTACAAGGCTTCCGACAGACAAGTACGGGCTTTGTAGTGGCATCAAGGATCCGAAGGCCAAGGACTCGGTCGATGTCGAACCACTGACAGAGTGGCTTTACAGATACCTAAACGAGGTTGCAGGGATAGAAGGGGAAAGGCCTCTAACCTTTGGCGATTTGTGGAACCCCAGGCATCGTGACGATGAAGTTGATGAGAAAGACGTTACTGCGATTGAAAACTTTGCTGAACAATCCGATGTTAGCGAGTCGAAGGCGGCGAATTTAGAAGACCAGTTAGCGGATCGTGCGATCAATCTCGAGATGATGACCACGAACCTGACGCACGGCCGGCCGTACCGTTTACCATTTCGGTACGATGCGGACCTTAAAGAAAACCATCCCTTCTATTTCAGGAAAGACGAATTTGACGCGCTTTTTCCGGCGAGTGTGGTCGAGTGGATGATAGCGCATCCGAGGGAAAGCGATCCAGGTGATGATAGTAAGAAAGATCCAGAGGGAACGCGTAAAGCAAGAAGAGAGGCCGGGTACTATCCAATGCCGGATCCCGCGGATCTGCCCGTGATCGTTGCTACTCGAATGAGCCTTAGCTTTCCAGTTCTTCTCAGCATCGTGCCGCTTCATTGGCAGAACTTTACCAAGAATAAAGATCGTCGTGAGATGGAGCGCTGCTGGTTTTCGGACGGGGGCGTATGCAGTAATTTTCCTCTACATTTTTTCGATTCTCCGTTGCCGCGAAGGCCAACTTTTAGCTTAGACCTGACCGCGGTTCCAGATGATACGGACATAAAGGATCTTGTTCCGACTATGCCCGAAAGCAACAAACCTGAGCTAATGGATCGGTGGAATCGATTTGATGAAATTGTCTCAGTCAAGAACGGCTTTTCTGATAGAGGCAGCCTTGGGAAGCTCTCCGGCTTTGTAGGGACCTTGATCTCGACGATGCAAAATTGGAATGATGCAACACAGAGTTGCCTACCCGGGTATCGGGACCGAATAACTCGTATTCCTCTGACATCTAAGCAGGGCGGGCTGAACCTGAATATGGAACGGGATCTGGTGAAGTTTCTCGCCGGGCAGGGCGAGGCGAGTGCCGACAAGATAATTGAGCGATTCGACATAGATTCAGCGGAATACGAACGAGTCATGGCTGACGGCTCAAGAATGAATTGGGATAACCACCGATGGATACGACTGAGGGGAATGCTGGCTTCGTTTGAACGAATGACAAATGAAACGCTGACGGCATATGAATTTCCCGAAGATGGTGATCAGAGTTACAAAGACTGGCTCATGGAACTAGAGGAGGACGAGACAGGACTCTACAGAGGACTGAGCTACGAGCCGACCAAAAAACAGATCAGAACAGCGATAGAGACGTTTGAAAAGCTCAAAGAATTACAGGCGATCTGGACCGAGTCGGAAACCACAGCCGCTCACGGAGCGCCAAGACCAAGACCGGTTCTCAGACCGCGGCCGCAAATCTAGTAGGATGATCAATCACACGCGGGGTGGAAATCTGGAGTTAAGTCCCTCGGGATTGAAACCCCATTGTTAAAGTAGGCCCGCAACACGAATGGAGAAATGAAATGCCCGAGAAATTTCGCCGATCGATAACCGTAATTTCACTCGCGATAGTCCTAGCGATGTCGGCCAAGGCAAACGGCCAAGATGGACAGAACGACGCTTCATCAATTCATCCATCTTCCGTACCCTTCGAGCACCTCCTCGCATTGTTCACGATTCACGGAGTTCCCAAGAACCAAGACGCGAGCAACCCGGTGACGATACTGATCAATCACGGATATGCAGCAGGTTTTTCAAGAAAGTACAATCAGCCTCTTTGGGTGGCATATCAGGTCTCAAGATCGAAACGAGACGTGGACTATTCTCGGTTTCCAAACTTCGTCGATGACCACAGATTGGCTGAAGCCAATCGCATCGGTCCCGAGACATTCGGTAACGATTATGATCGTGGGCACTTAGCTCCGAATTCAGCGATCAATAAACAGTTTGGCAAGCTGTCGCAAATGGATACCTTCCTTATGAGTAACATCTCTCCACAGCATAAGGATCTGAATCAGGGTGTTTGGAAAAAGCTCGAAGAAAAGATCCTCGACGTTTATCCGAAGGCAACTTCGGGAACATACGAGATGAACCATGTTTGGGTTTTGGTAGGGCCGATCTTTGATGCGGATCCTGAATTCATCTCACGACCAAATGGCACACGGATCGCGATCCCATCCGCATTCTACTGCATACTGGCGAGGCCATTTCGATACCCGGAAGACAGACCGGGGAACGCAAACTATTTGACCTTTGTTTTCGATCAGGAAGTTCCAAGAAATGCCAATCTCTCCTTGGATTTCGTTAATAGCATTAACTCCGTCGAGTCTCGGACAAATCTCAATTTTCTTTCCGATCTTTCGGACATGATGGAGAGCCGTATTGAAACCGTGACGGCCGAGCGATTGTGGTAGAGATTTGAGTGAGAAGCCCAAGTAAGAATGTAGACAAAAGTCTACATGCTAAAAAAGGGAACTGCGGTTTGGTAAGATGCCCGGGTGCGAAGGGTAAAGCTCAGCAATTCCGAATTGGCCCGCATTTATGAGACGGACGAGCTTTCGTTGACTGAGATCGCCAAGCGATTCGGCTACTCCGTCGAAGGCGTCCTCAAACGTCTGCGGCCGCACGTCGCTATCAGAAAGGGCAGGCCGCCACGAACAAACCCTATACCGAAGGACGTGCTTTTCAGGCTCTTCATCGAAGAGGATTTAAACATAAGGCAGATAGAACGTCGGCTTGGTGTCTCACGCGATCGGATCGAGTGGTCGATGAAAGAGGTGGGCATCGAGCCGCGGGCCAAGTATCGGCGACCTCACTATCCTGAACTTGCAACGCTCGCTGTTGGCGAATCGGCGGAGCTTCCAATGCCTAAGACCAAACGGCCGCCTTTCAACATTTACCGAATGGCTCAGAGATTGGGAATAACCGTGAAGAGCGAAAAGCTCAGCGAAAAGATCATCCGGGTGACGCGAGTTGCATGATACTCACTCACCGGGACGAGAAAGACCTGCCCGCGACCTCCGTACAACTGTCCGCGTCGTCCGAACAACGGCCCAAAACCACCCGAGAACCGTCTGAGACCCAATGTTTTGTCGGCCTCCGGCGGCATATCGCCGCATCTAGGATTCCATACTAATGAAAGGGCTATGACTGTGGAAGGATGGTTTTGGCGTAATCACAAAGTTTATCGATGATCTCAAGGTCGTCGCTCGCAATATTCTCGCGCTCTTTGATTTCGGCGATTTCCTCATAAAATTCTTTTGCCGTTCGCCAACCGAGGCTATTCTCGGACGATAAGCGATCAGCCACGAACTGTTTGAAACGAACTTTTTGGGTCTCGGTGAGATGCTCGGGCATATTCCGAGCACGTATTCGCAATCCAAGTTTGGTAAACCGTGAATTCGTAAATTTACCCAAGTTAAAGCTATTTGGAGCCTCATGAAAATCGCTAATATATCGTTGGTTCGCGTCGAATTCATTAAAGAAGCTCGAATCATAGAGTGCATTATCGACGTCTTCGGACGGGGAATAACTGGAGCTGTATACTTGAGACGCAATTTCTCGAAGGGACTCCAAGTTTTCCGTTACAAGTTGGAAATTGACTTCGGCGTGATCAAAGCCGATAAGCTGCGAATTAAATGCTTCATTGTAGGCGACGATCATCGGACCACGATTGACTTTCAGTTCAACAAAACCTGCGTCGAAGCGTAGATTGCGGTCAGCCTTTAAGTCGTCAATCGAGAGAACGATAACTTCGCGCGGATCCTTGTCGAGGCGCCAGGCGATTACCCGTTTCGGGATAAGAGGATGTTTGGCGATTAAGGTGAGCAGTGCCAAATTGTTCTTCTCCGCTCCATAGCACACGTCACTATGAAAAAACTGTTTGCGCTTCACTAACTCTTCGCTTGCACGATTAAAGCTCCTCATTCCTAAACCGAATTCAAATAACTTAGTCGAACTGCTCTTTAGCTCCTTACAAAGTCTTTGGGTTGTCATTGCATCACTCAGTGCGTCGTGCGCGATTGAAATGTTCGTTAAATTTCGTTTCGCGAGGTCTTCCAGCTTGAACGAGAGACGGTTGTTTTCATCGAGACAAGATAACCCACCTAATCGCCCGAAGCTGTGAGCAAATCGGAATAGTTCAATCAAATCCGCTGATGAGTTTCCGTTCCGAAACCGCCATTCATACGGCGGAAGTAAGTTTCGGTAAAAGAGAAACTCAGTAAAGCTATCGTCAAATTTCTTGCTGTTATAACCAAATATGCAAGTGTTCGTTTCTTTGGTAAAGACGTCGTGAATCCGGCGAGCAAACTCATACTCAGTTAGACCGTTACTTGCCAACATTTCTAAATCGAGCCTATTGACCAACATTGCCTTGGGGCTTGGCAAAATATCTGGCCGAGGTCTGCAATGGAGCTCGATTGGATCTTCAATTAAATTGAAATTTTCATCGGTAACAACTGCACCGAAACTAAAAACTTGGTCAAATGAACGGCTAAAACCGGATGTCTCGTAGTCATAGAAAATATTTCTCATTGTGGACGCCCTACCTTCTTCGTTTCGACCCTACCTCGTCAAAAGACCGCGCAATGTTCGGAGGTTTCTACTTTTAAAAGCTCTTGCAAAACCGCGCATATGACCTTACCATTGCGAGAAGTTTAGAAAGAAAGACGAATATATGAAATTGGTTAAGCCTTCGAGCGCGTCGGGATTGCTTAAAAAGACGTCTCGATTTGTCTTGCTTCTGGTTTTAGTGATGACTGGCCAGATCATCAACTTCCACTTTATCGAAACGATCGTGCAGGCCGACACCTCAATTGGAGATATTCCAGTTGGTGGTGGCCCTGCTGCCGTTGCTGTCAATCCGCTGACAAACCGGATTTATGTCGCAAACAGATCGGCGAACAACGTGTCGGTTATAGACGGTACAAACAACTCTACAACATCGATTGCTACGGGCGTTGGTCCCAATTCGCTGGCGATCAACCCAACAACGAATCGGATTTATGTTGCGAATGAAGGTGGTGCAAGTGTCACCGTTATCGATGGAGCGGACAATTCGACCATGACGATTTCAGTAGGGGCCGAACCTAGCGCCCTGGCGATAAATTCGGTGACCAATAAGATCTATGTGGCCAACACCAGTCTCGGGAGCAATAGTGTAACCGTTATAAACGGAGACGACCATACCACTACAACAGTAGCGGTCGGCATGGGGCCCGCAGCGATCGCAGTCAATCCAGTTACCAACTTGATATACGTCGTCAACAATTTCAGTGGCAGCGTAACCGTTATTGACGGCACCAGTAATGCGACAAATACATTCAATATTGGTTTTAATCCACGGGGAATAGCGATCAACTTTGTGACAAACATGATTTATGTCTCAATTCAGGGTGAGAGCGTCGTTAAGGTTATAAACGGCGTGGATAACTCAGTTGCATCAATAACGACGGGATCACAACCAGTTGCGTTAGCCGTTAATTCCGTGACAAATAAGATCTACGTAGCCAATCAATCGAGCAACAATGTCACTGTGATAAACGGGGTTGATAACTCCACGGGTACGGTTCCGTCTGGTTCCTCGCCAACCTCTGTGGCAATTAACTCGTTTACGAATAAAGTCTATGTGGCCAACTTCGGCGGGGCGAGTGTGTCAGTAATCAATGGTATCGACAATTCCCAATCGACGGTAACTGCAGGTTCGTCGCCGATCGATCTAGCTGTAAATCCGAATACAAACAAGATATATTCAGCGAACAGAGATAGTGCTAGTGTGACTGTGATTGACGGCTCGTATAATACGACAGCTTTTGTCACTACAGGTTCAAGACCATCAGCCGTCGCGATCAATCCCGTAACAAACAAAATCTATGTCGCAAATTGCGGATCTGCTTGCTCCGGCGGAACAGGCTCAGGAAGCGTCACTGTGATCGATGGTGCGAACAATTCGTCAACTTCCGTAATAAACGGTACTGGCCCGGTGGCGATCGCAGTCAATCCTATAACCAACTTAATTTATGTAGCCAATAAAAGTAACAACGTTACTGTGATTGACGGGACGGACAATTCTACAACAACGGTTGCTGCCGGATCTTTTCCTGAAGCAATAGTTGTCAATCCAGTGACGAATAAAATTTATGTGGCGAATAATAACAGCAACAACGTGACAGTAATCGACGGTTCAAGCAACTCGGCGACCAACGTTCCAGCAGGAATCGGGCCCAATGCTATCGCAGTCAATTCCGTGACCAACGAGATCTATGTGACCAACCGGAATAGCAATAACGTCACCGTTATTAACGGTTATACGAATTCGACGACTTCGATTGCCGTGGGCAACGGCCCCGAGGGCATTGCTGTTAATGACTCGACAAACAGGATCTATGTGACCAATCGGGACAGCAACACAGTTACGCTTATCGATGGAGCCAGTAAGGCAGTTACGACAATTCCAGTAGGTACCTCTCCAGACGGTGTGGCGGTTAACCCTTTGTCCAATAGGATCTATGTCGCAAACTCGGGTGGTAACGTGACCGTAATCAACGGGACGAACAATTCAACATCAAACATTCAAGGAGGTGTGAATCCACTGGCGGTCGCTGTTAACCTATCAAATAATAAGATCTATGTAGCGAATTTCTCATTAGCTGTCGCAGGGACGGTTTCCGCGATCGATGGAACGAATAACTCAAGGACATTTATTCCTTCGGCTGATAACCCATCTTCAGTCGCGGTAAATCCAATTACTAATAGGGTCTATGTTACTAATCAAGGGAGCGACAATTTAACCGTTATTACCCCTGTTCCCACAAACTCGATTCCTCTGAATACCAGCATCACGCCCCTCCCTGGAAACATAGCGAATCATCCGAACCCGCATTTCGAGTTATTTGCCTCTTCAACATACTCTCCGACCGCGCCTCAGCCTCGGAATATTTACTTCCAGCTGAATTCCACTAACGGAATGTGGACAAGAGCTTCGAACACCGCCAGCACGGCGACCACACTAACCGCGAAGGCGATCACCTCTAATTTGAGGCCAGGCATCCATATTATCTATTTCTACGCAACGGACGGAACTGATGCGACCTCGGTCAACCCCATTGCCGATGATCCTTCGGGAAACGGCAAGCGAGATACAAAAGCTGGCTCTGCTCTTGCATCATCGCCGATGTTGGGAGGAATAAACGCGTATGTATTTTTGGTGAGACCCAAAGCGGGGATTGATTTTGATGGTGATGGAAAGACGGACATCTCGGTGTTTCGGCCGGTTGGTGGAAGTGGATCGGAGTGGTGGTATTTGAGGTCGTCGGATGGTGGGAATCGGGCGTTTGCTTTTGGTGAGGCGACGGACACGATCGTGCCGGCGGATTTCACGGGCGACGGGAAGACGGACCTTGCTTTCTGGCGGCCGGCCTCGGGCGAGTGGTTCGTGTTGAGGTCGGAGGATTCGACGTTCTTTGCGTTCCCGTTCGGGGCGGCGGGCGACGTGCCTTCGCCGGCGGATTTTGACGGGGACGGGAAGTCGGACGCGACGGTTTACAGGCCTTCGACGAACACGTGGTTCACGCTGCGTTCGTCGGATGGGCAGGTTGCGGCGACGCCGTTCGGAACTGCGGGCGACAGGCCCGTCCCGGCCGATTACGACGGCGACGGCAAGGCCGACGTGGCGATCTTCCGTCCAACGGGCGGCTCGGGCGGCGGCGAGTGGTGGTATCTGAGATCGAGCGACGGAGCCAACCGTGCATTCGCGTTCGGCTCGGCGACCGACCTGACCGTGCCGGGCGATTACACCGGCGACGGCAAGGCCGACCTGGCATACTTCCGGCCTTCGACCGGTGAATGGTACGTGCTTCGCAGCGAGGACTCGAGTTTCTACGCTTTCCCGTGGGGAGCCAATGGCGATCTTCCGGCACCGGGCGATTATGATGGCGACGGGAAGATCGACGCAGCGGTCTTCAGGCCATCGAACTCGAACTGGTTCGCGTTGAGATCAACGGGAGGGCCGCTCATCCTTCAATTCGGCACCACCGGCGATAGACCGCTGCCGAATGCGTTTGTCCGATAGACTCTCTCCCGCCTGAACCCTCCTCAGGCGGAGCACAGAGTCGCCGAGTAAGGATGTCTTTGCATGAACTACCGGATTGATCGCTAGACTGATCTTTTGAAGTCGACCCATTCTCCGGTTTTCCAGTCGTAGCTCTCGAGTCCGTGGAAGCGTTTTTTGTAATCATAGAGAGTCGGCTTATCAAAAGCATAGCCGAGGTAATAAAACTCGTTTGCTTGTTCTCTGGCATATTCGATCTCTTTAAGCATTGTGAAAATGCCGAGGCTTCGCCATTCGATGGAGGGGTCGAAAATGCAGTAATAGCCGTGTGAGGCGTTGGCCCCCATTTCAAAAAAGCTCGCTGCGATAAGCTTGCCGTCGTCTAAAACACAGAATTTCCTATTCCGTTCTCCCAGGGGGAGGTTTACCTTTTTCGGGGCATGTTCCCCGAACCGGACGTTGTGGAGCTTAAACAACTTGCATTCTTCACCATCCTTCGTCACATTCAATGGCAGCTTTTGGAGGTCAAGATCCGCGTTAATTCTCAGAACCCTTTTCTGACTTTTTGACAACCGAAAATCCTTCATGCGAATTCGAAGGGGGATCGTTCTGAGCTCGCCGCTTATGTTGTATCGCCAGTATGTTTGATCATAGTGATAGCATCCTTCAGCCATATATTCGTCAAACGTCTTAATGGTGGAATCATCAGGAAAGCGTTGATTGATGTGTGGTTCGGTTTCCGTTTCCGGGACTTTCTCAACTTCCACATCGGGAAATTCTTCGACTTTTGGAAACAAACCGCGAGCACCTTCGGGCGGTCCGATCTCTGCATTTTCGGACCTGAGGTACCTTTGTTCAAATTGTGCGTCGAGCCTTTCGCGAAGCCACTCAAGCGGTTCCCATCCGTGCTTGCTTTTGTAATAAACATGCTTGAAGACGTTCCCGGTGTTCGACGTCCTCTTCGTCTCGAATTTCTTAGAAGCGATCGTGTATGCGTGATTAAGGCTTGTTGCCTCTCCATCCAAGTCGACAAAATGGCCTTTGCACGGGTTAAGCTGACTCGTTTTGGTCCCGCGATGCCACAGATATAAAGGTTCGTCTAAACAAAACCTTACAAAACCTTCCTTTGGGGCAAAACCAGGAAGGTCTGCCGAGCTATCCCGCAATTCCGTCAGTACCCCTTCGGAGTAGGTATCGACCCTAACGTTGATCATCAACTCCGAACCGGCAGGCAGCATTTCGGAGACGTCTTCGTGGGAAAGTTCTTTTGCCTGTTCTTGATCAAGGAGAGCAAAGGCGGGAATGACGAGGTCGCCAACTACGTTTTTGAGCTTCGGGAGCTCGCCGCCGTAGAAGTAACGGACCTGGCCATCGACGATCCTTATCGGTATCTTGACCGTCTTCTTTATTGGGTCGGGGATGATCATCGCACCTCCACGGTTGGCTCGACGCGGCTAACGCGTTCGAGCAGCTCTGCGTTACTGAATCTCTTGCGGGTGATCGTTTCCCAGCCCGTGTCAATACCGGTGTCGGTAGGGCAGACAGCACGCCGCCAGCTCAGATATTTCCCGACCTCGCCGGTGGACGGGTCGCGTCGGGAATAGTGATAGATATGGCAATTCAGGATCCGCTTCGATTCGTCACGGTCGAACGCCAGCCATTCCTCATCGCTTAGATATTCGATAGCTCCTCTCACGGCTGAGATAATGTCGCCGTGCGTTACGACGACGACGGATTGGCCTTCGCACTCGCGGTGCAGCGTGTCGAAGAAGGTCCGGACACGCATGCGAGCATCCGCTATCGACTCACCACCAGGTGGCCGCCAGTAAAGGGCATCTGTTTTCTGTAGGACTATGTTTCGAGGATAGAGACTGGCCTGTTCCGGTATCGGAACCGATCCTATCTCGCCCCAGTCGCGTTCGCGAAGTCGCTGGTCGAGCCGCCACTCGGCACCGGGAAGATCGAGCAAAGCGGCCGTTTCCTGAGTTCGCACGTAGGGTGACGCGTAGTATCGATCGAACTGAACTCCTATGTTGTCGAGTATCCATTTGCCGGCGGTTGCTGCTTGCTCTTGTCCCTCGGCCGTCAGCCTCCAACGATGTCCCGGACGTTCTCGAAAATCGGGAGTATACAGACTATCGTCTCCTTTCTTGGACCTACTCACGGCCAGATTCCCTTCGCTGTGTCCGTGGCGAACAAGTATTAGATCTATTGGCATTGTCATAGATTTACTCCTTCGCCGGCAGCGGATAGTCTGTGCCACGAGCGGTGGTACTTTGCGAGCCGTTCAAGATCCTTCGGTCGCAACTCGCTCATTCGTAGCATGTTCATGTTGTCTTCGAGATCGGCCAGTTTTACTTCGCGTGCAATCGCGTTACTCATTGACCGGTCAATGAACTCATCGTAGTCCTCATTCTCATGCAGCTTTGTAACGCATTTGAGTGCTTCAACGACGGCTTCGGAAAAACCCTCGCTTCTGAGCCGTTCGAATGTCCAGCTACCTTTCGGCCAACAGTCCTCAATGACATCGTGCAGCACTGCGACGATCTTGGCGGCGTCGGATTTCATCTTCATCATCAACCGAATCGGATGTAGAAGGTAAGGAGCACCGGCTTTATCGGTCTGTCCCGCATGGACCTGTGCGGCGATCTGGATGGCCCTGTCCAATACGGGAGTGTTTTCCATTACACGCACCGGCAGTTCTCTCCACTCAAGAATTTGTGCGGCTGCATGCGTAGCGTTTCCGTCGACTATGGAGTATCTTCCGTCGCCGTTATCCAGTACGTCGAGTGGTTTACGAGGGTGTTCTCCATCGTTACCTGAGTCGAGTCCGCGGATGTGCGTGAGAGCGTTCTCAACAGACTTGTCCGGGTTAGTTTTTGTGGGAATAAGGTTTTCGATCGGAACCACCTTATAAGTCCCATTATGATGTTCCGGGAAAGGTTGGAAGAATCTGTCGCGATTCTCGGCGACCGGCCTTTCGGCCTGAATCAAATATTCGACGACCGTTTTCCAGTCGGGAAACTGTTCGGATCCAAACAGAATATGTTCGCCTTCGAACTCCGAGGCTCCGTTCTTTGTCCGATCATCGATCAGATAGTGGCCGCGGTTGAGATTCTTGTGATGGCTGATGATCAGTCGCTTGTATGCGGGTGTTCCTTCGACGGTTCCGAAGTGCTTGTGCACCCATTCGGCCTTGTGCATCCACGCCGAGGAGTTAGCCCATGGGGCGGTCGACAGAATGTACGTGTCGAAACGTTCGGCAACGCTCCGGAAACCTTCGACCGCTCCCGGAACCGGTTCCATCAAGGCGAAGATTCCGGGGCAGTCGTCATATCGTCCCTCATATTCGATGCGATCTTCGTCGCTTAGCCTAGCTATGCCGGACGGGAAATCCACCAGGACGTTGTCCATATCTACGTAGACTGTTTTCCTTTGCTTCTTCATATCTCGTATCTCTTTTCTTCATCTGCAGAAGCGATTCCTTTTGAGCTTCTGGGCAAACAAAAAGCCCGTGTACATCTGCTGATATACACGGGCCAAAACAATAAACGCCTGCCTCGAAGTTATTCCATAGAGGAACTCGTTTTCGAAGCAGGCGTCTCATATTTCAGACTACTCAAATTTCATAAAATGTCAATACCGAACGCATATTTTCGCTAGCATAGTCCTAACCACCGCGGAGGAAACAGTAATGGCAACTTAATTCTCCTTTTCTCGGTTGAAATTCCGAGCTGTTCCACCCCTTTTCGCATCTCGTTCCCTATCAGCCTCTTGAGCCAGCATGTCCGCCATTCTTCGATGTACCTCCGCAAAGGTATCCCCTCTGGTCTCTCGTTCCGCTAGATCTCGAAGGACTCGCTCGAGATCTCTAGCTTCTCTTTCCCGGTCTAATGGTTTGGGCCGAAACGGAAACATAAGCAGATTTCCGACCGTTTCTAGTACCGGAAGGACTTTGAGGACAAAGCGGACAATCCAAACGACAAGAGTGGCCTTCCAATTAAAAAGGAGGAGGAGCCCACCAAGAAGGAAATCAAGGTAAAAGACTGCGCCGACCCATCCGGGCAGTGTCAGGCTCTGCGCTTCCTGTCGAGCGTCTTCTCCCCACGCTCCGTTCTTAGCTTGAGTCATTCGAATATCAAACATCTTGATCGATGACGTTAGGAAGTAAAGCGCAAGCACGATCAAATACAACGGCGACAAAAATTCAATACCTAGCATTTTTTATTCACCAAGACGAAAAGTTGAGTGCTTTTCGGTTATCTGAAACCAGTGCCTCGCGAGATTTCCATCCCTCGAAAGTTGGCGTAATATGTTTGTCGGTATGCCCATCAACCGGAGGGCTCGTTTCTGACAGCTTATGCTGGGTCGATTTGCATCTCTGCGGCTCAGCGACCTGACGGCAAGAGTATAGAGTCAAATGGCTCTACTCGCAAGGGCATTCGAATCACCAAATTCCCATTAGGAGGTAACTTCTAATGGGAACACGCTCTCGGCCGAAACCGAAGCATTTGGCCAGGAAGCTAAGGCAGATCCGACTGTCGCTCGGACTTTCTCAAGACGGGTTGATCGAAAGGCTCGGGGTTGAAGAGGAAGTGGTTCGCAGTACGATCTCGGCATTTGAACGAGGAACTCGCGAACCTTCGTATCCACTGCTTCTGAAGTATGCTCGGCTTGCCGGCGTAAGCACGGATCTCCTTATCGACGATGATTCCGAACTCGATCTTTCATGACGAAGCAGGACCGGTTGCGATCGGATTAGCTTAGATTGATCTCGACGACCTGCTAACTGCTTGAAGGTATGGTCTTCTTAGAGGCACTACCAATGTTCCCTAAAACCGGAAAGATGTAAGCTGCCATGTCCGAGGTGAGCACGTAGGGATGGTTTACGCTCTTATTAAAAGCGAAATTGGCCATCATGGCGCCGCTTTCTTTTAGGCAAGCCGGAAAATCGCTTTGTCCCAAATTCTCAATTTTCTTTCCGCAAAGACTCTGTTCCTTTTCGTCATCGCGGGTCAGAGAGCAGCTCTTTAGCGCGAGACAGGCACTATTCGATTTCGGATCGATACAAACGGTGCCATTCCATGCGTTGTCGTGCCACGGTACGCGAACTGAAAGATGTTTTACCGGATAGCGATGATTGTGTTTTATTGTTATATACGTCCTTTCGCATTTTTCCGAACAAATTCTGTGATAAATTTCTTAACTTCCCCGGTTTCGTACACTTGCATTTTGAAGCTCTCGCCATCGGAGGAAACCTCCAAAATTCGCCCAAACATCAGGCCATTCTTCGAAGGTATTGTTATTTCTTTGTTGATTGCGTTCTGCGGAAAGTTCTCGTCGAGTATTCTTGAAATATGGCGATGCTGCTGAATTCTCGGCACCCTCGAGCCGTCATTCTGCATAATGCCGGGTAGAATCGCAGCTACCGCATTGAACTTCTGTAGTGTAGGGTTCACCAAGTCGTCAGGTGACAGGAATACGACAAGTCTGGCCTTTGCTCGACTCAGTGCTACGTTAATTAGCCGAGGTGCATCTTCAGTATTTAGAAAATTATTGCTTCCTGAGACGGGGTCAAAAATAACCGTGTGACATTCGCTTCCCTGGGCACGGTGCACGGTACTGACTCTGACACCCCTAATCGTTCCATTCTTTAAGAAAGTTTTTATCAACCGACGCTGAGCGCGAAATGGGGTCAAGACAAGAATATCGGCTGCATCTTGTTCACTTGATAGCCGACCAACAAGAGCGGAGATCAGCTCTGCCGATTCATACCTTATATAGCCGCCGTACTTCTTAGAATACTGGCCCTCTTTTTTGACACGGTGGATGCTTACGGCATTTTTCTCGGCATGCGAGGACGAAACGTCCCGCGCTAGTTTCCATTTCGTGTCGCAGCCCGAAGCCACCTTTAGCCTTCCTTGATAAAACGTTTTGCTTACAACATGACAGATCGGCTCTGTCATTCGGGACTGTTCGTCAAGGAAACACGTTGCCTCCTCAAAGTCATTTTGGAGGGAGAACATGGATTGACCAAGCCACTCCGCAGAATCCTGCACCTTCGACCGACATATCGGGGCAAGCTGATTGGGATCCCCTGTAAAAAGAGCCCGCTTTCCGAGCGGGGCAAGTGCCAGAGCGTGGGCAAGCCCAACTTGGCTCGATTCATCGAATACGATCAGATCAGCCGGGTAGTGCTCGCGAAGGTCATCGAAGCTATAAACCGCAAGCGTTGTCGTCATCGCGATAAGCCGCGAATGCCTGAATGTGTTGATTGCCTTGGAACGCATTTGAGCGCGTAAAGTTTCGGTCCTTTCCTTCCAAGTGGCGTAGGCTTGGACATCTTCTTCGCGTGGCCGTGAGGCCTCTAAGAGGATTAGTTGCTCGAGGATTTCGGGTTCCTGCTTTGGAAGCAAGTGTTGGCGTCCCTTGTATTTTGTAGCAACAAATTGGTTCCCAATCCGCTTGCACTCGTTCATCCGAATTCGCGGGCCGCCATTCAACGCGGGCGCTTCGAGCAACGCCGAATCGACAGCAGTGATCGCTTCATCGACTGCGACATTCGTCGTCGAAAGCAAAAGAACACGCGCGTTTTGGAACGTACTTAGAAACTGAGCCACCAACGCCCCAAGTGTTCGCGTCTTTCCCGTGCCTGGGGGGCCATGCAGGAAACTCACCTTGAAAGCAGGAAGGGCAAACGCCCTCTTCTGACACGCTCGGAGCCACCGAAAGCTGGAGGTCTTCAGGGAAATAACGTCATCTTTCGCGTTCGTGGCCCTTACCCGTTTAAGCCATTCGGAGCACCGATTTGCCCAAATGTCATCCGACCAAAGTTCTTCGAGCTTATTTAGATACTGCGGTAGGTAAACGCGGAGAATCTTTCCGTTCTCAGGGGGCGTTTGGGTCGCAAATCGGAGGTTCAGTTGCGACTCTTCCGAAACTACCGAAAGGACCTCGGCCGTTCCGGGCGGATTGCCTGGCCACCAGACGAGTGCCCCTTCCAGTGCTTCATCTAGTTCATTTAGGCTCTTTTCATCCGAGGACAGAATGATCTTCCAGATTGAGCCCTCGCGGATACTCCGTTTTATCGTAAACGCGACATAGTCCGGCGTTGCACGAATCTCTTCGCGAATCCCGTTCAGTATGTCACCAATTTCAATCATGAAAGTTCTTCATATCACCGACAAAGCTTTGCTGATTCGACGAGTTTGCCATGCCTCAGTATCGGTTATCCTTTAGTTAAGGTAGCCACCGTCGGACACGAACCGGTGAAGAATCTTGAAGGCGAGATCGACCAGTCTCCTATCAAGTTCTTGAAAAGCGGTTTTCTGCCCGTGGAAGAGGTTACAGCGGATCTGGTAGATCGCCTTTAAGACATGCGGCCAATCCGTGGGCATTCGACCACCGGCGTCTACGTGATCTTTCCAGCACGGGGGGTTAAAAGATTTCGTCCCAGTTTGCAGATATTGTTGTATTTGCCGCCGGCGACCTTCTTGATCAGGCGAAAACAATCCCCAGTTTCTATTCGGCAGTCTTCGCGGATCAAAAATCGGCAGCATGTCGCAAAGTTCTCTGACGTTTTCAGCGAACTCACGGTCGTTGCGGACTAACCGGATGAACTCAGTCGCAATTACCTGGTTGTTAGCGACAGAATCGATAATACTTGCGTCTCGAAATAGACCGGTAATACACGTCGCCCAACCATTGAACGAAATCCACAAAAAAATGAATGCTTCGAAAGCATCGTCATTCCCTTCGTACGATTGCCAGGAGCGGTCAAACCAACTGCGAATTAACCTCTGTCCTTCGGGATGGAGGTTGTTATAGTTCGCAACGCTCAAATTGCTTTGTCTCAAATTGTTACACCACATACTATTCATCATGCTTAAACAAAGGACCGGAGGCTAGGAGGGGGGGGGCGGGTCGTCGTCGGTGCCTGGTTTCGGGGTTTGGCTCTTTGTTTTTGATTTCTTGGCTTTTGGCTTCTTGGTTTTGCCGGTGGCGGCTTCTTCGGCGGCGCGTCGGTGGTTTAGGGCTGGGAGGTGTTTTAGGACTTTTGGGGGGACATTGGAGCTGATGGAGTAGCGGGTGCGGTCGTTTTCACGGAGGGCTTGAGCCTCCTGGAAACAAAAGCAAAGGCTCGGGCCGATCCAACAGCGTCGCAGATCTTGAGATTGGAATAAGTTAAACCAGCGACAAAGATTCGACGATCGGAGAGAGTACATCACAATCTTAAATGGTTAAAACCCAATACGAACTAATCACATTTCATGCCCGTCTGAGGATCTTTATTTGCCGAAGAAAGAATTTGTGAGCTGTTGCCATTTATACCTTCGGAAGGCTCCTGAAACCCATCGCCTCGTTTCCAAGCGGGAAAATGTTCCTCAACACTTCTTGAAGTCTCTTCAACAAATGCCCAAAAAGCACGGTTCTCCTCAGTGTCCTTCCGTTTCTTTATCGACATCACTTTCCTCCTCAAGTTTGTCCAGTTTCTGTATTGATAGGCGTTCGCGTTCGATATATGACGTGGGTAACATTGGAACCCTTAGGCGACCGGCCTCAGGCGTCCAATCTAATTTTTCACCGGATTCGTTGGACTTTCTTTCAATTGGATAGCCTGAACTCATTCCCATCGAAAACAAGTCCATGAAGCGCCGAGATCCGATTCCAACAAATGGCTTAAAAGTTACCTTATTCGCAGACTGCGTTTCCAAGTCTATCGAATCCTCATGCAATTCTCCAGCCTGGCTCTTAGGATACGGTTCAACGTAGACAACAGTATCGATACCAGCAGCAATGATATGACGGGCACAATTATGGCACGGAAATGTTGTTGTATATAGCGTACCCCCGCGAACACTGATTCCGCTCCTAGCACAACTTACAATCGCATCCATTTCGGCATGAACCGTTCGTCCAAACTCAGTAAGACTCGACAAAACGCTTGCCTTCAAATCCCTTTTCACCGCCTGCGTCAACTCCTCCACAGACTTTCCGTCAACTGCCATTGGATATTTATCCTTCAGCATTTGCGCGATGTTGCTGAAGATCTCGTTCCGCTTCTGAACATTCGGGTCAACGCCGAGCTTATGGTCCCGGTGATCTTCGGCGTCGTCACTAGAGTATAAGCCTCCTCCGAACCGAGGGACGTCATTACAACCGACCGCAAGAATTTCATTTGTTTTGGATGCAATTGCCGCGCCAACCTGCCTTGAAAGATCTGCTGATCGAAAGGCTGATGCAAAAGCAAGGAACATTGCGTATTCCGCAAACGTTGGCGTTTTATACCGAGCACCGAACAGAATGTCGAGTATTCTCTCAATCTGCGAACGACTAGTTTCAAGATTATTGGCGTCGATAAATGCGTCAGCTAAGTGAAATGCGTCTCGAGTTTTCTGTCCCAAAGGGTCGCTCTCATTCTCATCACGGCTGATTAAGGTATCGGCTTCGTCACCTGACATACCGCGTCTTTCCAAATTCTCTTTCCTGGTCTGTCGAGAGGAAGAGATACTAATCAAGAGGAACCCATCTCCATAAATTCGTCGCAACAAAACAATTTCGTCTGGATGCTTAAGCGAGTCAAGAATATAAGCTGTTTTGGGTCTTGCGATGCGTGATTCGTTCTTTTCGTTTGACGCTGTATCGATTGGCCTCCGTTTGTGAATCTCAGAAACGGCAATTCGAGCAAGAGCGTCCCCCGAACCGTCAATATTCTCACCTCCGCCGCCAACTTTTTTTCGCAATGCGTCGCCGGCATCCATGAGCGTGACGACGCGTCGGAAAGCTGTATTTTCATCGATCTGAACACCCAAGTCTAGGGTCTTCAGATACTCGCTTAACTTCAAAGGTTCACGCGTGTAATTGAATCGATCGAGACGCTGGGAAATCGTATCGACAATAAACCGCGTGTCGGTACCAACTGGGGCGACGAGCCCGATAACAAGTTCAGACTGTGGAAAATCAATTGGGTCAATTACAGGTTCAGACATAGAGTAGTTAATGAAAATCTCTCGGGCTTCCGGGCGAGGATCTATATGGGTTAAAACGGTTCCGGCTCGTCCGTCGGGAAGCCACCGACCATTAGCCACTCATTCGACCCGACCTGTTGGTAGAGTTGGCCCGCTCCCCACCGAATCGCGTCGCCGTAGGTAAAGAAACATTCTGCACACATATTTCCCCACTGAAAACTGCCCTTCACCTTACCATCGACGAAGAAGATCGAATTTGAGAGGCTTCGGTGACAATAGTCGCAGGAGTCCGGTGGATCAAGGTGCCATTCGTCCCGTCGTTCTCCTTCGCCTCGATCCGCAATCCCAGCGAGCTTTTCTTCGGATGACGTCAATTTACGATTGTCATCATTATGAATCTGTTCCACAGTTGAACTCCCTCCTACTTAAGCATGTTATCCTTCGGCACCGTATAATTACCTAAAACGACGGCCCCATGTTTGCCCGACCCTGATCAAAGTGCCCTCCGTTTGTGGCCTTCGCGGTCCGCACGGTGCTGACCTGAACTCAAGGAAGAATAACGCCGCAAACCTAAAGCGTTGCGACGTTTTTCAAGGGTTTGACAAGGCATCATCCAAAGTCTTAAAGAACTCGTTGAACGTATCGAGTGTGTATTTAAGGTAGCCATTGTTGAGAACGATAGATGAAGATATTTTGTCTATTGAAACCGAATTGTTTTGCTGCTTAACGTGGTTTTCAAGCTTGTTAAAGTCTCTGGAGTTGGTATCCGGCACTTTGCCTTCGTGGTGAACTATTTGATTGCGGACGATTCGTATTCCGTGGTCGATTTCCTGCCATTTTGCATCGTCTCTTGTAACTCCTAAACCTATCACTTTTTCGAGATACATCTGGCAGCGGGCAATGTCGCTACCGTCCCTACAAAGGTCTTTTGCTTTGAGCGGAGCGTTGTTTGATTTACGACAAAGCTCGCATAGATGTAGTAGCTCACGTTCTAGAAAAGAATAAAGGACGATCAGGGCACTCTGTCGTTGAAGCTGAGGAAAGTACTCATCGAATATGGAGGGAAGATGAAAGGTTGAATCATCAAGACCGTCAACGGCACTGATCTCCTGATAATATTCCGTATCAGGATCGCCAAAGTGCCCTGAGGATTTCAATCTGTCCTTCCATGTGTCAAATCCAATTTGAACCTGTTTTTCAACAGAGTCGATGTAGGATTCAAGTATTGGCACCTCGAAAACGCTTATGTGTTCCTTGTACCAAGTTTCGTGATTAATCGCAGCTATCTTCATACTAATCTCATTGTTCAAACAACGGTCCCGCCGCTAAAAGCGGGTTGTCGCCGTCTGTTGCCGGGTCTGATTTCGATTTCTTGCCACCTTTCTTTTTGAACGGTTTTGCGGCGGCGGCATGAGCTGCTTCCTCGGCGGCGCGGGTGTGGTTTAGGGCGAGGAGACGCTTTAGGACTTCTTTGCGGGCGGTGGGGCTGATGGTGTAGCGGGTGCGGTCGTTTTCGGGGAGGGTTTCGACCTGGTGGAAGCCGTGGCCGAGGTCGAGGTCCTGCCAGCCGTAGGCGTCGCGGACGGCATTGTCCATTTCGACGTGGAGGCGGCGGAGTTCTACGAGCACAGCGTAGCCTTCGCGGGCGATGTCCTCGTCTTTGCCGCTAACATCGGCGACCATTTCGACGGATAGCTCCGTATCATGGAAAAGGTTGTAGAGCTTTGTCAGGCCGAGCCAGAGCATCAGCATTAGCTGTTTGCGGTGTTCGTGATAACGCTCGCCGATCTCAGCGAGTTTGGCATTTTCTTCGTTCCAAAGATCGTCAGGAAAGGCGAACGTTTCGAAGCAGTCCGATGGCGAATACTGCAAATCCTGCTTCAACGTCATGCTATAATTCCGAGCCCACACTTCGTGGATCGCACTCTGGACGACAGTAAAAAGGTCCCATCGTGAGGTCGTGAATATGTACAGGTTGTTCAAAAAAACATAATTTGTCGCCACCCGCGAGAAGGTCAGATGTTTTGTCACGCGCCCGACCGCGAAGCAAAATGGCAAACGAGCAATCCCACGATTCAATCCAGGTCGATGCTCTGCGTAGACCCACCAAACGTCCCGATTTCGCGCTCTATTTTGAGTAGCTCGAAACGGTTGAACCTTCTCTTCCACAATTCTGAAGGGCTCTGAATACGTCTGAGCTCGTTCTATTGGCCAATTATGGAAGTTTATAATTTTTCGAGTCGAACTTTGGTCCGGTGAACCGTTCATTTCTTTGTTGTTGATGACCGGGTAAATCACCTCGTGATTTCTCGGATCTAATCTCAACAAGGCATCTGCGTCCTCGGTGGAAAGTAAGAATCCCTCGCCCAGGAAAATAACCCCTTGAAAGACTCTATTCTTGTTGGGGTGCAAAGGTACTGGATCCGGTTCCGGTAGATTATCCTCAAAATACGCATTAATTGTTTCTACTTCTCGGTTGTCGAGTAGTCGAGGACCGATCCAGTCCCCCTTGTGTATAGCCAACTGCGAAACAACAACATTTGCCCGACCAGGCCAACGTATCGCACGCACCGCCATATTGATCGTTCCGCCCGTCGATAAGACTTGATCCAGGCCGTCGCGTCTGTTATCCCCATCTTTGATGGAATTTGTCGTGATGAACGCAGTGAAGCCGCTTGGGCGCAGAAGGCAAAATATACGCCTGAGGAAATAAACTATCAGGTCGCTTAAACCTGCCGGTGCGTATTCATATTTAAGAAAATGACAGAAAGGATAGCCGAAATTGCCGCTCAATGCCTGGCTTCCAAGATAGGGCGGATTCCCAAGAATACAATCGAAGCCGCCGCGTTCCATCACGCCAGGAAACTCGAGAAACCAATGAAAGAATCGTTTCTCACTCGCAACGGCTTCGGCCGCCGCGAAAGACTGGCTTTGCGGTCTACGCTCGCCGGACCAGTAGTCGCGAAACTCAGCGTCGGTCATCAGCTTAGAACTATTCTCCGGCACCTTCGGAATAAAAAACTGTGCTACCGGCACCGATGCGAGCTTTTCCAGTTCATAAGCCGCACCCTGTGTTGAGAAGTTTTCGAAAGCCGCCTTCTTGACATCGATTTCAGCGGGCGAGCGTTCCGGCATCGCTGTAATCACGCGCCAACGCTCAAGCACATTTGCGATTTCGCCGCGACGCTCGTCGGTGAAGTTCAAGACACGCTGCCGCTCTCTTCGCTCGTCCTTGTTCTTTTTTCTGACCACCTTGATAAAGTCTGCGTGGTCGTCCGGCATCCGGGCGAACGCCTCTTCTGGAACGCCACGGTCTACTTCTTCCTTGCTGACAAAACCGACGATCGCGTTGCCGCATTTGATGTGGTGATCGAGAAAGTTCAGCGGCTCGCCCGGATTGTGAGCCTCAAGCCAAAGAGCGACCTTACACAGCTCAACTGCCAGGGGATTTACGTCAACGCCGTAAATGCAATTGCGGATAACATCGCGGAGTGCCTGTCGGTAAGCTGTCGGCGAGGGCTGCTCTTCGCCGGTGCGGACGGTGGCAAGCTCGGTCGCAATTCTTCTCGCGGCGGCGAGCAAGATATGACCGGAACCGCAGGCTATGTCTGCTACGCGAAGATCTAGGAGGCGTTGCTCTGCGGTAGTGGGAGAACCACCCCGTCCGCCTTCGGCGTCCACCCCTCTTTCGTAAGGAGGGGAGCTGTCGGAGGAGCCCTTACTTACGTGCGGGCTACGGACACAATCTTCGATCAGGTAATCGAGTGAGTGCTTGATCAGGGGCTGGACGAGTTCGTCAGGTGTGTAGTGAGATCCGGTACGGGAACGCTCGTCGCCTTCGACAAAGCCGAAGCGAGGAGTTGAACCGGATAGATCAAACACCGGTTCGTATTCGAGAAGACCTTCGTAAACGGAACCGAATTCTTCAACATTGAGAGCACCGTAATTTACGCGGATCATCTGCCGTGTGTCCGGGTGCTCGTATAAACCGAGCGATCGCAGGCAGCCGAGAAGTACGTCGTTCCCGAGCCGAGCGTCGAAGATCTCCTCGATCGCCCTCGGGCCAAACAGATCGCCGGCAAGCGGCTTAATGCCTAGCTTCTCACCGGGACCATCTGCCTCGAAAAGCTTGAAGGTGGATACCAGTGCCATCCATAGGTCGTGATGCCGCTTGTCAGCGAGATAGCGCTTTTCGGCAAGCTGCCTGAGTCTCCCAACGCTGTAATAGTCTCGGTAGATCCTTCGGAAGTGCTGAAGTCTTTCTCTGTTTTCGGAATCCGACGGAAAAACCAGGTCTCTCTCCTCTATAACCATCAGAAAGAGCAGCCGGTAGATCAGGCGAAGAAGGTTGCGATAGTAATCATCGGGAGTAAGTATTCCCACCTCGATCGCTTCGCAAAGCCGAGTGTTTGCCGGATTGGAAAGAAAGCCATTGGCGAAATTCAGAATTGCTTCCTTAACCGCCTCGGAAAGTCCATCGCGAATTCTTGCGCCTGAATCGAGCGAATCCTGGTGGTATTTTTCGATCAGGCTTTCGGCAGCTTCCTCTGCCTTTAAGGGCAAACGCGTGGCGTGCAACAGCCGAAATAGAATCGCGAAATCGGCGAAGAGGCCATCAGTAAAGATACGATCGAGGTCGAACTCAAGGTAGCTCTGTTTTACCAGTCGGGAACTGTCACGGAGAAGGCGAACTACCCGCCCGTTAGTGACGATTCCGTAAAGCTCATCGGAGAGATTAAGATATTGCTGGACAAGGGCATGGGCGGACATTCGTGACGCTGCCGACTTTCGGTCAAGCCCGGCCTGGTCGTTGTATCCGACAATATGAAGCGGCGTGTTGGCGCGATTGGTTATGCGATGTGAAATCGCGTAGTTCCTGCCATGGATTTCAGTACCAGCTTTTTGAAACTCGACCTCATACTTGAGAAGGCCAAGGAGCGGGATTATCCAGTTCTGGCGCGTTTCGGTGGTAGCGGCTGTGCCTTCCTTTACCGTTGCGAGCTTCCGCTGGAAGATCCGCCAATAGTCCTGAGCATCTGCCCATGCACGAGCGATCTCATCTTTTACCTTCGTGCCCGACTCAAAGCCGAAGTCCTTTGGCCCCTGGCCTTTCGCACCATCGACAAGATGCTCAAGTATATCGGGCGAAAGGATCGCACCTTCTATCCGGATGCTCGGGTAGTTCATCTCGGACCCTCCGGAAGTAGAACATAGATGCCGAGAAGATCCATCGGGAGCACGGGATAAACGACCTGAAACTTCGATCTGTCCATCAGGGAACTGAAACGTTCGTGTGCCTCAACCAACTTTTTCGACTGGCCCTCGGCGATAACAGCAAAATCGTCTTCGAGTGCATCAAGCAAACCAAGTTCGTTCGCCAGAAAGCTCTCGCGAGCTTGTGGAGACATATCGCTCGATGCTCTTGCGCTTGTGAGAAGGTCCTTTGCTTCGGCGTGTTCGAGAAACTCTTTCGCATCTGGTGTGCCTCGCCAGCCCCAAAGCAGCATCTCCTCAGCAACGATCTGACCGCCGCCTTTTCCTTCCTCAATCACATTGCGACAGCGGAAAAGGAGGAGCGTTGTTTTTGTCTCAACATGCGTGGTCTTGATTACGGCAGCCCGTGCGGCACGCCTTTCGTACCGAGCGAGCGTATTGGCCATCAACATCTGACATAGTTGTTCGACGAACCGATTATTGCGGCCGAGATAGTGATACCATTCCGGAGTCGGCGACTCGAAGCTGACCTTGGCAATCTCATTGCTTCGGTGAGGCTCAGGCAACAGGTCTCGCAACTGTCCCGGAAGATTCCCGGTTACAATGCCGTAGCCTTCTCGTTCTTCGATGATCTGGACTCCGAAAACATTGTTCAGGGTTGAAGTAACGAAGTCCCGAACCGCGGATGGATCGCCGATGGCTTCATCGACGGCTTTCAAGTCTTGCTCGATTTCCTCGGCATGAATTGCGTGCTGTGCAAAGATCGCACGAGAAACCTTTTCGCGTTCCGCCGCCTGATCGATCTTGTGCGTAATCTTCTGCTTTTCCGCCTCGGCCTCGGGGAGCTCGCCGAAATCGAATGTGAGCTGATCAACGCTACGCTTTACCTTGCGATCCGGATTTAGCAGGAGAGCTTGGGTGATTGTGTCGAGGATGCCTTGTGAGTCTTCGGGAAACGGCACGTTGAACCCGGTCGCCTTCTTAATTTCCCGCACTTTCCTCAAAAGCACCTCAAGCACGACGGCATCGATAGGGTTGTCCGCCCCATAAAGCAGGCATGCCTTGACAGTCGGGGCCTGCTGACCGAAACGATCCACGCGACCTTCACGCTGCTCAAGCCGGTTGGGATTCCACGGCAGATCGTAGTGCATCACTGCGGTAAAAAGATCCTGCAGGTTTATGCCTTCGCTCAAACAATCGGTAGCGACGAGCAATCTCCGGCCGGAACCCTCCATATCGGCTATTCGCTGCTTGCGCACGTCATCGGGATCCTCACTCGTTACGGTCTGAACATCAATGTTATTTGGCAATAAGCCCCGAAGATGCTCGCCAACGTATTTTGCGGTTTCAATGTAACGACAAAAGACGACGGGGTTAAATCCTTCGTTGATCCAGCCTTTCAGTGTTTTGGCCGCCGTTTTCAGCTTCCCATCCCGCTCAGGCCCGGTCAGGCCATCAAGCGAATCGGCCAATCGCTTGAGCCCCCGGCGTTGTGGCTCCGACCAAATGCTGCTCTCAATTACGGAAGTTGGCTCAACGTCAGGGTCAAACCCAAAATCTACATCGGCTACGGGGTTTCCAGCTTCGACTACCACGGACTCGGGCGAATCACTACCCTCGCCGAGATTAGCCAGTCGCGTGTTCAGCATTTTTACCCCAGCCGCGGGACTAGACATCACGCCTCGTAGAAGTGCAAGCGCGGTCCAGTAGTGAACCCGCTTTGTTCTTCCTTCGGCAGTGCCAGAAACCATCTTTCGGGCGAAATCAAGTATTTCGTCAAAAAAGTGGGCGTACTGTGTCGTTAGATCGTAGGCCAACTCGAAAGCCTCACGTTCGGGAAAAGGAGTATCTTCACCAACATAGGTTGCTACATGGGCACGCTTGCGCTGGATGAAGTGTTTAGCAAGACTTCGGCGTTCAGGCTGTGACGAACTCGGAAGATCCAGTTCCTCAAACTTCGGATCGAGAAGCCCGAGCAACGAACGAAACTCGTCATCTTTACCGCTGTGTGGGGTCGCAGTCAGCAATACCAGATGCTGACGCTCTTTCCTGGCAATGCGACTCAACAACGCGAAACGCTGCTGTTGGGAATCGGAAGCACCGGACGGTCGAGCACATGTATGCGCCTCGTCGACGACAACTAAACCCGGACATTGCTCCACGAAGAGATCCTTACGATTTTCGGCCTTGATGAAGTCGATGCTAATGATCTGGTAGGGATAGTAGTCATAAACACTTGTATCACCTTGAATTTGCCGATCTAATCGAGCCTGAGTATTCGACCTAATGATCACCGCTTCGATGTCAAGTTTTGAGCGGATCTCAGACTGCCATTGTTCGCAAAGATGTGGAAGGCACACAACTGCAAATCGCTTGATCTTCCTTCGTTCGAGAAGTTCACGGACAATCAGTAAAGCTTCAACCGTCTTACCGACGCCGACGTCATCGGCGATCAGAAGCCGAACATTATCTTGCCGCAGGGCCATTATCAACGGCACTATCTGATAGGCACGTGGACGGAAAGAAAGCTTTGCTAGAGACCGGAACGGACCCGCACCATTACGAAACGCAAGCCTGGCGGAATCGTATAGGAGTTTCGCCGTAGCGATACTTCCTATGTCAGCAATCGACGGTGGGTCAAATCTCGCATCGATAGGCCGATCATGGTCAACATCTAACGGAAGGTACACCCCCGTTGTCTCATCATCCGAGCCACCAAGGGGCTTAACAATAAGGAGCTTTTCAGGGTCATCCGACGGCATGACGACCCAGTCGCGGCCGCGAAGGTTTATCAGTTTTCCAGGTTGAATGAGAGATGCCGGCATCATCGGATCTTTGAAAAAATGTCAGGGCGTTGAGCCACCTTTTCAGCTAAGTCTTCTTTATAGTGCCAAAACCATACCTGCTCACCTCGTCCAATGATGAGTTGGCGCTGTTCGTGATCGCGTTTCCGGATTTCAGGGTCGTCGTGCGGAGTTCCGTCACAGAAGATCCAAACAGGGGGGGCGGCGTTATAATGGAAATCGGGCTGACAATAAATTCCATCAACTTGTTTTTGGGCGAAGTCTGGCAGTCGGAGACCCGATTTGTAAAGGAATTCGATAAACTTCCGCTCCGTCGAAGAACTCTGATCTAGATTCGCCATCATGTATTCATAGTGCTCGTCATAACTTCCGAAGTGCGAGTTGGCTTGAATTTCAAGCCTTGCTATTTTCAGCTTTTGGATCGCGTCTTTGATCAAGAAGCGATCGATTACGGAGTGATCTCGTTGGTTGTAATAGCTAAGAAGATCATTGTACGAAGCCGGAGCAAGATACCCTTCATCATCGAATCTGCAGATTCCCTCGGCGGCCTGAACTACTCGACTGAAAACGAGTGGGCTTTCGACAAATTGTGACAAAACACCCAGATTGGCTTCGGCGGCTTCAAAAAGAAGAATATTCGGAGAATCGGAATCGCCAACGGCCATTACGCCGATCTCATTCGGCTCCACTTGGAAGACCTCCTCAATGGCACGCTTGATCGCGTACTGCAGTGTGATTACCCCGTCCGTTTTTAAGCCAAGACCCGCGATAGGCTCGATGTAGAGAGCGTCAGCGACATTGGAAGTATGAAGTCGCACGAGCCTAAATTCTTCTTTCCTGGCCTCATCCGGATCCGGGACCGAACTGCTCCAATCTCCCGACATTAGGCCGATCGGAAATCCATCGGCCTTTTGTGAACGCCATTTTGTGTTCAAGTGATGAAGACGCGCAGACGGAATGTAACGCAGGTTTAACAAAAGTGTTTCAGACGATAGGACCCGGGCCTTTCTTACGCGGGACATATCTCCACCGTCAACTGAAAAGTAAGTCTTGATCTCAAAACCCCTTGAAACGCGTTCTTCCTCTTCGCATGAGATTCGATCAATTGACTCCGCTCGTGACTCCGTCAACGGCAGGAGATCGTGAAAATGGATTTTGTTTGCATTGTCATGCAGACTTTCGTTTGAAAACGGACAAATCTCAAGTGCCAACTCATTCTTCGTGAGAAAATAGCCGGACTTCTTACTTACCACTGCCTCTTCGAGTTTCGCTTCGGCGTCTTGGACAACCATCTGTGCAATCTTGTATTTGCTACCACTGTGGTAGAGCACATTGAGCGGCCCAAACTCGCGAAGTGCGAGATTCCGTGGGCGGGAAATGAACTCTCCGCCCGACGTTCCGCTTGGAACGAACACGCGCATCGGTAGTCGCGTGAAATTGTATCCAGGCAAAAACCCCTCCGCAGCCAGATACCGGAAAGGATAGAATTCTGACAAGTCCCCGAATCCTTGCTGGTCATTTCTTAGTAGATTCAACTGTCGATTCGCTTGATCCTGCAATCTCTTGTACTTCTTGTAATCGTCAGAACCGACCACAAGCAACCCGGTCTCGATCTGTTGTGTCGCCCGGCTCAGCAACTCTTTCGCGGATGTGTAGAGATCCCGCCATCGATCAAGACTCTCGTCAAGCTTATCTGCGAGGTTTTCAAGGTTACGATCAATCCACGCATCATCGTACCAATCCTGCCTCGCCAACTGATTCAATATGCCATTAATAGATCGTTCAAAAATCAATCGTAATCGATTCTTTGTCTCGGGACCTATATTCAGTCCGGCCCGAACCGCTTGAGAAAGCGGGAGATGTTTAATGTTCGGATCGATCAAAGACATGAGAGACGGTGCATGGCCCGGAACTACGTCGAGTCCCGGAAGTCCGATCTCTGAAATTGCCAATGCATGCAAATGGGTTAATAGCAGTTCCCTATTGGTCAGATCGATGCGAGGCGCCCGGACAATTCCAGCAACGAGCTGGGGCTGAGCCAGAAAATAATGTCGATCATGCGGAGAGTAACTCGAGCAATACGTGAAGATTAGAGCCCCTTGCCCGTTTCGTCCTGCACGCCCAGATCTCTGGGCATAGTTCGCTGGATTCGGCGGGGCATTGCGAAGGTGAACTACGCTAAGCCCACCGATGTCCACCCCGAGCTCCATCGTAGGCGAACAAAATAATGCGCTTATCGAATCATGAAGGATTTTGTTCTCATCGTCCCAATCAGCCCGAAACCGTTCCTCGCGATCACGACGTTGTTCGACTCCCAATTGCCCCGTATGCTCTGCTGCTACAAAACGCTTAGTAGAAGAGAAGTCTCTTTCGTAAAGTTCTCGAAAGAACGCGTTCGGTTTAGGGGCACTACCCTTATAAGATCTCCGTTTTACAACATCCGCTCGCACAGTTTCCCCATCACCGAGCCGCCACTCAATCTGGCTTAGTTTTAGCCTGAATACCGGAGTCGGCTGATCTGCCGTATTCCTGACCGTTTCTCGGATTAGATAGTCGGCGGCTTCTAGTTTTCCAAGAACTGCCTCGATGAAATTACGGTAAGCGTCACCCTGGACTTCGTTTGAGTCTAGGTCTGGGTGCATCTTTGCGTAATGCTTTACGAACTTCCCAACCGAACTAGTTGGCCCAATGCTCTTTGAATAAAAATGTCTACTTCGATTTAGAGTCTCGATTCGAATTACTGCCGGTTCCATTAGTCTTTCCCTCTCATCGAGTGACCACGGCAACTTCAATTGTTCGCGAAATCGCTTCTCGAACTCGCCAAGTCGGTCGCGGTTAAGGAGAGATTCGCTGTGTATTGCCTGCTCAAATCGGAAAAAGTCTAAGATCAAGGTCAGAAACTCCTTTCGTCGGCGTGGGTCCAGGTTTCTAACCAGCGGAACATCAGACCAGGCAGAATGGTTTTCGGCTACATCGTCTAGATGCTTGTAACCAACCGAAAGCAATCCACACTGTTCTAAACTCGGAAGTACAATCCGCCAGCTACGCCGAAGATCAGCGAGTGCTCGGTAAAACAGAAAGTTCTGGAAAACCTCGTCGATATTCGCCCGGACGTGCGGGAACGGACTTTCTATTGCATTGGCATATTCACTGAAATCAAGTTTCAGGGCCTCGAATATCGCCCGACCGATATTCGAGTAGTCGAGTGAATTACCATGAACCTGCTTGAGAGCGTGAAAGATAGCCGAACGCAAACGAATTACTTGAACAAAGTCGTTAAAGTGACCTGACTGAAGTGCGGCGTCCTGTCTATTATCAGTAAAACTCAAGAGCTTTTGGTCGCGAGGCGAGTAACCAGAGTCACTAAGACGATTTAAAATCGAAAACGCGGTGATCGTCGTTGAGGTACTTCTACCTTCGCTCCCGAGCTTTGTAAGTTTGGTCCCTTCATTCGTTCTCGTATCGAAGAATACTCCGGCTGTTGGATCAAACAGGAGCGGAGCTTTCATAAACCACCCCCAGTTTCCCAGCGTTTCATCTGATTCTGAGCAATTACCGAACTCGTCAAAATATATCTTCTTGGGAAAAAATGGTGCCTTCTTCGTATCCGGAACACGCCCAGTCTGACGAACTCGCACCCAAGCGTCGGGCAGGAAGTCGAGATCTGTCGCTGGATCCCAAACGTCATCGCCGACAATGATATATCCGTCGTCTGAACCGGATTCATCCTCCGCACTAATCCGAAACTCCCGCGGCACTAGACGGTCGCCAGCACGCGTAACGCAAATAAAAGGATGGCCGGATTCACGGCTGAAAACATTTGGGTAGATTGGTTTTCTTGGATGCTCATCTGCCTTGTACAATCCGGGCTCAAGTGTTATGAAGCGTTGCTCCCGATCGGAGTCGAGCGTCGTATAAACCGAACCGGTCTGCGCGAAAAACTGGTGAAGCTTAAATGGAAGTATCGTATACCTCGACCCAGAATTCTGTATCGTCTGGTTGATTCGACTTATCCAAACCAACATGTCCATTAGTGCTTTTCGGCACTGGATCTCCGACACCGAAGTAACCTTTACGAGCAAATCGACTATTTCGCTTACGGTCATCGGCGTGCGTCGAACTAGTATAGAATCTCTTTCAACAAGCGCGACGCTTTCCTCAAGCCAAATGGCCAATGGATGGCTACGAAGCAACTCTTCACTGCCATCAGCGTTAATCCCACTACTAACCGAGGCTGCTAAATCCTCATAGTTCAATTTTTCTGAACCGTCAGCTAAAGAGCGGGCAAGTGTTTCGTTCACCACCTGCTCTGCAATAAAGGTCCTTCCAAAAATAGTTGATGCCACAGCGGCAACTTGTTCCTTCTGTGAGCTTTCGCTTTCGATAGAAACCATCGTCGCTGATGTGCCGATACATGTGACAGGATTATTACACTGCGACTGTATTCGTCGGATCAGCATCGAAACGTCCGATCCTTGACGCCCTCTGTATGTATGCAGCTCATCAAAGCACAAAAATCTTAGATTCTTAAAAATCGCGTTTCGGATTGGTCGCTCTTGGGTGCGCGTCAAGAGCAGTTCCAACATCATGTAGTTCGTGAGCAGAATCTGAGGCGGATTGCTTCGCATTCGTTCCCTCGCCTCCTCACGTTCTTGGCCAGTATACTGACCATAGGTTATCGGGAACGATTTTCTCGTGGCAGACTCATAATTGTCCGTGTAGTTCTTGAACTCAATTGTTTGGGAATTAATTAGCGCGTTCATCGGATAAACGATGATTGCTGTTACCCCTTCGGAATCGGGTTGCCGAAGAAGGTAGTCGAAAATGGTAGCGATGTAAGTAAGCGACTTTCCGGATCCTGTTCCGGATGTGACCACAAAGTCTCGGCTATTGGTCCCAAGTCTTACAGCTTCGAGTTGATGCCTGTAAAGATAATAGCCGCGAAAGATATTTGGAGCATCCGGATGAAGCAACCGTTCCTTGACCAAATCTTCGACTGAACCCGCTTGGTCATACGCTGGATTGAATTGTAGAAGCGGGTCGGGCCAAAGCTTGCCTTCATTGAGATCCGATTCGACCTTGTGACGGATGTCATCGTCTGAAATATTAATGAAGCTTTTTATGTAGTTTGAGTAATCGTTTACGATCCTCGCGTGGGTGTCAAATACATTCATATCAAAATGCAGGTTCTTCAAGTAGCTTGGGGTCTAACCGATACAATGCAGAACCAGAGTTGCATTGCGGCCGTTCGTGTCCGTTAAGATAGCAGGAATCCTTGCCGGAAGACAACACATTTTGTTTACCCGTCCCGCCAAGAGCACCTGAACGAGCGGCGGACCCAAAATGCGGTTTTCGAAAAGTTAGAGGAAAAAGTAGAGGAAAAATAAAGAAAGCCCGACATTCTTGTCGGGCTAACTCATTGTAAATATTGGCTCCGCAGGTAGGACTCGAACCTACAACCCTTCGGTTAACAGCCGAATGCTCTGCCATTGAGCTACTGCGGAATAGCGCCCACTAGGAGCGAACTTAGAGGATAGGAATTTAGAAAATCCTTGTCAAGCGCGTCCACAAGGGCTTCGGCTTCGGGCCGTAATGCCGTTAGAATCTTTTATACGCAGCCGTGAAGCCGCCGGGCAGCGCGCCCGAGAACCGCCCGATGAAGATAACGCCTTCGCTTCTTTACGACCACTTCCAGTGCCCGCACCGCCCCTGGCGCGATGCTCACGGCCCGAGGGAGGAAATGGCCGATGCCGGCGATGAGTTTATGCGGATGCTCTGGGAACGCGGGCTCCGCCATGAGGAGAGCGTGCTTGAGGGGCTCGAGTTTCTTGACCTCAGCCGCGGAAGCGAGGAGGAGCGGCTCGCCGCGACGGCCGATGCCATCGCCCGCCGCGAGCCGGTGATTTATCAGGGCGTGATCGCGGCCGGGGAATACCTTGGCATTCCCGACCTTCTTGTTTTGGACGCGGAGGAAGGCTATATCCCGCACGACATAAAGTCAGGCTCGGCCACCTCTCCCAGCCGCGAGCGCGTCAAAAACGAGTGGGCCGTCCAGCTTGCGCTTTATGCCGAGGTCATTCGTCGGCTCGGCATCGGCAGCGGCAGCCGCGGCGTGCTGATCGATACGACCGGCGAACGGGTCTCGGTCGAGCTCGACGCCGAGTATGACTCAGAGGGCCGAACGGTCCGCGAGCTCTTCTTTGCCTCGGCTGAAAGCGTTCGCCGCCTGATCGAGGGCACGGACCGTAACGACCCCGCCATTTCGCCCGCCTGCCGAAATTGCCCTTGGCAGCGTTCGTGCCGCAGTTGGTGCGAGCAAGCCGAGGACCTGACGCTCGTCTTTTCCGTTGGCCGCCGCGACCGCGATACGCTCCGCGACGAGCTCGGCATAGCAAGCATTCCGGACCTGCTCGCTCGCGGCCCCGATGAGCTGATCGCGTACAAACGCGAAGACAAGTCGCGGCTGCCGGGCATCGGGACCTCGGGCATTTCGAAGCTCTTTCGCCGGGCTGAGCTGCTCCGCACAGGTGGCGAACCCAAGATGCATGAGCGGTTCGATTTTCCTGAGGTCGAGACCGAGCTTTTCTTTGATATCGAGTCCGACCCGACACGCGACCTCGTTTATCTCCACGGATTTTGGGTCCGCGAGGGTGGCCAGGAGCGGTTCGTGCATTTCCTCTCTTCGGGCACCGAGCCCGCGGACGAAGAACGCGCGTTTGCCGCCGCCTTCGAGTTCATTTGCAGCTTTGATCCGGAGCGGATGGCTCTCTATTTCTATTCGCCCTATGAAAAGACCGCCTACCGCCGACTCCGGGCGAAGTATCCGGGAGTGGCCCCGGCCACTGAGGTCGAAGCGGTCTTTGCCCACGCGAACGCGATCGACCTTTACACCGATGTCGTGGCAAAGAAGACCGATTGGCCGCTAGGCAGTTATGGAATAAAATCGATCGCCGGATTCATCGGTTTCCGCTGGCGTGATGACTCGCCCTCGGGAGCGCTATCCATTAAGTGGTATAACGAGTTCGTTGAGACCGGCGATGCCGCCTTGCTCGAGCGGATCTTGATATACAATGAGGACGACTGCCGGGCGACGGCGGCGGTAAAGGATTACCTGCAAGTAAGAATGAGTGAGCTTTGAGGTGAAACGATGGCTAAAGCGGAACTGAAAACACGCGAGACCGACGCGAGCGTCGAGGATTTCA
>CAZGLZ010000005.1:4303-83921 GCA_964526245.1 uncultured Chloracidobacterium sp. | reverse complement strand
GGGGGAAGTTCGGGACTATGATGCCGAATGCCCGCGTCGCTTTGCTTACCCGCTGAAGATCGTTGCTGCCGTTCGGCAGGATGAGCACGACCTTCCATGTGTATTGCGGGACGACCACGCGGCCCTGGGCTATCGTGCCGATATTGCCGTGGACTCCGGAGATGATGTAGATCTCGTTGCCCGAGTTTGCGAGCGAACGGGCGTAGTTCTCGAAGTCGTTCCACGCTCCCTGATTGTTTGCCCCGAGCTGCGGGACCATGTTGGTCATCAGGAACGTTGCCGAGTTGTCGGCGACCGAACGCGTCCGGTCACCCGAAGGGCACATATGCCCGCGGTCGTAGCCTGAGCCGGAGTAATCAGCGTCCTGCACCTGATACCAACCGGTGGGCAGCGTCGTATCCGGACGATAATCGTCCTGCCGGTCGGCGGTGCCGATCCAAGTGCTGTCGAGCCGCCACGCGACCCAGTTCGCCGTCGCCTTGCTGCGGTTATACGAGAGTGAGTACTGCGGCTTCGCCATCAGATAGTTATTCTCGTTCGCAACGTCGGTCGTTGCATTGCTCGGATTGCCGAACAAAAGCGGATCGTCATTCGGAAGCGGTGCGTTGACGGTCAAAATAACTTGAACCGGAGCGACGCGGCCCTGCAGATCGGCGGCCGCTCCCGCAACAACGGCCGGCCCGCCCGAGGTTCCCGGAGCGATGGCCGCCTGAAATGAGAATATGTTGTCGCCTGCGTTCTGGTCGCCGTTCGTACCGTCGTCAAAGAACTGCTGGCTTGCTGCGCCCCCGATCGCCTGGAGATTTGCGGCAACGGTGATGTTAGTGCTCGGCGGCGTAGTAGCGGGAACGACCGTGACGGTCAAAAGCGTAGTGCCGCCCGGAGTAACGGTCGTCGGGTTGGCGTTCATCGCCGCAAAAAGGGTCGTGCCGCCGCCGGAACACGTAACGATCGTCGTCGAATTTCGCGGAGCGGAGGGGACAAGGTTCTGAAAGTCGCTCGCGTTGTTGTCTGTGTCCTGGCAGCCGTTCTCTTTTCGGGCCTGGCTGTTGTTGTTGCCGGGTGCGGGCGTGACCGATCCTTCAACGAAAATGTTCGTCGCCGAGCCCCAGCCGACCGAATCGATGATCGCCCCGGTGTCCGTGGCTCCTTGTCGGATCGCGATTCCGCCGCCCGTTGCTCCCATCGAACGGATCGTCGGGTCATAGGTCTTATCCGGAGTGACGCCGCCGTCGTAGCCGCTTTGCGACGCGATCAAGTAAAACTGGCCGGGTTGAAGAATGGTCGAGGTCGTCCATTCCGCCATCGGGCTGCCGTCCGTCGTCCCGGTTGCTGAGCGGTAAACGACCTTGTAGTTGATAAGGTCAACCGCCGTCGAGCTTGTGTTGTGGATCTCGATGAACTCGTCCGTTGCAGAACCACCGCCGGCCTGGAACTGGCTGACGACAAGATTGGGAGAGACCGCCACCGTCGATGCCGACTCGGCCTGCGGCCGGTCAAACGGCGTAACAAGAAGCCCAAAGACGGCCGCGAACACTCCGAAGATAAGAAAACTCCGCATAATAAAAGCCAGAACCGGATAAAGGTACGAACTTCATTTGTAGCACATTGGATGCCTTCAGGGCATTCCGGCGATAGCGGAATTTCGGCCGGGTTCACAACGGGAAAACCTGCCCTTCATTGCCGGGAAAGGCGGGCGATCCTTTCGATCAGCGAGCGTCGGATAACTGTGTTGTCCGTAAGTGAAAGAGCTTTTGTAAATGCCGCCTCTGCCTCGGCCGCACGGCCCGCTTCGGCAAGGAAATGCCCGCGGGTGATCTGATATAAATAGAAGCGGTCGAACCGGCCATCGGCGAATTGCGCCTCCAGCTCGGAAAGTGCCCGTTCAACGCCTTCGATCCGCGATAGAACGATCAACCGGTTAAGCTCGACAACGTCGGAATACCGCCTCCGCTGGAGTTCGTCGTAGCAGGCAAGAATTCGCGGCCAATCGGTTTCGGCAAAGCTCGGGGCGAGGGTGTAAACGCCGGCTATCTCCGATTCGAGATGATATTCGGTCCGTTCATCGCCGCGGGCCGAGAGGCGGAAATGTTCGAGCCCGCGTTCGGCGAGCCGCATGTCCCAACGGCTTCGGTCCTGATTCTCGAGCAAAACGAGTTCGCCCGCTTCGTTCGTCCTTGCGGGAAGCCGTGCAGCCTGAAAACAGAAAAGTGCCGCGAGCGCCTGCACCTTCGGCGTGCTCGTCTCGGGGGAACGCAAGAGCATCTCCGCGAGCCGGATCGCTTCAAAGCAAAGTTCGCGGCGGACGAGGTCATCTCCGGCGGTCGCTCCAAAGCCCTCATTGAACATCAGATAGAGCACACGCAGGACCGCATCGAGCCGATCGGGCAGCTCACGCGAGGGCGGCAATTCGGGAAAGTTCGTGTCCTCGCGGAGCCGTTTCTTGGCTCGCGTCAGCATTTTGGCGACGGCTTCGTCATTCGAGAGAAACGCTCGTGCGATCTCGGGCACACTAAAACCGCCGACGATCTTCAGCGTCAGCGCGACCCGCGAATCCGCGGCGACAGCCGGACTGCAGCAGGCAAAGATCATCCGCAGCTCATCGTCGCCGATCGGCGAAAGATGTTCATCCGGCGTCGTTGAGGCTGAATCCTGAAGCTCAAGGCCCTCGTCAGTTTCAAGGCCGACACTTTTGCCGGCTCGCCGCAGTTCATCGATGACCTTATTGCGGGCGGTCTGTATCAGCCACGCCGAGGGATTTTCGGGCACTCCGAATGGCCATTTCCGCATCGCCGCGATCATGGCTTCCTGCACGGCGTCCTCGATCAGTTCCAGCTTGTCGATCCCGAATATCCGCGACAAAAGAGAGACCATCTGCCCGGCCTTTTGGCGAAACAGATGGTCTATGATCGCGTTTGTTTTGTCGATGTCCATCGGGTCAGGACATTTGCTCTATCTCTCTGAGCTCGATCCAGCCGCCGTATTTCAGGTGCGGGCAGCCGCTCGCGACCTCGGCCGCCTCATTGTAATCGGCCGCGGCGATGGTGTAAAAGCCGCCGACGATCTCCTTCGCTTCGGTGTAGGGGCCGTCGGTCACGCGAAATTCGCCGCCGAATCCGTGAAGGTGCTTGCCGCCTTCGTCGCGGAGCTTTTCGCCGCCGACGAGCCTGTTCTCGGAAGCAAGCTTCGCCGACCAGGCAACGTATTCATTGATGACGGCCTCGATGGCCTCGGGCGAAAGTCCGGAAAAATCCGACGGCTGTTCGTGAAGTAAAAGCATGTAGTTTGGCATAAGTGTCTCCTTTTGTTTTATTCGTAGCGGTCGTGCCGATTTCACCTTATTAACGAACAGCGACGCCCGAAATGGACATACATTGCAAAAAAAATTTGATCGATCAATTGGTGATGATCCTGAGAGCCTTGAGAACCTTTTCCGGGGCGTCGGTGGCTCGGACGGGTTCGGACCCGTCGCCTTTGACGGTTTCGTCGTGATTGACCCAGGCAGGCATCATCCCGGCGTCGGTTGCGAGTAGCGAGAGTCTCCGGCCCTTTTCATCCTTAAGCGAATCCAAGATCTTCGTTATCTGCTCGGTTGCTTCGATTAGTTGCTTGTCGTGAAACTCTGATTCGTTAGCTTTCGCAAGTTTTGCATAGAAACATGACCGTGTTCCATCCAAGCAAACAACCTTTGTGTAGTAAGCGTTAAACTCACAATCTCGTCCGGTACATCCGGAAACCAGCTCTTCATTTTCCATCCTTATCGTCTTCCGTACGGCCGCAGGCCGGTTTTTTCGAAGGAGCATTTCGCGTGCAGCAAATCTATTTTGTAAGCGTTATGCGGACGACATCGGCAATTGTGTGCCCTCTTGAAAATGCGATGGCACCGGTTCGATAGTCAACCGCGAGGCCGTAAATGGAATCGCTTTCGAATCTTGAGATCTGCGTAGGTTTTCCGCCGGCTATCGGTTGCGAGGCTAGCTGGTGGGTGGCGGTTGTCCTGTCAATGTAAATCACCGACTGTCCATCTGCGGACCAAGAGAAATTCCGTGTTCCGGCGATCTGCGGATAGCCGAGAAATTTCGGGTCGCCGCCATTTATGTCGAGAAGTGCAAGCTCGCGCGTTCCGCCTACCGTCCGCCGGCAAACGGCAAGGATCTGCTTGGAATCAGGCGAAATGCTCGGTCGTTCACATTCGAATCGCCGGTCGGTCAACTGGACGGGTTCCCCTCCTTGCCGAGGCATCTTCCAAAGCGAGTACATTTCATCTTTATCGGACGCGGCATATACGATCCACTGCCCGTCGGGGGTGATCCGCGGATCTCCCGAGGACTCAGACGAGGCCGTTGACAGGGTGTTCTCTTTGTTACTGATCATCTTCGAAGCGATCTGTGGCAGGTCGCCTTCGGTGTGCATATATACGATTTGGCTTCCATCAGGTGAGATGGCCGGAAAAGCGTATTTGCCCGGGCCGGTGACGACAGCCGTTCGTTCGCGTCCTTCGCTGTTGATCCGCCAAATGGATTGCCGTGCCCGCTCTCTGACAGAAAAGAAAATATCGCCATTTGGTGCGAAAGCGATCCCTGACATTCCCTCGTCAAGCCCAACGTCCGTTGTCAGTTGCGTGGCTGATTCAGCGTTCGCCGGGCCGAGCGTCCAGATATTCGCCTTTCTAATGAACTGTACGGTGGCAAGCGATCTGCCATCGGACGAGACACTGACCGAGAAGTAATCGTTCGCGTCGTTCGTAACACGTGTAAGCTCACCTTCAGAGTATGTCAACCGCCAGATCTGCGAGACCTCCGTTTCCCGGTCGCGGGCGCTCATATAGATGCTACGGCCGTCCGCACTCAATACAAAGCCCGAGATCATGAGCCATCGGCGAGGGTCGATCTCTTTTATCGATAGGTCCGCCAGTGTGATCTCGGCAAGGTAATAGGATCCTGTAGCTCGCTCAAATGCAACGACAACGAACTTGTCGCCAGCGGGAGTCCAATCGGCAAAGTTCCACCTGTCGTCATTTTCCGGACGAATGTGCTTCGTGGCCGAAGAACCATCAGCATTTGCCGTTACCAAATACTGGTCATTATCGATGTAGGCGATCTTTGATGAGTCGCGTGAGAACGAAACCCGAGATTTGACGCGATCGGCGATCTTCTGCCGTGTGCCCCCGAGCACCGGCACCCGATAAAGTCCGTTCGAGCCGCTCTCATCGATCGCAGTGAAATACACGAAAATACCATTGCTCGAGAACGCAATGCCTCGGTGCTGCAATCGCTCCGGTTGGGTGATCTGGATATTCGCCCTTGTCTCGACCTGCCGATACCAGAGGCTCTCCAACCCATTCTCGGCGATCGCATAGACGATATATTTTCCGTCCGGTGATACTGCGACCTGGTCGCCAACGACATTCCCGCTTGTCGTCACCTTCTCGAGCTGCAAATTTCCAAATGATTGCGTAGCCTGCTTGGGACTGACGAATTTCTGGATGCCGAGAAAAAGCCCGCCGATCACGACCGTAAACAGTAAAATCGAGCCGAACGCTCGTCCGGGGTGAATCGCAACCTCATTGGCGATAAAGCCTGTTATGGTTTTCGTATCGTACTGCAAATGGCCGCCGGTATCTGGACGGAGAAGCGTGTCGCCCGTCACCTTTGCAACGCTCGGGTCGCTTATCATCGCCAACCGCTGGGATGAAGATGCGGTCAAGCCGAGCGACGGCATTATGTCCTTTAGATCCGCGAGGAGTTCGCGGGCGGATTGATAACGTTCGTCCCGGTCCTTTCGGAGGCATTTTCGGATAAGGACCTGAAGATCGTGCGGCGTTTGCGGGGCGATCTCGGCAACCGGCTCGGGCTCCTTGTGAATGATAGAAGCGATCACGTCAACATAGTTCTCCCCGGTGAAGGGAAGCCGGCCCGAGACCATCTGATAGAGAAGGGTGCCAAAGCTGAAAATATCCGAACGGCCATCAACTATTCTCCCTCGCGCCTGCTCGGGCGACATAAATGAGGCCGTACCGAGTATCATTCCCGGGTTCGTTCGGTGGGCAACCGTTTCGGCATCCGGGTCGGAACTACCGTCATTTTCGGTCAGCTTTACAAGGCCGAAATCGAGCACCTTAACGAGCCCGTCCGGCCGGATGATGATGTTGTCCGGCTTTACATCGCGGTGGACGACGCCGGCTTCGTGGGCGGCGGCAAGGGCACCTGCGATCTGGATGGCGATATCGATCACCTTTGCCATTTCAAGCCGCTCCGAACGCAGCATTCGGGCAAGCGTTTCGCCCTTGACGTATTCCATCGCGATGTACGGCATTTCGCCGTCATCGTTTATTTCGTAGATGGTGACGATGTTGGGGTGATTTAATGCAGAAGCGGTCTTGGCCTCAAGAACGAAGCGACGCATCCGCTCGGGTTCGCTCGCAACCTCTGCGGGCAAAACCTTGAGCGCGGCCTTCCGGCCGAGCTTTTCATCTTCGGCGAGAAAGACCTCGCCCATGCCGCCCGAGCCGATCTTTTCGATTATCCTGTATCGACCGATGGTCTGATCTGTAAGCATCGCGCTCCGCTCCAGATTCAAAGAGGCTTCGGTGGAAGCCGGTCAACCAAAAAAAGAGGCCGATAGCTCTTTTCGCACCAGAGAAAAAGCAAATTACGGACCGTAGTTGAGAGCCAGGAAGGCCTTTGCCCAACTGTTTTAGAGGCCACTTCGCCGAAAGGACGGAGACGATCCGTACTTTCGGCGAAAAAAATTAGCGCACCGGCCGCGGATAGACAACTGGGCTACGGTTTCCGTCCTTATCGACCGAGCGAACGCCGAAAAAGTAGTTGTCCTTCGACATATTCTTTACCGTGAAAGCGGTCACATTTCCTGCCGGAATGAAGTTCGTCCATTCCGCGGCAGAAGTGTCGCGATATGCGATCTCATATCCGGCGATGTCTGCGTCCTTGTTCGCATCCCAGCGAAGGTCGGTGTCGTTCGTGAGCCGTCCGGTGACAATGCCGACATTCTTCGGCTTTGCCGGGGCATTGGCGATCGAGGCGAGAGCGATGAGGTTGATCCGAGTCGCGTTCGCGAGATATCTGTAATCGACGAACTCGGGCGTGTCGCCATAAAACTTGCCATTCTCGGTCCGCACGTTCTGGTGCTGGTGCGTATAGTCCTCGTCGGGTTCGGTGAAGCGGACGGCGGCAAATCCGCGTTCAAGGAAAGGGATGTGGTCGCCGCCGCGTCCAAAGCGATCTCGGCGGTAGATGATCCACGCCCGAAAGTCCTTCATGTAGCGATCGGATTGCTCCTTTATGAAGCGGGCAAGCTGGCGTGCTTGCGAGTCGTTCTCGCCGCCGACGCTTCGTCGGGTCGCGGCTTGCTGCGTCGTCTCATCTGAAGGCACGCCCTCGGCGAAGATGCGCAGCCGGTTTCGGTGGGGCGAATTCTTGAGCGTGGTAACGCCGCCGACGATGTCGTTGGTGATCATCGCCTCGATGTTCATTCCCTTTTGCTTTGCCTGTTCGGCGAAATAGGCCGCACCGAGAAGGCCCTGCTCTTCACCGGCGACCGCCATAAAGATGATGGTCGCGTCGAACTTCCGCTTTGACATCACGCGGGCAAGCTCGACGACCGCTGCGGTGCCTGAGGCATCGTCATTCGCTCCCGGAGCGTCGCATTCGCCATCGGTCGGCGAAGTGCACATCGAATCATAGTGGCCGGAGACAATATAGATGCGGTCGGGGTCGGATGTGCCCTTGAGCGTGGCAACCACGTTGGTCAGTATCGTCGGCTTCGGGATGCGCGGGGCGACCGGCTGCTCGAACGACTGTTTCTCGACGGTCAGGCATCCGCCGCATGCCTCGCTGATCTTTTGAAACTCGGCGTAAAGCCAATCGCGGGCGGCTCCGATGCCCCGTGTCGGGTTGTCCTGTGCCGAAAGCGTATTTCGCGTGCCGAATGAAGCAAGCTTTCGCACATCGGCCTCGAGCCTCGCAGCCGAGATCTCATTCATCATCTTCGTGATCTCGGCGTTGGGCTTTGGAACGGCCGGCTGGGCAAAGACACCAAGGGTGAAAAAAACACCTAACGCGACCGTTAGTTTCAGTATGTTCCTTAATGATTTGTTTCTCATCGCAATACGCTATATATTACGCGACAAATCGGCAAAATCTATAGCCGAAGGAGGTATGACGATGAAAGTATTGGTTCTGATCCTGGTCGCGGCGTCGTTTATTTATGCTCAGCACGGACATGGTTCGTCGAAGCATAATGAGAAAAAGACCGTCTGGCTCGACGATGGGCTCGGCAACGTTGACCATCCGGTATCGACGAAAAATCCCGTGGCTCAGAAGTACTTTAACCAAGGCCTCGCTTACCTCTACGCGTTCAATCACGACGAAGGCGTGGCCTCGTTCAAACACGCCGCTGAGCTCGACCCCGACCTCGCGATGGCATATTGGGGCATTGCTCTCGGGCTCGGAGCGAATTACAACGACCCGGCAAATAAGAAGCGCTTCGCCTCGGCATACAGCTACCTGCAAAAGGCGATCGCCTTGGCTCCGAAGGCAACGCCTGTGGAGCAGGCTTACATCACCGCTCTTTCAAAGCGCTATTCGAAGGACCCGAATGCCGATCCGCAAAAGCTCGCTGCCGATTACAAGTCGGCGATGGCCGAGTTGGTAAAGAACTACCCGGACGACCTCGATGCCGCCACGCTTTACGCCGAAAGCATGATGAACCTGCGGCCGTGGCAGCTTTGGTCGCTCGATGGCAAGCCGGCTCCGGGAACGATGGAGATAATCGCCGTGCTCGAAGGCGTGATGCGCCGCAACCCGAACCACACCGGAGCGAACCATTATTACATCCACGCGGTCGAGGCGAGCCCGACGCCCGAACTCGGCATTGCCGCGGCAAACCGACTCAGGACTCTGGCACCGAACGCCGGCCATCTGGTCCATATGCCGTCGCATATTTACCTGAGGACGGGTGACTATGACGAATCGATAAAGAGCAACAAGGCGGCGATAATCGCGGACCGCAACTACATCCAGCGGAGCGGGGCGAACGGTGCCTATCCGCTGATGTATTACAACCACAATATCCATATGCTCGCCGCCTCCTACGCGGGCAATGGTAACTACGCGGAGGCGATCAAAACCGCGAATGAGCTTGCCGCGAACGCCGGGCCGAACGTAAAGGACGTTCCGGCGGTCGAGATGTTCATGCCATATCCGATCGTCGTCAACGTCCGCTTTCACAAGTGGAACGAAGTTCTCGCATTCCCGCGGCCGGCGGCCGAGATGCTGACGACGCTCGCCCATTGGCACTTTGCCCGTGGAATGGCTTATGCCGAAACGGGGCGGCCCGCTGATGCCGAAAAGGAGCTTGCCGCGATGCGCGAGGCCGGTGGCAAGGTCCCGAAGGAAGCGATGCTCTTCACAAATTCGGTCACCGCGGTGCTTGCAGTTGCAGATGAACTCTTGAGTGGACAGATTGCTGAGTCGCGGGGCGACCGGAAGCGCTCGATCGAATTTCTCCGTGCGGCTCTCGCCGCCGAGAAGGTGATCAACTATGCCGAACCGCCGGACTGGGACCTGCCTGTCAGGGAATGGCTCGGACGCGCGTATTTGAGGGACGGACAATTTGCTGAAGCCGAGAAGGTCTTTCGCGAAGAGATCGCCCGAAGCCCTCGCTGCGGCCGGGCACTTTTTGGCCTGGCGGAAGCGCTTCGGAAACAGGGCAAGATGGATTCGGCCCGTATGGTCGAACGCGAGTTTGGGCGTGCCTGGGCCGGTGCGGATACGAAGTTGGAAGTTGAGAAACTGTACCGGAAGTAGGCCTTACTCGATGCGGTAAGCCTTGCCTTTCCAGACCGCAACCACCGGTTCACTGAACCGCTGAGCAATGCGGCGGAGACCCGAGTCGAGCTTCTGGTAATCTTCCGAGCCGCGCTGAACGTTAACGGTTGCTCCGCCGCGGTAAGCTGCGTCGAACCAAACACCGTCGCGGAGTTCAAAGCTCTTTCCACTAACACTGCGTCGCTGCGGCGCATCATCCCTCGGAGCCGAACGTTTTGCCGCCGCCGACCGATCGGTTTCTTCGGCTAGCGTTAAATTGCGGCCTCGTTCATTTCGGAAGCTCGGCCCGCTCTGGCTTTGCACGTTACTCGAAACGTTGGCGGCCTGCTGCCTTGCCAAAAGCTGCTCGCGGGTCGCATCGGCAGTTGGTGCCGGCACGGCCTCGGCAACCACAACCTCTTCAGCCGCGGCTGGCGGCGGAGGCGGAGCCATCACCGGTTTCGGGCCCGCGGCCGGTTCGATAAGGGCAAGGTCACGCCCGGCCCGCGAATACTCTTCCGCCGACCGTCCATCCGGCCTTCCGGCATTTGGCCCACGCTGGCTTCTCGCAGAGGCGATCTCGCGTTCGGGCTGATCAAGAGCGCTCGTCAGCGGCCCGCCGGGTTTTTCCTCGGGCCCTGCCTGTGAAGGAACGGCAATGTTCGCAAGCGAGTCGGCCATTGAGACCGGCGTCTCGGCCGGCTCTGCGGTCGCGGGTAGGCTTTCTTCACGCTGAGCCACGGAAACGGATGTATCGCCGCCCTGCAGATTGAACAACGCCGTGTAGGCGATAAGCCCGCCGAACATTACGATCAGGCCCGCCATTCCAAAGGCAAGCTTCGGCACCGAAAAGAGCTTTCGGTACCACGGCGTTTCTCGCACTACTGCCCCGGCCGTGGCCACGCTCGGAGCCGCCGAAACAGCCGGTTCCGCCGCGTTCAAGGCGATGGTATCGGCAAGTATCGTCCGGCAGCGTCCGCAGTCGGCAAAATGCGTAATGTATTTCGTTCTTACAGAACCGGGAACGGCGTTATCGGCAAAGGCAGCGATCTCTTCAGCATCGAGGTGCGGCTCCGCCCGCCCGCCCGGTTTTGCACCGAAAGCGGACATCCTTTTGAGGAGTGCGTCCATCTCTTTGTCGAATTCCATCGCCATTTTATTGCCTCATCGGGCCTCTAGGGCAGGCCAATTGCCATAACCCCGCATTAAGGGAACGCTTCAGCGGAGCATTTCTTGCACCGCCATCAGGACGACGACGCCCGCAAGCACCCGTTCAAAGCTAAACCCTGTCTTTTCAGCAGCTTCCGCAAGATGCCGCTTGACCTCCGTTTCCGTCCAGCCGTGCCGCTGGCGGAGCGTTTTTTCGACCGCTTTGCGGATATCCTGCTGTATCCGCGAGAGCTTTCGGCTGGCCGTTGCTTCATGGTAACCGAAGGTCGCGGCAATATCCTTGAGCTTCAGGTCATCAAAATAATAAAGCTTTAGCAACAGCCGATCCTCGTCCTCGAGTGCCGCGACCGCCTCGCCAAGTGCGGCGACAACGTCCGCCGAGGTGCGGCTCTCGGTCAGTTGCTCCTCCGGGTTTGCCGCGTGGGCAACGAGCCCGTTGTCCGACATCGAGGCCTCGTTGGCCAGGTTCTCAAACTCACGGTCCTCTTCGATCTGGACAAGCTTTGACTGCTTGCGAAACTCATCGACCGCAAGCTGCGAAACGACCGCCCGAAGCCAACCCGCAAGCGATCCGCGGCCCGAGTAATACGCCAGCTTGGTCTTTTTCCGGCCCTCGGCATCGCGGCGGAGCCCGTGAAGCTCGGCCCAGATCGAACCGGCGAGGTCATCCGCATCCTCGGCGTTCGAGGTCATCTTGCGGGCGGCCGAGCGGACCGTCGGGTCAAAATTTGCGACCAGATATTCCCATGCCTCATCGTCGCCGCGTTCGCAGGCAATGATCAGGCAAAGATCATCGGCACGGATCTCGTCGATGAATTCGCGTATCTCCTGCCGGTCGGGTTCCGCTCCGCTCTTTGCGTAAAACTTCTCGAGCGAAGCCGCGATACGCGGCCGCAGGTCATCCGCCGCCAGCCCGCGGGCATTCTCCGCACGCGAGACCACGCGGGCGACCGCCTCGCTTATCGCGTCAGAGTGTTTTTCGAGCGGGGAAACCATTTCGGGGACCGGCTAGGATTTTAGCACCATTTAGTGCCCGCTGTTAGTGCTACGGTCGAACCTAAACATCTGTAAAACGGTCAACAATGATCCAAAGGAGCCTGAGTCGGAGGCTCTGAACGCGGATCTTACGGATCAGGCGGATCTCCACGGATAGACCAAAAACATCCGTTCGATCTGCTCTATCCGCGTTCAATTGCGTTGGCGATCGTAACCTATGCGTTACAAAACGAACCGTTTGTCGCCGGCCCGCCGCGTTACGCGGATGCGGTCGAGGTGTTCGAGCAGCGGGATGGCATATTTACGCGAAATGCCGGCAATCTCTTTGAACTTGGCGACGTCGATCAGCCTGTCCGGTGCGGTTTCGGCAAACTCGCGAACCGCGGAAGTCAGAGCTTCGAGCGAGGTCGAGGAGAAGTAATATTCGTCGGTTACCTTAGTTACCTCGCCCGTGCGGATGAGCATCTCGAACAGCTTGCGAGCGGCCGGCGGGGCGAGCCCGCCGCGTGCCGAAGCGAGAGCTTCATCAAGCTTTGGCGGTTCGAGCCCGGCGGTTTTGTAGATCGCCGAGAGCTTTTCCTTCACCGCTCGCTCGTCGGCCGAAAGTTCGGTCCGGTGCGCGGCGAGCCGGAGAAGGTCACGCTCGCTTGCGAGTTTGCCGGCGGCGATGAGATCTTCGGCCACGGCGGCGAAAACCTCGGGCGGCAGCCGGCGAAATGCGGCCTCGCGGAGCGTTTCCCGGGGCATCCCGGCGGCAAGCGGTTCGCGCTCGTGAAATTCCCCGACCGCCTTCAAAAGCCTCGCAGAGAGCCGCTCGGCGACGCTCGCTTCGAACAACATCCCGCCGAGCGGTTTGATGCCTCTTGCCGAGCCGAGTGCCTCGCCGAATGCCTCGGCGGAAAGCCCAAGACGGGCGTTGATGTCCTCAGCGGTTAGCCCTTGCTCGCCCGCGGATGCGACAAAAAGCCTGACAAGCTCGCTCGGTTTTTCTTTCGCGGCGGAGAGCAATGCGGCCTGCTCGGCCCGTTGCGTAAAGTCGCGCTTTCGGGCCCGTGAGGCGTGCGGGTCGAGTACCTCGCCGCCGCCGATCGTCTGCTGCGGCGAATAGCTTCGCAAGATGAATCGGTCGCCAAACCGGCACGCGACCGGCGATTCGAGCCTTAGCTGAACGTTGCCCCGCTCGCCCGGCGTAAGCTCGCCCGCCTCGTTCATAACCGCAACGCGGGCAAGCACCTCGGCGGTGCCGATGTGGACGCGGACGCGTTGCCGGCTCTTCAGCGGCCGCGGCGAACCGGCAAGCAGCTCGACCCGCGAATCGATGATCTGCGTCGGCCGGAGAACTCCCGGAGCCGCGAGCACGTGCCCGCGGGTGACTTCCGAATGGTCGATGCCGGCAAGGTTAACGGCCGTCCGCTGGCCGGCATGTGCCGAGCTGACCGCCCGCCCGTGTGTTTGCAGCCCGCGTATCCGCAGCCGCCGGCCCTCGGGCAAAAGCTCGGCCTCGCCGCCCTCGCGAAGCTCGCCCGAAGCGAGCGTTCCGGTCGCGACCGTGCCAAATCCCTTTACGGTAAAACTGCGGTCGATCGGGAGAAATGCGGCATGGCAGTCAGTTTGCTGCGAGCCCGCGGCCGCTCGGGCGGCTTCGGCAAGTGCCTCGCGAAGCTGGGCGATGCCGTCGCCGCTCACGGAACTAACGGGAATGACTGGAGCGCTTTCGAGAAACGAACCCGCGACAAGCTCTTCGGCATCGAGCCGGGCAAGCTCGAGCGTCTCCTCATCGGCGAGGTCGCTTTTGGTCAGCACAACGATACCGCGGCCGAGCCCGAGCAGGCGGCAGATCTCAAAGTGCTCGCGGGTCTGCGGCATCACGCCTTCATCAGCCGCGATGACGAGCAGGACGAGGTCGATGCCGCTCGCACCGGCGAGCATGTTTTTTACGAAACGCTCGTGGCCCGGCACATCGACAAAGCCGAAATGCGTGCCCTCAAGCTCAAGCTCGGCAAAGCCGATGTCGATGGTGATGCCGCGTTGTTTTTCTTCGGGGAGCCGGTCGGCGTCGGTGCCGGTGAGCGCCCGGACGAGAGCCGTCTTGCCGTGGTCGATGTGGCCTGCTGTTCCGACGATGATGTCCATCAAAGTTGCCGCTGCCAAAAACTCGAAACCGCCCGGCAATGCGGGCGGCAACTGAAACTAACCTATAGCAAACATTATCGCAGCCGGAGCAAATTCTCGACCGAGACGTCCTCGTCGATCGCTTCCCAGCGAATGCCTAAGCCACCGCCGATCAGCCGCCACGCCTTCCGCTCCTGCGGCGAGGCATTCTCAAGCCGCGGAAACCACGTCAGCGGAACCGAAACGGCACGCCCATCCGCGAGCGCCACGCGAAGAGCGTCGTCGCTGCACATAACGTCCACCGCAAGTGGCCTGACATTTACCGCCGAAAGGCTCATAACGCAACAACCCGATAACTACCTAAAGATACCGAAAAACCGCCGCCCGCCGCAACCCGAGGCATTGAGTTGCGGAGTTGCAAAGTTCAGAGTTGCAAAGTTGCGAAGTTTCGAGTCCCAGCTTCATCCGACTGGTTGGAGTTTCATCTCTAACTGGCCAAATGACTCCGCACCTCTGAGAAGTTCTATAGGCTTTCCGGATCGATCACAGTCACACTCGGAAAGCGCTTAAAATCATCGCCGTTGAAAGTCAAAATGTTGGTGATCTGATGGACGTTCATTGCCGCGGCGATCCGTGCGTCGTGAACCTGTTTGCCGGAAACGGAATGGGCAATAACCAGTTGGCGCCATTCCGGGTAGATGCTGGCATTATCAGGAAGAACTGTAAAAATACTTTCAAGAGCACCTACGTCCTTATCGACCTTTTCAGGTGTTAGACCTAAGCCATTCCTATCCTCGGGACGAGTCGCAACACTCCAAAATTCGATAAGGTTTTGCGGAATCAAATAAAAGTTGTGCCCGTTCGCGAATAGTTTCTTAACGGCGGCCAACGCTACCGCATGCATCGGATGGGCAGGTTCGGCGAGGCGAAGAATTATGTTAGTGTCAGCAAGGTGATCCAAGAGTGTGCCTTATCAATCTTCGTAGATGATCTCGCGGCCATCTTCAAGGAGCACGGGAGTATCGGGGCTTCGTCCCATTGCCCAACGCTCGATCCAATCTGCGCGTTCCTGCATCGAAAGACGTTTTTGGCCGTTCCTCGGAACACCGCTTTTCTGCAACAAGCCATCGACAAACTCGCGCACTTTATCAACCTCGCCGGGCGGCAGGCTGTTGATCTTGGCGATGAGTATCTCTTCCGCGATCATGACTGCAAATTACCAGATGACCAATGGAATGGCAAGGTTTTTCGACCCAAGAGTGCCATAATTAACCTGAATTAAGCTCAGTACCAAGACTAAATTTTACGAGAAAGTTTCGGCCGTCTCGCCAGCGGACCCAACCGTAATGCAATTTGTCATCACGCCTGAGAATCACCTTCGCCCAGTCGCCTTCGATATTCTCGATCAGCCCTTCTAGACCGGGAAGTCCGTCTAATTCTGGAATCGGCTTTCCATCAACCGAGTCGAGAATTTTGACGGATTGTCCAGTGATCGTAACAGTGTGCTGGTCAAGTACCAATGCCCACGAAACCGCCCGCCACATCTCGCCGAAACGTGGGGCATACATCGTTTCCCTCGTCTCATAACTCACTTCGACCTCGTACCAGTTGTCCGAAACTCCGATGAGCCGCATGGCAACACTACCCCATTCACCGTGAATCATTCCGACTGGCTTGAAACCTGTTTTCTTAGTTCGATTCGGGTGTTTTGCGTTTAAGGCTATACGGGAGATCTCATTCCAAGTCTTCCCGTTCTCGTCGACCAAAAGATGAATCTCATAGGCTTTCGATGCTCCACGAAACTCCTCGCAATCTACACCCACCTCGAACTTGTAATTTCCGATCGGACACCTTGCCGCATGCCAAGGGACGACTGCAAAGTCGCCGCCCGGTTCAAACTTCTCCTTGCGAGGTGCAGGTACCGAAGATTTGTCGGTCGCGTTCTGCCCGAGAACGCCATTCGTGAGAGCCGCGAACGAAACGAAAAGCAGCAAGACACAAAACCTCGTGTGAAATTTACTCTTTTGATGTTTCATTTCTTCTTTTTTTTTGAATCATCTTTCTCGCCCTTCGAAACTTCAAGGTTGCCCGAAAGTGGGCGATATCGGTCTGATTATTTCAGTGTAACAGCGGTGTCAAGACGTATGACAAATTCGTATACCAGACTCCAAACTCCGCATTCTGCAATTGGATGAATAGCCCTTACTTACGTGCGGGCCTCCGCAATAACATCGATCAATTTTCCGCTTCGTATTGGTCGAGCTTTCGGTAGAGGGTTTTGCGGCCGATGTCGAGGAGGCGGGCGGCGCGGGATTTGTCGCCTTCGGTGTATTCGAGCGTGGCTTCGATCGCCCGGCGTTCGATCTGTTCCATTGAGGCGGGCAGTGCGATGAAGATACCTTTCGCGTTTCCGTCGGCGGCGGCGACGGCGCGTTCGTGGCGGTTAACGGCCTCGGTGTCGTCGGCGGTGCGGCCGATGGCTTCGGGCAGGTCGTCGAGCTCGATCTGCCGTCCGGAGGCGATTATCACCGCCCGCTCGATTGCGTTCTCAAGCTCGCGGACGTTGCCTGGCCAATCGTATGCGACGAGAGCACGAAGCGCCTCTTTTGAGATGCCATTGATGTGGCGGCCGGTCTTCTCTTTTGCCCGTTCAAGGAAGTGAAAAACGAGCGGGTGGATGTCCTCGACCCGTTCGCGGAGCGGCGGCAGCTTGATCGGGAACACCGAGAGTCTGTAGAAAAGGTCGCGGCGAAAACGGCCTTCCTCGACCGCCCGCTCGAGGTCAACATTGGTTGCCGCGACAACGCGAACGTCGGTCTTTATCACCTTGTTTCCACCGACGCGGGTCAACTCGCCGTCCTGCAAAACGCGGAGCAGCTTTACCTGTGCCTGCATCGGCATCTCGCCGATCTCGTCAAGGAAAAGCGTGCCGCCATCGGCTTCTTCGAACCTTCCGCGGCGGTCGCTGCGGGCATCGGTAAAGGCACCTTTCTCGTGGCCGAAGAGTTCCGATTCAAGCAGCGTTTCCGGGATCGCACCGCAGTTGATCTTTACGTATGGCCCGCCTTCTCGGCCGGAATTAAAGTGGATCAGGTTGGCCAGCAGTTCTTTGCCCGTGCCGCTTTCGCCCTCGATCAAGACGGTCGCGTTCGCGTCGGCTACGTTGAGTGCAAGCTCAATGGCACGGCGGATCGAAGGCGCCTGGCCGATGATCTCGCTCTGTCGCTGATGGAGTTCGGACTTGAGCCGCATCACCTCGGCCGAGAGCTGGTCGCGTTCGAGCGCGGTGCCGATCTGGTCGGCGATGCCTTCGACGAGTGCGACATCGTGCTTCTCGAACGACGTCACCTCGCCCCAAACGAAGCCGAGCAGCCCATAGGTCGCTCCGCCGACGCGGACCGGAGTAAGCAGTGCGGCCTTTCCGCCGAGCGTGCGGTTAAAGATGACCTTGATCGGCAGCGGAAGCTGCGAATCGGTCAGCGATTTCGTTTTGCCGTCGCGGATCAGGTCGGCAACCGCCGGAAAGGTGTCGATCCGCAGCGAGCGGCCGTGCGATTCGACCATCTTCAGCAGCTTGCCGGGCGTGATGCCCTCGGCCGTTTTGAATGACTGGAGCGAGATGCGTTCGCCGGCGTTGTCGATAACGCCGAGAGCTCCGTAATCGGCTCCGACGAGGCTGATCGCCCGTTCGAGTGCGCGGTCCGAGACCTCGTTGAAATCCGAGTGCGAGTTGAGCGTGTTAGCTATCTCAAGCAGCGCGTTCGTCCGCCGAGTTTCCTGCTCCTGCGTAACGTAAAGCCGCGTGTATTGATAGCCGATGGCGAGTTGCTGGGCGATTGATTCGAGGAACTGCACTTCCTCGTCGAGCCAGACGCGCGGCTGCCGCGTGTCGTGGAGCCCGAGCAGGCCGATGACCTCGCCGCTTAGCCTGATCGGGATGATCAATAGCGACCGCGTCTCCAGCGCCTTTGCGAAGAACTTGAGCGTCGCGTCCTTCGTTTCTGCGGTGTCGTTGATCCGGATCGGTTTTGAGATATCAAACTGCGTGACGAGCCGCTTGGCATCGACCGGGATGACCGTGCCCTTGCTCGACGGGATCTTCGCATCCCGCCGCCATTCGTGGCTGATCTTCAGCTCTTTTTCATCGACGAGTTGGAGCACGTCGCAGCGGTCGGCATCGAGCATTCGCCCGATCTCGGAAACGACGACGTTCAAGAAGCGTTCGAGGTCGATGCTCTCCGGCAGGTCGCGGGCGAGCCGTTCGATGATGCCCTCGCGGGCCTCGTGCATTTGTATCTTGCGTTCGAGCGAAAGCGCTCGCGGTTCGTCGAGTTCGATGCGGGTCAAAGCCATAGTGAAGCCTAACCCGTAATTTGCGACGGCGGGCTGGCGATGTCAAGTTGACACACCAATACTTAGTGTGTCGCCGAGCTACACTTGCTAGTTCGATCTGGGTCGATTTGCCGCAGGCGGAGGTGTTTGCGGCGGTCGGGTTGGCCGCGGTTCGGGCGGTTTGGCGGTATTTGCGGGAGGTTTGGTGTCGTCGACGTCAGGTTTAGTATTCGGAGCTGCGTTGGCGTTCGAATTTGAGTTTCTCTTATCGTCGCCGGGCATTACGGTAAAGCTGACGCGCTTTTGGCCGGCCTCGGCCTTTTCGAGGAGCTCGAGCGCTTCAATGTTGTCGGCATCAAATTCGAGCGATTTTTTGAGCACTCCGACCGCTTCGGAATATTTCGCCAGCTTGATGAGAACAGCTCCGAGCTCCTGCTGATATTCCGTGTCGTCGGGGTTGAGCTTTACCGCCTGCCGCAATGCCCTCGCCGCGTCCTCGTCCTCATTTAGCTTGTTATAGGACCGGCCGAGATTGTAATAGGCGTTGTGGTCCTCGGCGTTGGCGTCGATCAGCTTTTTGTAAGCCTCGACCGCCTTTTCAAACGCCAATACGGACTGCGGCTTTGCCGGCTTCTCTTTGCTATTTGCCGGAGTTTCGGTGGGCTCGACGCGGTCTTCCGCGGCCATTTGGTCGCGAAACTCGATCAGCGAATGGGCGATGCCGAGCCGGAAATAGGCTTCCGCGAGGTCCGGATTGATCTCGACCGCACGGTTCAAGATCTCTATCGCCCGCTCCGTTTCGCCATTCTCAAGTACGCGAACGCCATCGGCCAGAGCGAGGTTCGCGTCGGTATAGTCGGCGGCATTTGCAAGCGGCGTTGGTTCGGCGGCGACGTTCGCATTCTCCGCGGTCGGCTGCGCACCGGAACAGGCCGCAAAGAACGCAGCCGCTGCGAATAGAACCACTGAAGCCAAGACCTTGAACATAAAACTACCCCGGCGGAAAAACGAACGGCCTGCCTGCCAAAAGATGCACGTGAAGATGAAATACTGTCTGCCCGCCATCGGCATTCGTGTTAACGACCACGCGATAGCCGGCGCCGGCAAAGCCCTTTTCGCGGGCGATCTCCGCCGCGGCCAGCAGCAGACTTCCAAGCACGTCGCGATCCATCCCTTCAGCCTTATCGAGCGAATCGATATGCTGCCGCGGGACGATCAGGATATGCGTCGGGGCCTGCGGCGTAATGTCGTTGAAGGCAAAGCACTGGTCGTCCTCATAGACCTTTGCCGACGGGATCTCGCCGGCAATTATCTTGCAGAAAAGGCAGTCAGGCTTCGTCACCATTTCTATATTTAAGCACAACGGGCGTTACTTGAAAAAACGCCCGGCGAGCGGCTAGACGTCCGCGTTGAACGCCTGCTCGTCTTTGATCCTTTCGATATCGGCACCGACCGACCGCAGTTTTCGGACGATGGTCTCGTATCCGCGGTCGATGTGGTAAACACGCTGGATCAGCGTCTCGCCCTCGGCACATAGCCCGGCGAGCACCAGCGACGCCGAAGCTCTGAGGTCCGATGCGATCACGGGCGCACCATTAAGCTTCGTTTTGCCGCGGACGGTCGCGGTATTGCCGGTGATATGGATATCGGCACCCATCCGGACGAGCTCCGAGGCATGCATAAAGCGGTTCTCGAAGATTGTTTCCGTAACGTGCGAGACACCTTCGGCCTGGGTCATCAGTGCCATATATTGGGCCTGCATATCGGTCGGGAAGTCCGGGTGCGGCTCGGTCGTCACATCGCGTGCGACGAGCGGAGCCAGCCCAAGCTGAACGTGGAGCGAGGTCGGCGAGGTCTCCTCGATGATCACGCCCACTTCGCGGAGCTTCGCGATGACCGCCGTCAGATGATCGGGGCGACAATTTTCTATCTCAAGCTCGCCACCGGTGATGGCCGCCGCGACGATGAACGTGCCGGTCTCGATACGGTCGGCGATGATGTCGTGCTCGGCACCGCCGAGTGCCTCAACGCCCTCGATCGTCATCGTTTCCGTGCCGGCTCCCGAGATCTTCGCTCCCATTTTGTTAAGCAGGTCGGCGAGGTCTTCGATCTCGGGCTCGCGGGCGGCATTGCGGATGACTGTCGTTCCCTCGGCAAGCGAAGCGGCCATCATCACGTTCTCCGTTCCGGTCACGGTGACCTTTTCGAACGCGATCTCGGCGCCGACCAGGCGGCCTTTCGGAGCGGTCGCAACGACATCGCCCGATTCGAGCGAGACGTTTGCACCCAAGGCCTCGAACGCCCGCAGGTGAAGATCGATCGGCCGCGTTCCGATGGCGCACCCGCCCGGCAGGCTCACCTTGGCCTTGCCAAATCGGGCAAGCAGCGGCCCGAGTGCGAGCACGCTCGCACGCATCGTACGGACCAGTTCATACGGTGCCTCGAACGTATCGACGTTCTTTGCGTTTACAACGTGCGTCCGAAGCTCGGGCGTCAGCACCGTCGCTCCGAGGTCCTCGAGCAGCCGCCGCTGCGTTATCAGGTCCTTAACGTACGGGATGTTGCGAAGCGTCACCGTCTCCGGTGTAAGGAGCGTCGCCGCAAGGCACGGAAGTGCCGAGTTCTTTGCCCCGCTGATCTTAACTGTACCGCTCAGCGGCCGGCCGCCGCGGATCAAAAACTTGTCCATAATGAAATTCCGCCCGTTTTGGCGTAAGGCGAGATTATAGCATCAACAACGAATGTTTATCATGCCGCGAGGTGCCCTTCAGCCCCGGCGGCGGTGAATCGGCAATCGATCTGCTTTGAGTTTCTTCGCCTGCGTGCTAGAAATCTTTAGAAGCCTGCAATGCCGGATCAAAAAAGCGAAACGTCACAGCCCTTGATAAGCGACTCACAATTCACGAGTGAGGATGCTCGCCTTGTGCTGCGTTGCCGCAGAGGGGAGCAGGCCGCTTGGGACGAACTTGTCGAGCGCTATCAGCGTTTGATCTTCGCTATCCCGCGGCGGGCCGGCCTTTCCGAGGACGAAGCGACGGATGTTTTTCAGGAGGTCTTCGTTACTCTGGTGCAAAAGCTTGATGAGCTCGAGCAGCCCGACCGGCTTCGTTCGTGGCTTGTGACGACGGCGAAGTTCAAAACGTGGGCGGTCGTTCGCGGCCGCAAGCCGGAGGCCGAAGCGGGCGAAGGCGAGGAGCACTCCGAGATGATGGCGGCGATCGCCGATGATTCGCCGGCCGCGGACGAAATGCTGATCGAACTCGAGCAGCAGCATTTGATCAGGACGGCCGTTGCAAAGCTCGACGAGCGGTGCCGGAAGATCGTCTCGATGATCTATCTTCGCAGCACTGCCGCAAGCTATGCCGAGGTCGCCGGCGAGATAGGTGTCGGAGAGACGAGCATCAGCCCGCTTCGGGCAAGGTGCCTGAAAAAGCTTGAGAAATTATTGCGGTAGGCCAATGCGGACAGATGTCTTTTTCCGCCCGGAACGAGCACTGTAAGGGCGACAGGGATGCGAGGACCCGAGAAAATGAATTCGCAGGAACGACTGGAAAAGATAATTTCGCTGATGGAGCGGGACGATTCTATCGACGCACCGCACGACACTCTCCGCTGGGCAAAGAACCTTTTTGCGGTGCGGGCAGCCGAGTCAAGCACGCTTCGCCGCTGGATCGCGGTGCTGGTCTCTGAGCTTGTTCCGGGCCGGCCGGCTTTCGGTGAACGCTCGGCGGCGGCAGGTAAGGCTCGTCAGCTTCTCTATCAGGCGGGCGATGCAGCCGTTGAGGTCGAGATCACACCAAAAGGAAAGTCGTTCAAGCTAAATGGCCAGTTTCTTGGTGAGTTTCAGGAAGGCTCGATCGCGGTACTTTCCTCGAAAGACGGCAGTCGTGAGTGCGGCCTATCCGAGGTCGGCGGCTTTACCTTCGATAAGGTAGCGAAAGAAAATTATGACCTTGTGGTCCGAACAGAGGCAGGCGAGTTCGCGGTGGAAGGGCTCGCGGTCGGGTAGGGTTGTGTAAAAACAAGGGGGCGTATTCTCCGGATCGAAACTTGAAACAGGAAAGCCGAAAGGTTTTCCTGTATTTTATTGTTTGCCGATGAGCAGCCTAAGCCGCACCGAATTCGCATCCAAGCTGTCCGCCACCGGCCGGATGCGCGAGCTTGCGACGCTTCTTCGCAAGCACTCCTCGCTTGTTGATATTGAACTCGCCCGGGCGCTTCGCGACGAATGTTATGACGTTTGGCGTTCGGAACCGATCCGTTCGCAGAACGCCGACCGGGCGATGCAGTTGATGCTCGAAAGCCTAAAAGGCCGCGAGGCAAAGGCGATCGCCGATTGGCTGCACGGAATTGCCGAGTTGACATCGGGCCGGCTCGAAACTTCTCTTAACGCACTTCTCTCTGCCGCTAAGCTATACAGGTCCGTCGGCGATAAGCTCCTTTCGGCCGAATCGACCGTTGCCGCGTTGATACCGCTCGCGATGCTCGGCCGTTATACCGAAGCCCTCGGGCACGGCAAACGGGCGCTCAGGGTGCTCGATGCGGCCGGGAGCGAACTGACGGCCGGAAAGGTCGAGTTGAATCTCAGTAATATCGCCGCCCGGCTCGGACGCTACGAGGAGGCCGAACGGCTTGCGCTAAAGGCACGTGGCCGTTTCAATTTGCTCGGTGATCCACGCCTTGCCGCGATGGCCGAGAACGGCCTGGGAATAACATTCACGGATCTCGGCAGATTCGAAGACGCAGCGGCAGCATTTGTCCGCGCACTCGAACTGGCCCGTAAAGCGGAAAGCGAGGTTACCCTTGCTGAGGCCGAAGCAAGCCTCGCGAACCTGTGCCGGCTCCGCGGTGATTTTGACGAGGCACTCGCCTATTTTGAGAGTTCGCGGGAACGGTTCGAGCGGCTCGGTATGCCGCACCAATACCTGACGTCGGAGTACGAGATCGCTGCTATCTATGCCGAGCTTAATCTGAGCGATGAAGCTGAGAAGATGTTCGCGAAGGTCTGCCCGGGCCTGGCGAAATACAAGATGGTCCACGAAGAGGCGGCCGCGAGGGCGATGTACGCAGATGTCCTGAAAAGGCTTGTGCGGACACGGCAGGCGAAAACGCAGTATGAACGAGCCATATCGCTTTATACCGCCGAAGGGAACCGGCTCGCGGCGGATTGGGTAGCCGCAAAGCTTGCTTTGATGGAACTTGGCAGCGGCGACGTAAAGCGTGCGAAAGAGTTACTCGCAAGCATTCAGGCCGGGACGAAACGGTTCGCGAATCTCGATCATCATCTCCTGACGCGGCGGCTTTCGGCTGAGATCGAACTCGCGCTCGGCCGCCCGAAACGCGCAGTGAAGATCTTGGCCGAGATCGCCGATACTGCGAACCGCGGCTCGCGTCCGCAATATCTGGCTTACGCGCAAAACGCACTCGGCGAGGCCGCACTTGCTGATGGCCGGACAGAGAAGGCAGTCGACTATTTGGCAGATGCCGTTGGCTCGATCGAGGCAATGCGAACTAAGCTTCCGGGCGAAGCGTTTCGCATTGCATTCTTTGCGGATACAACGCGGCCGTTCGCAAATCTCGTTTCCGCCCATATCGCCTTCGGTGAGCTTGAAAGTGCCTTTCAGTGGCATGAACGGATGAGGTCGCGGGCCCTTATTGAGATGGCCGGATCTGCGCGTCCACATGAACGCACCGGTCGCGGCGAAACCGCGAAGGCGAGCAGAACGACACGACTGCGCGAAGAATTGAACGCGGCCTATCACAAGCTTGACCGCGAGCCCGGCAACGGGCAAAGCCGGCTTGAGACAAAGGTGCGACGGCTCGAGGCCGAGATAGCGAAACTCGAACGGCGTCAGCAAGCCGTGCAAAGGAATACCGCTAGATCTTTAGGCTCGGCATCGCTAGATGTCGCCGCTCTCCAACGCCGGCTTGGAGGTGACCGCGTCCTTGTTGAGTACTTTGAAAGGGAGGGCCGATTCAAGGCTTTCGTGCTCGACCAGGCCGAGCTTCGGGTCGTGCAGACGGATGTTCAGCGAAAGGACGTGGAAAACTGGCATTCGCAGTTCGAGTCACAGCTTCGAACGTTCCGCCACGGTACGGCTGTCGCTGGGCCCTTGGCGTCGGTTCTCAAGAAAAGGACCGATCAATTACTTGCCACGCTGGGCGAACGGCTCGTAGGCCCGCTTGGCGTAAATGGCTCGGCAAAACGCCTTATCGTCATTCCGACCGGACCGCTCTTCAGCGTGCCGTTTTCAGCGTTGAGGTTCGATGACGAATACCTGATCGAGCGGCACTCGGTCAGCCTCGCACCGAGCGCGTCGATGTGGCTCGGGCTCGCCGGACGAAAGGCACAAAAGAATTTGAATGCGGCTGTCATCGGCCATTCGGACGAGGCGATCCCGTTCGCAGAGGACGAGGCCCGCGAGGTCGCCGGAATATTGAATTCGAAAAAAGCACTGACGGGCCCGGCGGCAACCACCGACGGCTTCAAGCTTGCCGCCGAGTCCGCCGGACTTCTGCACATCGCCTGCCACGGCCTTTTCAGGGCGGACAATCCGATGTATTCAAGCCTCCAGCTTGCCGATGGGCGTGTGACCGCGGCCGATGTAGCCAAAATGCGGATCGATGCCGAGCTTGTAACGCTCAGTGCCTGCGAGACCGGCCGCAGCGAAATTGCCGGCGGCGACGAAATGCTCGGCCTTGCCCGCGGATTTCTTGCTGCCGGGGCGAGGGGCCTCATAATGAGTCTTTGGAACGTCAGCGACCGACACACGATCGGCCTGATGCGTGAATTCTACAGGGGGATGCAACGCTCGGCGAACGCAGAAGCATCTTTGCAGAGTACACAGGTTAAAATGGTGGCCCAAGGGCTCCATCCGTACTTTTGGGCACCATTTTGCTATATTGGTAGCTAACCGCAGCAGAAAATTCCTGCCCTTTTGTCTTTTTTCACGTTGCAGCGGTACTGTGGGCATCGGGAGCATCTCCCGGAGGCTTCGAAATGTTTAGCAGTAGATCCATATTTATACTCTTTGCCGTAATTCTTTTTTTCGTCTTTTCGGCGACAGCACAGGAAAAGCTCGGGCCCGGCTGCAATTGTACGCCGGACGATGTGCTTATCGACCTCGCACCGGCGAATCAGGCAGACCTGCCGGCGATCGCCGCCCAATACGGCCTAATACCTACACCACTCTCGCAGGTCGGGACGCCGCCGACGTTTCGGATGCGGATCGATCGCACGAAGACCAACCAAACACCACTTGAGATCATTCAGGCAATGGCCGGCGATGCCCGGATCGTGCAGAAGGAAACCAATCGCAAGCTAACCGTCGTTGAAAAGGACGGCCTGCCGTGGTCGCTCGGGCACTCATGGGCGATCGGGCATTCATGGGCGATCGGCGGAAGTGCGAAGGGCTTTGCCCGTCAGTATTTTCCCGGCCAGATCCGTTTGCCCGAGGCGCATAAGATCTCGACCGGGCAGGGCGTGACCATCGCGGTGCTTGACACCGGGATCGACCTCCAGCATCCGCTGTTTGCCGGAAGGCTCGTTGCGGGTTACGACTTCGTCGATAACGACAATGACCCGAGCGAGGTCGGGACGATCCGCGTCGATCAGGTCTATGGCCACGGAACTCACGTCGCCGGGATCATCGCCCTTACGGCACCGAACGCGAAGATAATGCCCATCCGTGTGCTGGACCAGAACGGCGAGGGCGACCTCTGGCGGATAAAGGATGCGATGCTCTGGGCCGCGAAGAACGGAGCGACCATCATCAATATGAGCTTCGGTTATCCGCAGGACCTCACGCCGCAGAGCAATACATTTCTCCACGACCTCTTCAACGGCGTTGATGACGTGGTGGTCCCGGGTGAACAGCAGTTTCCCGAATTTGATGACAGCCGCTTGCTGGTCGTCGCCGGAGCGGGCAACGGCGGCCTGATCGGAAATGGTGCAGCCCGCGTTTATCCCGCGGCCGAACGAGGGGCTCTACCGAGTGATCCGGGGACCGATATCGACGATAATCTGTTAAGTGTCGGTGCAAGCACGAGGCTCGACCGGTTAGCGGCTTTTTCTACGATGGCGAATGTCCAGAACCGCGACATCGATCGCTGGGTTCGGGTCGTCGCACCGGGCGAGAACATCGTCAGCTCATTGCCCGGCGGCCGCTACGGGGTTTGGAACGGCACATCAATGTCCGCCCCGATCGTTTCGGGCATCGCCGCACTCGTCAAGTCGGCCAACCCGACGCTTCTTCTGCAAGATCTGGTCGAACGGGTTGAAGAAACCGGACATGAATGGGACTGCCAGCTGCCTTCACGCGGCATCACAATGGAAACCTCGCGGGTGGATGCACTATGTGCACTGACGAATAACCAAGCGTGTGCCCCGCCACGGACGGCCTGCACCGAGTAATTCCTGACATAACAAATTAACGTTCAAAAAGGAGTCTAAATATTTTCGGCTCCTTTGTCTTTTTGGGCCCCGTTTGCTCACTGTTCGTTTGAGGAGGCCGCGCCAAAGTACACGCGGCGGTAAACCGGCATAAATCAAATAGAAGGTGAGAACAATGAGAAACTTGAATAGTAAAAAGAACATTTTGCGAGCCGCCGTGGTGGTGGCAGCGATCGCCGCGTGGATCTCGATCCCGTTCCTGGGCGACAGGGCCGGAGCCGGCGGCGTGCCGATCCTGGTCCGCTCCGCGAACCTCGTTTCGCCTACGGGCAGCATAAACCCGCACGGCTTTTCCGAGTATCAGGTCTATGCAAGCGGCCACCGCGAGATCGAGGTCGAGATCGAAGATGTAAATCTTCCGGCCGGAACGATGCTTAACGCGATCGTTGACGGAAACTCGATCGGGCAGATGGCATTGCAGGCCGATCAGCGGGCACGCATCAAACTGAGAACTGAGGACGGCCAGAACGTTCCGGTAACTAACGACGGCTCGGTCGTTCAGGTGACGAACGGTACAACGATCTTGGTTGCCGGCGTGCTTGGCGGCGGCGGGCCGAATCCGACCCCGACAGCGTCCCCGACAGCCTCGCCAACGGCTTCGCCGACCGCATCACCAACCGCATCGCCGACCGCCTCACCAACTGCGTCGCCAACGGCATCGCCGACCGCTTCGCCGAGCCCGAGCCCTTCGCCGACCGGTTCGCCGAATCCCGGCAATCTGTTCGCGGCATTGAGCGGCCCGACCATCGGCGGAGCACTTCCGCTCGGTTACGGCGAATTCGAACTTCACAGTAGCCGTGTTGAACTCGAGGTACGCGTCCGACAGGTGAATCTCACGCCCGGAACACAGCTCGGCGTCCGCATAGATAATGTGAACGTCGGAACAATGATGCTTGAGAGCGACCGCGAAGCACGACTTCGGCTGAGAAGCGACCGCGGCGAAACCGTTCCTCCGGTCATCAGCGGCTCGACGATCCAGATCACGAACGGCGGCACGACCATCATGAATGGTACATTCGCAGGGTTCACTTCGCCCACCCCGAGCCCCTCGCCGACCGGTTCGCCCTCGCCCTCGATGGGACGCTCCTTCGAATCGCACCTGACGGGTGCCGGAATGGAGCCTCCGGTTACGACCAACGCGAACGGCGAAGTCAAGGTCAATCTTAATGAGGCCGAGACACAGGCAACGATCCTTGGCGAGTTTCACAATATCGGAAGCGGGCAGACCGGCGGCCGTATCGAATCGGTCACGGGCGACGTCGTTACCGTCTATTCGTTCCCGACTCTCGGCGGTGCCAACGGCAACTTTTCGACGGTGACCATTGACGTCTCACCCGCACTTGTCCAGCAGCTTCGGGCCGGCCTTTGGTACGTAGTTCTTACCAGTACGGCCAACCCGGGCGGCGAGATCCGCGGCCGGCTTTTCCCGCGGTCCAACAGCGGCGACTTCAACGGCGACGGCGCCAATGATTTTGCGGTCTATCGCCCGTCGAACGGAACCTGGTATTCGAACAACGGTTCGGGAACTTCGATCATCACCTTCGGCGACGCAAATTCGAGGGTCGTCTCGGCCGACTACGACGGCGACGGCAAGACCGATTCGGCAGTATTCCGCATCGTCAACGGCCTCGCGGTCTGGGAGATCAAGCACAGCTCTGACGGCGGCACGACCGGGCTTCAGTTCGGCATAGATGGCGACGTTCCGGTTCGCGGCGACTTTGACGGCGACGGCCGTTCCGACATCGCGGTCTTCCGGCCTTCGAACGGCGTTTGGTATGTGCTCAACAGCCTGAGCGGCGGTGTGACGATCGTCCAATACGGCACGAACGGCGATAAGCCGATCTCGGTCGATGTGGATGGAGACGGCCGCGATGAGATCGCAGTCTATCGTCCCTCGAGCGGTATCTGGTACTGGTATCGCCCGGCGACGGGAGCGACCGGTGCACTCCAGTGGGGCATCAGCGAGGACGTGCCGGTCAGCGGCGACTTCGACGGCGACGGCAAGTCTGACCTGACGGTCTTCCGGCCTTCAACGGGTGTCTGGTATTCGCTCAGGAGTTCCGACGGCGGCTACACGATCATCCAGTTCGGACAAACCGGCGATATCCCGGTCGCGGGCGACTACGACTCGGATCGCAGGGCAGACATCGCGGTCTTCCGTCCGGCGGATGGCTTTTGGTACATCCTTCGGAGTTCGGATGGCACATTCTTCGGCCTTCCGTTCGGAATGAACGGCGACGTTCCGACCGCCGCCGGTAACTAGTGAAAAGAAAAGGGCGGCGGTTCACGCGGGCCGCTGCCCAAAAGACCCCGGTCCGTATCCCGTAGAGGGAGTGACGACTTTTACGACGGGAACGGAACCGGTAACAAAGCCTCGGCAGCCAGCCCTCCTCGCTGCCGGGGCATTTTTAATTTGAGGGGAGAAGGCGGCGTATCTGGGCGATGTGGCGGGCCTTGTGCTGGCCGACGAGGACGAGCCATTCGATGGCAGAAAGGTCGCCGAAAAAGGGATGTGGAAAGCGGTGTTTGTTGCCATCAAATTGGCCAAAAAGCGGGCGGATCTGTTCGAGCCGGGCGTTGGCTTCGGCCATCGTTGCGAACGATTCGCTTATGCTCCGTTCGCCGGTAGGGCGGACCATCTCCGGAGCTTCGACCTTGATCTTGGCGATGGCAACTCCGCGTTCTTCAAAGGTACTCGTGATGGAGATGGTTCCATCCGATACGTCGCCGCTCTTTTCAGCCTTGCCGATCAGCTTTGCACAGATCCGAGACATACCGTCCTCGACCATCGCGAGGTGCTCGACGATCTCCGCGACCGACCACTTCTCGCCCTCAGGGCGGTGCTCGGCAGCCTCTCGCGGTAACTCGCCAACGAGCGATTCAAGTTCCGCGGCAAAGCCGGCGTTGGTGGCGTAGATGTCATCTATCGACTCGAATTTCATATTTTATCGGGCTGCAGGTGCGGCCTGCGGCGAAAGGATCACACGATGCCAACGGGCAAAACTGAAGACGTTCTCTGCCTGATTCGCCATCCGCTTGATGAACGCCGTTTGAAAATTGAGGATCTGATCGGCCTCCCAGTTAAGCGAAACGATCGGGTTGAACGAAACAAGTTTCGTCGGGTCGGGAAGCGTTGTCGGCCCCGGCTGATTCGTGTTTTGCTCCGGTGCTTCGCCGCCCTGTCGGCGGTCGAATTCCTGCGAAGAAAGCAGCAGGCTGTTGCGGAGCGGGATCGAAGCCTGCGTCGGCGGCGAGCCGTCCGCGTCGTATATCCGCACCTGATGCTCGAACGCCGCGGCGATCTTTGACGCGTCCGGCGACCATACCGGCTTCACCGCCGTCAGGCCGTCATCGAGCCGGCGTTCGCGGCCGTTCTTTTCGATCATTCGCGGCCGGCCGACGGGTGTGAACGCCTCACCCCGGCCGTTCGCAACGCTCTCAAGGTACTGCCATTCGCGGATGGTCGCGGCAAGTGCGACAAGTGCCGAGCTGTCCGGTGCCCAGGCGTAATAAAAATAAAGAAGCCCTTCATTCTGCGTCAGCGGACGGACAAGCCCGCCGTTCGCGTCGCAGAGATATATCTGCTCGGTCCGGAAGGCGAGCACGCCGGTCGGCGGCGTAGGCGTCGGTTCACCCGCGGGCGTTGGGGTCGCCTCGGGTGTCGCCTGCGGCTCGGTCGCGTCGCCATCTACCGGTTCGGGTGAAGGCGTGGGCGAAGGCGAAGCCACGGGCTCGGGCGGGCCGTCGCCATTCTCGCCGCGGATCATCGCCGCAAACGCAAGATTTGCCGAATCCGGCGACCAAACGATCGTATCGGGAAAATGGACCGCCAAATTGTCCGGCGTCACCTTGCTGAGCAGTTTGCCGTCAGAGGAGTAAATATCGAGCCGAAACTCCGCCGCAAGGTCGCCCGGGCGATGATATACGACCGCGATGCGGCTCTTGTTCGGCGATGTGAGGGTGCGGTCGAGGATGTCGTCCGGCCGCGTGTTGGTGAAGTGGTCGCGGACGGCGGCGTTCAATTCTTCCGGTGCCGGATCGTTCAGCGGCGGAGCGGGAACGTCAGCCTCGTAGCGGAAGTTGAGCCGGACGGCAGGCACATCGCCGAGAGCGGTCGGAGACGCGGCCGTTGGGCCGGATTCCGGCGTCGCCGTACCGCACGACGCGGCAAACACCACGCACGCGGTCAAAGCTGCGGCCGCAGAAATGCGAAAACGGGAAGTCATATTATCGATCGATCGGAACTCCGAAATACCGTTCGTATCCGGCCCGCTGTTCGGCGGTCGGCTGCGGCTCCTTGATGAAACGATAGACCGTCCGCTCATTTACCCCAAGCGTGAACTCGATGTCGCGAAGCCGGTCGTGCCTGAATATCGTTAACCTTATCTTGTCGCCGGGCTTCCTCTCGCCGATGTAGCTCTGGAGGAACGAGTTCGATGCCCGGTGGCCGTCGATCGCGACGATCTGGTCGTTAAAGTTAAGCCCCTGTTCGTGTGCCGGTGTTCCGGCCGGGACCGAGCGGACCGTAAGCCGTCCGTCCGTCTCGGCCAGATTTGCACCGATGTATGCCTGCCTGCCGCTTGACATTCCGGCCTGAAGGCGGAGCCCGATGCCCTGAAGGATCGTGTTGTATTGTATCTCCTCGCGGCCCGAGACGTACTTCGTAAAAAAGTCGTTCAGGCTTCGGCCGGCAGCCGCTTCGCAGGCACGCTGAAAATCGGCCGGAGTGTAGTTGCGTCCGCGTTTGTAGAAGTCCTTGTAGAGCGAACGCATCACATCGTCGAGCGAACGCTGATGGCCGGATGCATTGCGGATCTCGATGTCGAGCAGCATGCTGACGACCTCGCCCTTGTCGTAGTACGAGATCTGGTTGTTGACCGAGTTCTCATCCTGCCTGTAGTACTTGATCCAGGCGTCAAAGCTTGCCTCCTCAAGGCTCGTTTGGAATCTGCCCGGCCGGTTCTGCAAATTGCCGATCATATCGGCCTTTGCGTCAAGGTTATCCTCCGGCGTGATAAGCCCCGCCCGGCGGAGAAGTACGTCCTCATAATAGGCGGTCGTACCTTCGGCTACCCACAGAAGCTTTGTATAGTTCTCGTTCTCGTAATCAAAGGGGCCGAGGACGTCCGGCCGGATACGCTTTACGTTCCAGAGGTGAAAATACTCATGCGCGACCAGCCGAAGAAAGGCGATGTAACGCGACCGCGGCTGAAAGCCGAAGCGGTTCCATTGCAGGGCGGTCGAGTTCAAGTGCTCAAGCCCGCCGCCGCCTCTGAGATTTAGAATGATCAGATAATCATCTGTCGGGAGTTCGCCAAATATCGCGACTCCTGCGTCGGCGATCTTTGCCGTGTCCTCGGCCATGCGGTCAAGGTCGTAGTTGCCTTCGCCCGTTACGACGATCCGGTGCGGCCGGCCGGCAGCGGTGAATACCTTTTCCTTGAAGTCACTGACCTGAAGCGGCGAATCGTAGAGAATGTCGTAATCCGGAGCGGTGAAAGTGTTCGCCTCGCCGGGGACGGGCCTGAGGCCGGTCGCGACCTTCCAATTGCCATAAGGAATGACCTTGATCTTCGAGGGTGCCTTTAGCTGGCCGGCAGGGAAAAAGAGAAGCGCCGAGTTGTTCCAAAAGGCGTGCTCGTCGTTCAGTTCGTTAGTGCGGACGGTAAGCTCGTTCGAATAGACGCGATAGGTGGCAACGACCTCGCGGGCCTTTGCGGCCCTGATCCGCCACGTGTTCTTGCTGGTCTTTTGCCAGGCGAGCGGGTTGCCGGCTGCATCCTTGGCCGCAAAGTCCTGAACGTGGCGTGAATATTCACGGACAAGATAGCTGCCCGGAGTCCAGACCGGCATCTTGAGGTCGAGGTCCTGCGGCATCGCCGACCAGCGGACGCGCATTTCGACCTCGAGAAGGTGCGTCCAGGGCTTTGACATAGAGACGGTATAAGTAATTTCCGGAACGGCTTGCCGGCCGGTCGTCTCAGTTGGCGTCTCGGCGTTTGCGGTCTTGAACATAAACGTCAAAGCAAGCGAAAGGGCAATGGTGCGAAGCAGGAACGAGCTCGTTTTCTTGGTCATCATTATCAAAAAAGGGCTTAAATGCCGTGGGTCAATATTGCTTCGATTCTACTATGTTCCCGCGGTTTGCTAAAATTTCACCCGTAGATGTCCGAACCCGAAAAAAGCCACAAGGCCGAAAAGGCCGCCGAAGAGCGGTTCTTTACCGGCCCGCTCCTGATAATTTATCTGACGGTCTTTATCGACCTGATCGGCTTCGGAATGGTCATACCGATACTGCCGTTCTACGCGAACACGGACCCATTTAACGCGACGCCCTTTGAGATCGGGTTGCTGCTCGGAATCTATTCCGTAATGCAGTTCATCTTCTCGCCGCTGCTTGGCCGTCTCTCGGATAGGTACGGAAGACGGCCGATACTTTTTATAAGTATTCTCGGCTCGGCGGTCGGCTATTTCGTTATCGGTGCGGCAAATACGCTTCTGCTTGTTTTTCTCGGACGTGTGATCGGCGGCATTACCGGCGGGAACATCTCGACCGCACAGGCATACATCGCGGACGTGACATCGCGCGAGAACCGTGCAAAGGGGATGGGGCTTTTCGGCGCGATGTTCGGGCTTGGATTTATCCTCGGGCCGGCGTTGGCGGGCATATTGAGCAAGTACGGCGTGAGTTTACCGTTTTACGTGGCGGCGGTGCTCGCCCTTGGGAACGCGATCGCAGTGCTGCTTATTCTTCCTGAAACGGTCAAACGCGGCGAGGCCGCACCCGCAAGCCGCGGCCGCATCGCGGATATGCTCGCTGCACTCGGCAAACGCGATTTCGGGGCGATCAATCTTGTCTATTTTCTTCTTGTCACGGCCTTCTCGATAATGACTTATGCCTTTGTGCTATTTACGGCCTATCGATACGGCTACAACGCCGAGCAGAACGGCTATCTCTTTGCTTATGTCGGTGTAATGGCGGTGGTCGGCCAGGGCGTAGTCTTCGGCACGCTCGCCTCGCGTTTTCACGAATCAAAGCTCGCCATCATCGGCTGCCTGCTGATGGCTTCCAGCCTCTTTGCCTTTCCATTCCTCGGCCCGAGCTCCGGCGGGTTGGCTCTTTTACTCGGCGTTTGCACGGTCCTTTCGATCGGGAATGCCCTTGCCGCTCCGTCGCTGACGAGCCTTGCCTCGAAGCTCTCATCCGACGATGAGCAGGGAAGCATGCTCGGGATAATGCAATCCGGGGCGAGCCTTGCCCGGGCGATCGGCCCTTTCATCGGCGGCCTTCTTCTCAACAACGCCTTCAACGCCATCGACGATTCGTCCGTGACCCGAACCTTCTGGGCCGCGGCGGGCATAATGCTGCTGGCGATGGTCGCGGCACTTTATCTATCTAATTTGTTGGGTGAGCGGCGGGAGCTTCACCGGACCGCGGCCTAACCCGCGAGCCGCGCCTGAGCGGGGGCTCCGATCGGCAAAGTCAGGACAAAGGTCGCACCGCTTCCGTTCGGGCTCTTCGCCTCGATGGTTCCGCCGTGCTCCTGGACGATCCCGTACGTGACGGCAAGCCCGAGGCCCGTTCCGCTGCCGACGGCTTTTGTAGTAAAGAAAGGATCGAAGATCTTGGAGAGATTTTCCTGCGGGATGCCTTCGCCGGTGTCGGCTACCTCGACCCGGATGCGGTCGCCGTCAAGAATGGTACGCAGAGTGATGGTGCCGCCCTGTGCCATTGCATCGCGGGCGTTCAGGATCAGGTTCGTTAGGACTTGCTGCAGTTTACCCGCATTGCCGGCGACCAGCGGCGGACGTTCTTCGTAGTCCTTGAGTATCTCGATCTGCGACCGGCGAAGCTGAGGTTCGAGGAGCTGCAGGGTATCGTCGATCAGCTTATTAACATCAACCTCGGTCCATTCGAGTGCGCTCCCGGTCCGCGAGAAATTGAGCAGGTTGCCGACGATGTTTGCCGCCCGCTCGGTCTGCCGGTGCATTTTTTTGAGCAGTTCGTGCTTCGGATCGTTCTCCGGCACCATTCCGAGCAGCATTTGCGTATAGCTCGAAACGCCGGTCAGCGGCGTGTTGACCTCATGGGCAACTCCGGCGGCAAGCAGGCCGATGCTCGAGAGCTTCTCGCTCTGTTGGAGCGATTCTTCGAGCTTCACCCGCGAAGAGACATTTTCTAGCACGATGATCCCGCCCGTTTGCTCGCTTGAGACCGAGCGGAGCGGCGCGACCGCTACGTTGAGGATCAGCGGATTGCCCGCCGCATCGCGTGCATGGAGCTTATATGCATTGCGGATCTCGGTCAGGTGCCAGCGGCCTTTGCCGAGAATGTTATTGAGGTTTGCCGCAAATGCAGGGTCAAAGACGTCATCGACAGACTTGCCGATCACCTCGCGACGCGACCGGTTCATCATTTCTTCGAACGTCGTGTTGCATCGCGTTATGCGGCCATCTTCATCAACGGCGAGCAGGCCCACGTTGACCGATTCGACGATCGATTCGTTGAATTCTTTGAGCAACGCCAGCTCGGCGGTCTGCTGCCGCTGCTCCTGATAGAGCCGGCTGTTCTCGATCGCAACCGCGATGTAGCCCGAAATGGTCTTGAGGATTTCGAGGTCTTCCGAGGATAACAGCGAGCCATCCTTTGCCCGGCCAAGCCCGATGACCGCGACCATCTTGCTCCCAACGGTACATGGGACGAAGTAGTGAAGCTCCTGCCTAACGCCGGCAAGCCCGCCGCCGTTGCCATTCGCTGTGGCGGCATCCTCGCTTATCTCGATCTGGTCCGCACGGACGATGCCTTTCGCAGCAGACTTTTGGCGAATGATCTGGCGGAAATCACGCGGGACGACGTAGGCCTCGGTCAGTCCGACGGAGCGTGCGACACGGTAGCCGCCGACGGCACTGCGGTCCTCAAGGAAAACAGCGACCTTCTCGACGTCAAGCACCTCGACGAGGCGATGCGAGAGCGATTCGAGAAGCGGTTCGAGTGCGGTCGAGGCCGAAAGCGTTCGGCCAAAGTCGAGCAACCCGCGGCGAAGGTCGTAACGCTCGCCGTAGAAGAACCGGTTCGCCCGCTCCTGCAGAAAATTCTTGAGCGGCTCGCTTAGCATCACGATGGCCGCCATTGCAACGACGGCGATGACCGCACGGAGCGTGATCTCGGTCGTCGAAAGGTCTTTGCCGACCGCGAGGAAAACTAGCCCGAGAGCGACGGCACCGATCATCATCGCGATGGCAAGGGTCGTCATCGCATAGACAAGTGCCCGTCGGACGACGACGTCAACGTCCATCAGGCGATAACGCACAACGGAGTGGCCAAAGCTGAACGGGATCAGTGCAAGCGGAAGCGTTGAAAGCGCCGAGGTAACTACATCATCGGGCAGATAGATGAACTGCCGTGTAAGTTGAAGTCCGATGATCGGGACGACCGAGGTGATCGTGCCCCACATCGCCCATTTCAGCCGCTGGCGGACAATGGCCTGTGTGCTCGTCAGGAAACGCCAAATGAGAATTCCTGCACCAACAGCGACGCCGATCGCGAAGTGGCCGACCATCAGCCCATTCAAAATTGGGAAAACTCTGAACGAAGCGAGCGTCGTGGTGAACCCGACCGCGGACGAACTTGGCAAGGCCAAAGGCAAAAGCGTCAGGATAACGACGGCCGCGGCGATGATAACGCCCGGCGCATAGGCCGCGATCGTCTTCCAGCGAGCTTCATCGAAGACCTCACTTCGGACCGGATAACGCAAGCAAAAATGGACGAAAAGCGGAGCGAACGCAATAAAGGCGAGCCAATCGACGAGCTGAATCGCGAGGTCGAAATCCTGTCCAAGGCCGAGGGCACTGTAAAAATGGAAAACGAACGCAGCGAGGCAGACCGTCGCGAAATGCAGAATGAACGGGGCGTGGCTGCCCTGCTTGAAGAGCACAAAAACGCCGACGCCCAGCCAAACGACGCCGACGACCATCAGAAAGATCAACGACATCGGCCACCTTGGAACCGTGTCGATGTTTCTCAGATCGGCGAAGTAACGGTTGTCCGAGAACGAAAATGAGGTCTTCTCGAAAAAGTAGGTCAGGCTGCCACCGACACCGGCCGCTTCGAGGTACATCGGAACGTCGGCTGTCGAAACGACCTCGTCGAAATTCGTTCCGTCAAGGCTGACCGAGAGAAGCTTGTCGCCCGGCGAGATGCCGGCCCTTGAGGCGGCATATCCGCGTTCGACGCGTTCCGCGTAAATGCCGTCCGCCTTTTCTACCCAAAGAACTCCATCGGTCGGCGGAAGCTGGTGGGTCGCCCGTTGAGACAAGTTGAGTGCACCGCCGGCGACGAAAAAGATCGTCGCGAGCAGCCAAATCAGGCTCCAACTTGTAAAGATGCTCCGCTTCATCGGAACGCCGCCATTTGGCTAAATAAAGTAAAAAGGCAACTTTTATTCCAACTCGGGTACCGTGCCGCTCGATGCTAAGCCCAAGCAAACAGGCGGTTTAGCCTGTGCCTTCATCGCGATACTACGGTCCGTCGCCGTTCATCATCCATTTTTTTGCTTTTCAATCCAATATTTTGGAGTCGTTCGGCCTAAGCCCTTGCACCAAAAGGCCTTCCGAAGGTCGAGTAGATCGAATGTGGCAGGCCGCTAGAACCGGACGAGGATGCTGCCCCGGACCATCCGGCGTTGCGAGTTCAGGCTTAGGGTTCCTTCCGAACCGGTGACCGTATTCTGGAGGTCGAAGATGTTGCGGGCATCGACGATCGCCTCGGCACGAAACGGCAGGCCGAGGGTCGGGAGGGACTGAGTAAGAACAACGCTGAGGCCGGGATCATAGATCGCAAGCCTGCCGCGGAACGGATCGACCGCAAAGACGGTCGCATTCGGCGAAAGCCGGAAGATGGTGCGGATGTTCGTTCCTGTCCGCACGTTGGCATCAAGCTGGCCGAAGACGGTATGGAAGACCGATTCCGCAAAAAGTGATGCCGGGTCCTGCAATCCTTCGCCCGAGAGCCGCTGGCCCGTGCCGAAGCTGTAGCCACCGGTCAAGTTAAACCGGCCGTTCAGACGGCGTGCATAAACGACCCTGAGCCCGCTTGCGTTTCCATGCTGATTTCCGGCGATCTCGCTGCCTTCGATCGTTGCCGGGCCGAACGGCATACCGATCACACGGACGCCGCGTACCAGGGTGCCATCAAAAAAGGCTCCTGCCTCGATGCTCGAGCTATTATCAAGCACACGTTCGATGCCGAACTCGAGCCGACGCGAATTGTTAAGCAGCGGCTCGCCATCCGCGATGACAAAGTCCTCGATGAAGGCCGGCTCACGGAATGAAATTTGTGCGTCCTCAAGCGCGATCTCGCGTGCCCACGTCCGGTCGTCGGTCTGTGTTGTGTATGCCGAACGGAAACGTGTTTTCGAATCGATGTCGTATTGGAACCCGAACCGCGGTGCGATGGCGAAGTCGTCGCCCGCACCGGTGAACCGCGAATAATCGAGCCCGTAAACAAAGATGATGCCGTCACGCACCTTCCACTCGTCGATCGCCCGGAATGAGAACTGGCCGAGCGATTCCTCGCGTTCGCCGTTCGTCAGCGTTCCGAGTTCGCCAAACGATGTGACGAACCTGAGCGTGTGAGAATCGTTTGGACGATAGGTTAGCTGTGTATCTAGCCGCTTCGGGGCATTTCTGCCGACCGTTGCCTGGCCCGCGAGGATCAGGTCGGTCTTTTCATTAACTGCGATATGGGTCGCGACGTTAACTCCGGCGTAGGTTCCGCGCTCACTTGACGCGGCAAAGGTTTCAGCTATCGTCTGACCGGGCTTTAGGTTGATCGATCCTGCCTCATCTTCGTGCGAAGCGACGTCAACTTCCGCCGGTTCAGTAACGCTCTCGCCAACAGGAAGGTCGCCCTCGGTATTCAGATAGATCGAGCGGCCCATCTGCGATGAGCGAATAACCCACTTCGGGTTCGAGCGGTCAAGCCGCTTCTCCGGAAGCGTATTGCCGCTGCCGGCGCGTGCTAGTTTGAATCCGAAATCTTGCTCGGATGCCCTGCCGACCTCAACCTGCGGCAGTGTCGCCGGGTTGAAGCCTTGAGCCACGGCGAGAACTGTGTATTTACCGGGAACAATGCGAAGTGTGTAGCTGCCGTCGGCGGCCGAACGTGCCTGCCGGAGCAATTTCGATGTGCCAAGACGAAAGATCGCGACGACCGCATCCGCGATCGGTTTGCCCGCCTCATCGCGGACGATTCCGCGGATCAGGCCCAGATTGCTCTTACCCGCAACGCCCGAAAATTCGGCCGACTCTTCCGCTGCAAAGGCCGGCACAGCGGTGCCGAATGCCAGCGAAATGAGCAGAACCGAGTTGATCGCTTTGGTAATGAGTTGAGCCATATCAGGTCTTCAACGTCGGGAGCGGGCCAAACGCGTGAGCATCATCGAAACGGAGAAAATCGGACGAACCACTACAACCCCCGTATTTTCTAGTTATTCGAACTAAGTGTCAAGCCGAAATTAGACAAGTCAGCGCGTTCTACGATGCATAAAACTTGACAAAGTTTGCCCTTGGGCTAGAATTAAACCTTGCTTTTCAGCATCCATGCGGAGACGTGGCTGAGTGGCTGAAAGCGGCGGTTTGCTAAATCGTTGTACCCTAATCCGGTACCACAGGTTCGAATCCTGTCGTCTCCGCCATTAAGATCTTGAGGCCGGTCGTCAGTGGTCAGTGGTCAGAACTTTCTGCCGCAGGCCTTTGCCGACCGGTTATTGTTTAATATGACTGTCCGAGTTCGCTTCGCTCCGTCGCCAACGGGTTACCTTCACATCGGTTCTGCCCGGACCGCGCTTTTCAATTACCTCTACGCCCGCCACACCGGCGGGAAGTTCCTGCTTCGGATAGAAGATACCGACCTCGCACGTTCGACCGAGGAATCGACCCGCTCGATCCTTGATGGGCTAGAGTGGCTCGGTTTCCAGCCGGACGAAGAGATCGTCTTTCAGTCAAACAATGCGGATAAGCACCGTGCGGCGGCTCTTCGTTTGCTCGAAGAAGGCAAAGCCTATCGCGACTTTACGCCGAAAGAAGCCCCGACCGACGCGAACGTAAAAGATGCGATAAAGCAGCGTGCCCGCGAACAGGGTGCCGAGAAGAACATGCGCGATAACCCGTATCGCGAGCTTGCGAAAGATGAATCCGATGCTCGGGCCTCCGCGGGAGAGCCTTTTGCCATTCGGCTGAAAGTGCCGGCCGATGGCAAGACGGCGTTCGAAGACCAGGTCTATGGCCTGCAGGAGCGCGACTATGCCGACACCGAAGACCTTGTCCTGCTCCGCTCGGACGGCCATCCGCTCTATAACCTCGCCGTTGTCTGCGACGACATCGAGATGGAGATAACGCACGTCATCCGCGGGCAAGATCACCTGACGAACACGCACAAGCAGGTTTTGATCTACGAAGCACTCGGAGCCGAGCCGCCTGTGTTTGCTCACCTGCCGCTGATCATGGCACCGAACAAGGGCAAGCTCTCAAAGCGCAAACACGGCGAGGTCGTTTCGATGACGACATACCGCGATGCCGGATTCGTCGCGGCGGCATTTCGCAACTTTCTCGCCCTTCTCGGTTGGTCGGCCGGCGAAGAGAAAGAGATCTATTCGATGGAAGAACTGATCGAGAAATTTTCGCTCGACGGCATTCACCGCTCGAACGCCGTTTTCAATTTCAGCCAAGACGACCCTCGCAAATGGACCGACGACAAGGCCATCTGGATGAACGCCGAATACATCCGCACGATGCCGCTCGACGGCCTATACCCGCTCGTCAAGGCAGAGCTAAAAACGAACAAGCTCTGGAAAGATGAATACGCCGACGACATCCCGGAACCGGCAAACGGCTTAGAGCTAATAGCTAAAAGCTATTCGGCAAATTCGCCGATCGATTCGACCGCGTGGTTTCTTTACACCGTCGATCTCATCCGCCAGCGGTTCTTTACGCTTAAGGATTTTTCCTCGCAGGGTCGTGCTTATTTCAGCGAGGATTTTGACTTCGACGCCGCGGCCATCGCCAAGAACCTGACGAAGTTCCCGGACCTCAAAGAATGGATGCCCGAACTCGCCGACCGCTTCGAAGCTGAGTTCCAGAACTCCCCTCCTTACGAAGGAAGGGTGGACGCCGCTTCGGGCGGACGGCGTGGTTCTCTGCCATTCGATGAAGCCAACATCGAAATCGTCGTCAAAGCCTTCACCGAAGAAAAAGGCACAAAGCTCGGCGTCATCATGAACGGAGCCCGCACACTCCTGACAGGAGTCGCCGTCGGCCCATCGATGCTCTCCGTCTTCGAGGTCATCGGCCTCGAACGAACCCTGATGCGCCTCCGAAGCCAAGTCGCCTGGAATCAGTAACAGAGAACGATCCTTGGTGGTCAAATGAAAGCCCTTCTTGTATCCTTCGGCACCCGCGGTGATATTGAGCCTTTTTTGGCGGTGGGCGAGATATTCCGCGAGCGAGGTTGGGAGGTCGTTTGCCTTTTTCCCGAGCAGTTTCGCGATGAGGTCGAGGCGATCGGGTATCGGTTCCACGGTTTTGACCCGGCCTTTCTTGAACTGCTGAGGGACGCGGATGGCCAAAGGATCATCGGCGGCGGAGGTTCTCCTCTTGGCCGGATCAAAAGTTGGATCGCTCTGGCCCGAAAGGGAATGCGGCTCAATAAAGAGTCCGGCGAGCTTCAGCAGCGAGTGTTGACCGATGAATTGCCCGACCTTCTGCTTTATCACCCGAAAAGCCTCTTCAACATCATCTGGGCGATGGCAAATCCCGGCAGGGCCGTGCTCGTCAGCCCGCTGCCCGGCGTTGCCCATCCGCTCGCAGATTTCGGGCCGGTGTTCAAGGACCACGGCCGCCTGCTGAACCGGCTCGAGCACTGGGTCGTGAATAACATCAAGGCCGCGACCGCACGCAGCTTTGCCCGCAAGTACCCGGAGGCTTACTCGGAGGTTGACACGTCACTTTCGGCTATTCGCAAAGCCTTTGTCCGCGATCAGCCTGCCGTTTATCTCATCTCACCGAGCCTTTTCGATCGGCCCGCAGATTGGCCCGAGAATGCAAAGATCGTCGGTTATTTCGAACGCGACAAGACGGCAGACTGGACACCGCCCACAGAGCTTCAAGAGTTTCTTGAGAAGTACCAACGGCCGATACTCATCAGCTTTGGGAGCATGACCAACCCGGAACCGGAAAAGAAGACGCGGATCTTTGTCGATGCACTGACCAAGCTCGGCATCCCGGCGATCATCAATACGTCGTGGGGCGGGCTGCAGCGGCTTGAAAACGCCCCCGAGCATATCCTCTTCGTTGATTCCATTCCATACGACTGGGCATTTCCGCGTGTTTTCGCGGTCGTCCACCACGGCGGCTCCGGCACAACCCACATGGCCGCGAAGTATGGATGCCCGAGCCTGATCATCCCGCACGCGGTCGATCAATTCATGTGGGCAAGAATCGTCGAGAAGAAAGGCCTCGGCCCGAAGGCGATCACAATGAAGCGGCTGTCAGAGGAAAAATTGGCCAATGCCCTCGAAGAGCTATATAATGTCGGACACTACAAAGAAACGGCCGACGCGTTCGCCGGAATGATTTCGGCGGAATCGGACGCGGAGACGCTCTACGCCGTCTTAACGGCAGGGATCAATTGACGAAAATGAAAGGATTCAAATCAAACATCGAGAAAGACACCATCAAGAACAAGAACTTTCGTAAGGTTCTTTACACCTCGGCGCACTGCCAGCTTGTGCTGATGAGCCTGAAACCGAAGGAAGAGATCGGTGCCGAGACACATGCCGAGAACGACCAGTTCGTCCGCTTCGAGGGCGGCAAGGGCCGAGTTGAGATCGACGACAACAAGTATATGGTCAAGGACGGCGATGCGGTCGTCATCCCGGCCGGTGCGCGGCACAACGTCATCAACACGTCGGCGACCGAGGAACTCAAGATCTACACGATCTACTCGCCGCCGCACCACAAGGACCAGATCGTCCGCAAAACGAAAGAAGAGGCCGAGGCCAACGACGAGGAATTCGACGGCAAGATGACCGAAAAGCGGAAGCGATGAACAACGGCATCAGCGACTACAATGCGTCTCAGGCGGCGGGCGACCGGGAGATCTGCGACCGGCTGATGAACGCGATCGACAGCGGCCTGCCGGAGGCCGAAAGCAAGATCTGGCATCGGCATCCGGTTTGGTTTTTGGATGGCAACCCGATCGTTGGCTATAGCAAGCTGAAGGCGGGCATCCGGCTGATGTTTTGGAGCGGTGCGAGCTTTGAGGAGCCGGGGCTTAAAGCGGGAACCGGAAAGTTCAAAGATGCCTCGGTGTTGTATTTTTCAGCCGAAGAGATCGACTTAAAGGACTTGAAACGCTGGCTTAAGAAGGCCGACGAGATTCAATGGGATTACAAGAACCTCGTGAAGCGAAAAGGCGTTCTCGAGCGGTTGAAGTAGCAGACATTTGGCAACAGATCAAAACCGGGAGTTAAATTAACATGGACGAATATTTCCTTATCTTCTCGCTCTTTTTCCCGCGGATCGTTTTGCTTGTCTACTATTTCCAGGGCTGGTATCCGGAGAATGCCGTGCCGCTCTGGGGCGATGTTCTGCTTGGCGTCTTTGCCCCGCGAATTCTGATCCTTCTTTACATCTACCAGAACATGGGTGCGGACAACATCTGGTTCGCCGCCCATTTGATCGTTTTGATCCTTGCTTATTTCGGCGGAGGCCGCGAAACTGTCCGGCGCCGTTCTTCACGGGAGAAATAGGCCGACAACCAGAATACTAAACTTCGCCCGGTGCAGTGCCGGGCGTTTCTTTTTTCCCGTAAGCGCCGGCGGTTCGGGAATAAATCTCGTCGCCTCCGGAATTCCAGTTCTGTTTAGCGGCAGATACTGCGATGAGACCGGAACAGAGAAGGATATCAGCTACGGATCAATTGCTCGCGGAGCTCCGTAGTGAGCTGGCCGCCGCGATAGTGTTGATAGAACGGCTCGACGATGCGATATTCACCGAGCCGAGCGGCCTCAACGGCAGCATCGGTGCACATTTTCGGCACAACATTGAACTCGTCAAAGCTCTATATGACGGCGTCGAAACCGGAAGGGTCGACTACGCCGCCCGCAGCCGCGACCGGACGATCGAAACTGACCGAATTGCCGCGATCAAGGCATTGCAAGCATTGATCGAACGCGGCCGCGGGTTTGCCTCGCTCGATGTCTCTCTGCCACTTACGGTCGCCTCGGAATCGGTGCCCGGGCTCGATACTGTTTCAAGCTTCGGCCGTGAGCTGGAATTCGCGATAAGCCACACGGTTCACCATCATGCGCTGATCGCCGAGCGGCTTCGTGAGATGTGCGTCGGCATCGACCCGATGTTCGGCGTGGCCGCCACGACCCGACGCTTTTGGGAAACAGAAAACAACAAGAACAAGACGGAATAACGAACACATTTATGAACAACACAGCTTTGACGATAAGCTGGATCTGCCGGGTGGTTGTGGCACTGATCCTTTTTCAAACACTCTTTTTCAAGTTCACGGGTGCCGAGGAATCGAAGTACATTTTTACGACCGTGATGGGTGCGGAATACGAGGCAATCGGGCGCATCGGCTCGGGCATCGTCGAGCTGATCGCGGCGATCCTGCTGCTTATTCCTTCGACCGCCTCGATCGGAGCCGTGCTCGCTCTCGGCACGATCACGGGCGCGATCTTTAGCCATTTCACAAAGCTCGGCATCGTCGTAAAGGATGACGGCGGCCTGCTCTTTATCCTCGCTATCGTCGTCTTTTTGCTGAGCGGCGTAACGCTGCTGCTTCACCGAAAGGAACTGCCGGTCGTCGGGAGCTATCTCTAAACGCCGATGGGCGAGGTGCAGCAATTCTTTGAGTTTTATGCGATGGGCGCTTCGGCGTCCGTCCTCTTTGCTGTGCTCTTTTTCGGGACCTTCGTCAGCGAGGACGCCGCCTGCATTCTTGCCGGAACTCTTGTCGCCTCGGGGGCAATGAGTTTTCCGCTTGCTCTTTCGGCATGTTTTCTTGGGATATTCGTCGGCGATGTCGGGCTTTACTGGCTCGGCCGCGGCTTCGGCCCGAAGCTCTTTGAAACGAGACTCTTTGGGCGATTCGTTTCGCAAAGCACAATAGTGAAAGCTTCCGGCTGGCTTCAGAAACGCGGTGCCGCCGCGATCTTTCTTAGCCGATTCGTAACGGGCTTTCGCCTGCCGACATACGTCCTTGCCGGAGCGCTAAAGGTCAGCTTTCCTCGCTTCGCATTCTTTTTTCTCGTCGCGGCGGCGATCTGGACCCCGATCCTTGTCGGCTCGGTCGCCTTTGCCCAATCGATGTTCTTTTCGAGCAATGCATTGCTTGGCCTGGTCGCCCTATTCTTTGCCATTCGGATCATTCACAAATACTCGTCGTGGCGAAACCGACGGCTGCTCGTCGGCCGTTTCCGCAGGATTACCAAATGGGAGTTCTGGCCGCTTTGGATCTTCTATGTTCCCGTCGTGGTCTATGTGCTGTGGCTTGGGCTGCGTTTTGGCCGGCCGACGGCATTCGCCTCGGCAAACCCGGCCATTCCGGCGGGCGGATTCAAGGGCGAATCGAAGAACGATATCTATCGCCTGCTTGCTGCCAACGAAGAAGCCGCCGGACATTTGCTCCGTCACTTTGTCGTCTCGGCCGAGCTTTCGGCGAGCGACCGCCTCTTTGCCGCCGAAGGCTTGATGTCCGCCGCCGGGCTCGATTTCCCGGTCGTCGTCAAGCCCGATTCAGGCGAACGTGGTGCGGGTGTCGAGATCGTTCGAAACCGCCGGGAACTCGAAGCTGCACTTGAAGGTGCCGAGCAATCGGTCATCGTGCAGGAATTTGCCGCCGGGGTCGAGGCGAGCGTTTTCTATTATCGCTTTCCGGACGAGGAACGAGGCCACATCTTCTCAATAACCGAGAAGCGTTTCCCGGAGGTCATCGGCGATGGCCGCTCAACGCTTGAGGAACTGATCCTGAAAGACCCGCGTGCGGTCGCGATGGCGGAAAAATACTTTGAACGAAATGCGGGCGAACTTTCCCGAGTGCTTGGCCCGGGCGAGAGCTTTCGTCTGATCGACATCGGCACGCACTCCCGCGGTGCTGTCTTCCTCGATGGCGGCCACCTGCTGACGCCGAAACTCGAGCAACGGATCGACGCCATTTGCCGCGGGCTTGAAGGGTTCAATTTCGGCCGCTTCGACCTTCGTGCCGCGAGCTTTGAGGATTTGAAGGCAGGTCGGTTCAGCATCATCGAACTCAACGGCGTAACGAGCGAATCGACGAACATCTACGACCCGCGATACACTTTGCTTGATGCTTACCGGATACTTTTTCGCCAGTGGCGCATCGCGTTCGAGGTCGGCCTCGCGAACATCGCGAGCGGTGCCGAACCTGTCAGCGTTGGTGAGCTCGTCCGCCTAGCTTTTGGCAAGCGGGCGGCCGTCAAGCCCCGGGAAAATGCCGAGCAATGTGCCTGATAGTTTTTGAGATAAGCGAAGACCCTGCCCGCGGGCTGCTGCTTGCCGCCAACCGCGACGAGTTTTACGACCGCCCGACGCTGGCCGCCGCAGCTTGGGACGACGCTCCTGAGATCTTCGCCGGCCGCGACCTGGTCGGCGGCGGAACGTGGCTTGGGATATCGGGAATCGGAAGGTTTGCCGCCGTTACTAACTATCGCGACCCGAAAGCTCCGAAGGGAACCCGTACGCGTGGCGAACTCGTTTCGGGGTTTCTCTCGTCTGGCATTTCCACCCGCGATTATCTCGACACGATTGCTTCCTTCGCCGATGAGTTTTCCGGGTTCAATCTGATCGTCGGTTCGGCCGGTCCGGACGGCATCGAGGCCGCGTTTTTCTCGAACCGCGAAGGCCTTATCAGGCACCTCGAACCCGGCGTTTACGGGCTCAGCAATCATCTGCTCGATACGCCCTGGCCGAAGGTTCGGCGGGCAAAGGAGATGTTCTCAGCCACAGCGGGTGACGACGACAACGCCCTTTTCGACCTTCTTTCCGACCGAACTCTCGCAAGCGACGATGAACTGCCCGATACCGGCATCGGGCTCGAACGCGAGCGGCTGCTCTCGCCGATCTTTATCGAAACACCGATCTACGGAACGCGTTGTTCGACGGTTGTGCGGGTCAATACCGAAAGCCCGCCGCGGCTTGTCGAACGCGTCCACGTTTAGGCATCGCCGAAGAACATCTTTCTGTATTTGGGATTCATCTTCTCGAGGTCAAAGACGACGAAGAAATCGATCGTGCCGAATTCGCGGTCGAGCATCGGCGGGCTGCAGACCTTTGCCCCGACCCGGAGATACATATTGAAGAGCGGCGGAAGTTCAACGGCGACCGAGTCGAATGTCGGCTCGGCGGCAGGTTCAATGCCGTTCGCTTTTGGCACGACGCGAAACTCGGGCATAAAATGCCCTCCGGCTTCGAGCTGCTGATGAGCTGCACGGCCAATGGCCGCATCATTTGTGAACAGCGAACAGCAGCCGAAAAGGTATCGCTTGCCCGTCGCCTGAAGGTATGTCGCAAGGCCCTTCCAGAGAAGGAACAGGACCTTTGTGTTTCGATGCTCGGGAGCGATGCAGGCACGCCCGACCTCCATCCCGCGTTCGAGCACCTCGGCGGGAAGGTCCTCGATGGTAAATTCACCGAATGAGTAAAATCCCGCCGGTCGCTTTGCGGTTTCGATGCTGTTTATTCGATAGGTGCCGACCGTTCTTCCGGTCGCGTTCTCGATGACCACGAGATGCCGGCAGCGGTGGTCGTATTCATCAAAATCTATCGCCTGTTCGCCCGGCTGCGGATTTCGCCCGGCGATCTCGACGTTGAAGACCTGATAGCGTAGTTCAAGTGCCGACCGCACCTCGGCGTTCGTCCGTGCAAGCCGAACCGTGTAGCGGCCGTCGGTGATGGCAAATTTTCTCGCCGCCCGGACGAGCTTCAAGATCGCCGCGGTCCGCGAAAATGGTTTTCGTATTCGTGCTCTGATCGCTCCGGTCATCACCCCGCTATCATCTTTCACGGAGGTGAACGAGCGGTTAAGGCCGGTTGAACTCCGCATTAAATCATCTAGCGAGGGTTAAATTCCAAGAGTTCGCCTTATTATTCCCGACCGGGCGTAATTGAGGCCTACGGCTCGTTCGCTTTGAGGATCTTTGCAGCCGCGTCAAAACCTCCCGGCTTTCGGGGCCGCGGCATCGAGGTGATCGAGGTTAGGTTTAGTACCGCGTAGAAGAAGGCGGTGTGTTTTTGGCAAATGCGTCGGGGATGCCCCGCGGGTGATCACCGCCGCCGGCCGGCGTAGCGCTCGTAAACGACATCGGGCGTGTCGAGGTTTCGGCCGGCTTTCAGGTTCGTCGCAAGCCGAATGAACTGAGCCATCGACCAGGCAAGCGGCGTCGCCGAGCCCGTCCCTTCGCCGAACTTCAGCTCGGGAATGAACTGCTTGTCGATGTTCTTCGGAGTCTCCTTTTTGTCCCAGACCTGCTCCGGGATCATAAGGCCTTCGTTAGCGAAAGCGAGCATGTGGTCGAGGCGGGACTGAGCCATCAGAAGATAGGTGATCGATGGTTTGGCAGTTGGTTGCGGCCTTGCACGCTTGTCAAGTGGCCGCATGTTGCGTTTGCTATACGACTGTAGATATCTGCGATGAAGAGCTAACTCGTACTGAGCTCGTTCGCCTGAGAGCAGCACCCAAAGCCTTCCCTTGCCCGTGTATTTCCCGTCCCAATTCCAGCGGCGGCCGTCGTCCATCTCGCCGTAGCCGTCGTTGTTATAGCGGTAAAACGCGGGGCCGTTCGGCGTTTCGACCTTGATAACTTTGTCGATGACATTTAGCGAATTGATGATGATCGGGTCGTCCGGACGGCGGATGCCGAGCCGGACAAGTTCGAGGAAACCGGCATCGACTATCTCGCGTTCATCAAAGGTCCCGGCACCGTTGTTCAGCTCTATCTTGTCGCCGGCGTCGGGTTTGCCGTTCTGTGCAATGCGGATGTAATAAGGCTCCCGGGAATGCGGGCCGGTCTTTGTAACCGTCCATTTTTCGATGTTCGCTTCCCATTCGTCCGCGGTCTTGAGATAAAGCTCGGCCGAGGCAGTGTCGCCATTTCTGCGGGCGATCTCGGCCGCACAAACGAGTCCCGCGATCTCCGCCGCGATGGTCGAGGGCGAATAGCCCGCCTCTTCTTCCCAGCGTTCCTGCGGCGTCGAAGGGCCGTTCTTAACGATGAAATCCGCCGCCTTCTTTACGTGGTTTTCCCAGGTCGCCTTGTCGAACCGTTTCAGCTCGTAGGCCATTATCAGCGGGTAGGCGACCTCGTCCATCTGCAGCGAACCCCAAAATGGCCGCCCGTCGAGCCAGGAATTTTGCGGGAAGCTGCCGTCCGGTTTCTGCTGCACCTTGAACAGAAAATCTAGCGCACGATTCGCTGCCGCTGTATCGCCGATCGCCATAAAGGCCGTAAAGACCTGATAAAGATCGCGCGACCAAACGAGATGATAGCCGCCGATGTTCGGTTCATTGGCATTCGCCCCGCCGCCCCAAGGCACGCTCATCGAAGCGATATTCGCACCCGGATTCGCCTTGTCCTCATGCGCCTTAAGCTGCATCGCCGCCATGTTAAACTGAGCTTGATACTTCGCATCGACCCGCGGCAGCGTCTTGACATAATCCGCCCAGCCTTTTTCGTATTCAGCCCTTATCTTTGAAAACCCTTTCTGTATTGAGTTTAAAGCTTCACCGGGAACACCGCCGGGCTGCGGGTCAAACGTCAACACGACAGTAAAGCTCGCGGGTTGTTCGATTCTTGCCGAAAGAACGACATTGCCGGGTCCCGCCCATTCTTTCTTCCCAGGTTCTGACGTTCGCAGAATATGCTGAGCAGCGTCGGAATCGGCAAACTCAACTTGTTGTTCCGAAATAGGTACCGAGAAAAGCAATGTCGATTCGATCTTCGTACTTTCATCAGAAGCATCAAACCCGGATTCTCTGATGTCGGACACAGACAAAATTGATCCGATATCACCCATTCCCGAATTGCCAAGAGACGGATCGTAATAAACGTAAAGTCTCAGGCTCTTATTCTTGGGCTCGAACTTTACGTCGATCAGCACTGAATCGGTTTCGGGGTCGGTCACATACGTCTTTGTTATCTTCCACTCGCCCGACTTTGCCGTATTTATCTGCTGGAACGTGAGCGAATCGGGCCGCGTAACGCGGATCTGGTGGATGGCGTCGTCCTGTTCGGTCTCGACCTTTTTTGTCTTTGGGTTTACGACGATGAACTGCAGCAGGTGGACGTTCGCGACCGTTACGTCCGGGTAATAGACCTCGGTCAAGACGCCCTGTGCGAGCGTGAACCAGACCTTGCTCTCGGTCGTCGCCGAGGTGCCGACGCCCTGCTTCGCGGCCGTCGCCCACTGGGCATCTTTGCCCGGCCCTCCGGGAGCGACCGCCTGCGCCGAAACGGCAACGGCGAAGATCACCGCCGAGAGGCAGAGACGGAGAGAGGGTGAAATGATAGATGAAAGATGGTAAATGAAAGATGAGAAATGATAGATGAAAGATGAAAAAATGGAGCTTAGCTTCTTTCCGCTGCTACGCACTCCTTGCCGAGAACGGTGCAATTCGGCATACCGTTCGTTTACACCTCGATCATGTGAGCGAGTCGGTAGGCCTTTGATCAAATTTCTTATCTCACATCCATCAATTTTCATCTCTCATTTCTCACTTATCATCTATTAATTCTCATCTATCAATTCTCATCTATCATTTCTTCTCAAACTTTCCGTCCTTCCACGCAAGCGAATAGAGCAATCGGCCCTTCTCGCTGATCTCGAAATCGACCGTTTCCTCGACGATCTTTTTGGCGAAGACCTTCATTGTCGTCCCGATCCGCGGAAGCTCGTACCAATGCTTCTTGTTATAGTCCGGCACGGCGACGAGTGAGACGTCCGTCCATTTCCCGCCGCTGTACTCGAGAAAATGAAAGTCGTTCATCATCTCGGCAAAGGTCGCGACGCCGACCAGATAGGTGCCGTCCGGCTTCTTGAAGATGGCCATCTCGATGCAGCTTTGGGCCCCGTCGCAGCCGCCCTTGAAGTAGCCGTTCTTTAAGTCCTCGACCTCGGTGAAAGTCTTTAGATACTCGGCGCGTGCCTTTTTGCAGCCCACGTCCCGTGCCCGGTCGCAGCCTTCAAGCGTGAAATATTCGTCCGGCAGCAGGGCGAAGAAATCCATCACCGTCCGCGGGCCGCTCTGCGATGTGGACACCGCGGTCGCATCGCCGGCCTCGCCGGTTGCCGTTTGGGCAGCAGGCGTCGCTGCCGGGGCGGCATTGTTCGCCGTCGGTGCGGCAACTCCGCACGAAAAGATCGAGCTAAGGGAGAAGAAAAGCGTTATCGCGAGCTTCATATTGTTGTTTGACTCCTTCGCGATGAATTGTAACCCAGGGGCGATTGAAACAGGATGTACAGGATTTTCAGGTTCAGTTCTCGATCAAAGCTCGCAAGCCAAAAGTCCAGCCATCCTGTCTATCCTGTCCATCCTGTTCGAATGTTCTCCGCGTTCAACCCTTCCGCCGAAAGATCCTGAACCCGTGGCCCTCAAGGCTGATCGCCGGGAGCGCAACGGTCCGTTCCGGTGCATTCGGCGTCACCTCGTCAAAGCTGCCGCTTGCTTCGAGCGTTCCGACAAATGGCGAGCTCGACATATTGATCGCGACAACGATCTCTTGCGCTCCGGACCGGCGGGCGAAGGTGACAACTCGTGCCTCGTCCGAATTCCTGATCCACCGCAGATCACCGCGGCGGAGCGCGTTCGAAGACTTCCGCAAGGCGATCATCGCCGGATAGAACTTCACCATCTCCGGCCGCCGCTCGGCAAACTGCCAAAAGATCGGTCGCTTTTCAAAGAGTGCCGGAGCGCCCGATTCGGTCGTGTCGCCCGCTTCCATTCCGTTATAGACGAGCGGAATACCGTCGAGCGTAAAGACTAGCGCCTGTGCCGCGAGCGCCCCTTTCTCGCCAAAGCGGGCGATCGCACGCCGTTCGTCGTGGTTATCTGAAAACCGCATCCGCAGGCTGCCGCGAGGGAACTTCGAGGCCTGATCTTCCCAGACCTTGCGAAGCTCGTAGGCAGGCATCTGGCCGTGGAGCACCTTATCGAGCATTGCATGCATCGCCCATGAATAATCGAGGTTGAAGGCATTGACCATCAGGTCCGGAGATTCCCATTCGGCCAGCCAGAGCGTATCGGCCTTGACCTTATCGACCTCGGCACGCGCGGTTTCCCAGAAATCCGTTGGCACAAATCCGGCGACATCGCAGCGAAAGCCGTCAAGGTCATATTCGCGAACCCAGAACTTCAGCATCTCGATCATGTATTTGCGAAGTTCGGGATTGTCGTAGTTGAGGTCCGCAACGTCGGCCCAGTCCGGCACCGGCGAGATGATCTCGCCCTTTGCATTTCGCGTGTAAAAGGCCGGCGTTTTCATCATCACGCTGTCCCACGCCGTGTGGTTCGCAACGATGTCGATGATGACCTTCATCCCGCGGCGGTGCGATTCGGCGACAAGGCGTTTAAGGTCCGCCGGTGTTCCGTAGTCCGGATTGATCGCGTAAAAATCCTTGACCGCATAGGGCGAGCCGATGGTGCCTTTGCGTTTCGCCTCGCCGATCGGATGGATCGGCATTAGCCAAAGCACATCAACGCCAAGCGTCTTCAATCGGTCAAGGTCTTTCGTTATGCCGTTGAAGTTACCCTCGGCCGAATACTGCCGCGGGAAGATCTGGTAGATCACCGCATCGCGGACCCAGTCCTGCGAAGCCCTCGCCGGTTCCTTCGAAAAATCCCTCGCCGGCTGCTGTCCCGCGACCGTTACGCTTAACAGAACCGCAAAGACGCAGAGACGCAGAGTTTTTCTGAACCCAAACATATTGTCCGCCGATCTTCTCGCAATCATCCTTTTCATCCTGCCCATCCTGTTATTAATTTCCTCCGCGTCTCTGCGGTTGAACACTATTAATGCCCGCCGCCGGCTGCGGCTCCCTCGATCTTTGCCGCCCCGACGTCCTTTACGATGAACACCGTCGCCGCCGCGATCAGCATCGAGATACCGCCGAGAATGACGACATTGATCGGCTTGCCGCCGAGCAGTCCGTCGTAGATCTGCGGGATGAGGAATGACATAACGACCTGCGGGATAACGATAAAGAGGTTGAAGACGCCCATGTAAACGCCCATCCGCTCGGGCTTGATCGCTCCGGCGAGGATCACGTACGGCATCGCGAGGATCGATGCCCATGCGATACCGAGCCCCGCCATTCCGAGCATCAAGAGGTAGCGGTCGGTCGCGAACGCGGTCGAAATAAGTCCGAATCCGCCAAGAGCGAGACAGATAAAATGCACCGTCTTGCGGCTCGTCTTTTCGGCAAGCCAGGGAATGACGAATGCGATCAGGAAGCAGACCACGTTATAGAAGGCGAACATCAACCCGCCCCATTCGGTCCCGGCCTTGAACAGCTCCGGTGTCGCCTTTTCATCGATCGCACCGAAAACGCCTTTCGCCACGCTGAGCCCATAGAACTGCCACATACATGGCAGTGCGAACCAAGTAAAGAACTGCACGATGGCAAGCTGCTTCATCGTCGGCGGCATGTCCTTGATGGCTTCGCCGATCTCTTTGAAGATCGAGCCCACAAGGTTGCCTTCCTTCTGTTTCGCACGGAAGGCTTCCATATCTTCGGGCGGATATTCGTGCGATGTGAAGACGGTCCAGAGCACCGCCGCGAGGAAGAAGACACCGCCGACCGTGAACGCGATCAACGTCGAATAGGGAATGCCGCTCGCCATAATGCCTACGACGCCCATCGCCGTCAGGATGAACGGAAGCGCATTCGCCAGAGTCTGCCCGATGCCGATGAAGAACGACTGCATCACGAAGCCGAGCGTCCGCTGCTCTTCAGGAAGGTTATCCGCGACGAAGGCACGGAAGGGCTCCATCGTGATGTTGATCGAGGCATCGAGCACCCATAGCAATCCCGCCGCCATCCAAAGCGCGCTTGAGTTCGGCATCGCGATCAATGCAAGGCTCGCCAGGATCGCACCGATCAGGAAGAACGGCCGCCGCCGGCCAAGGCCCGTCCACGTCCGGTCGCTCAAGGCCCCGACGATCGGCTGAACGAGCAGGCCCGTTATCGGCCCGGCCAGCCAAAGGTAAGGCAGGTTCGCCTCGTCTGCGCCAAGGTATTTGTAGATCGGCGACATATTCGCGATCTGCAATCCCCAGCCGAACTGAATACCGAGGAACCCGAAACTCATGTTCCAGATCTGAAAGAACGAAAGACGTGGTTTGTTCTGCATCATTTCTCCCAACGCGGACACTTATATCCGCAATTTGCTGCAATAGGGAACTGTTTTTCAACGCAACGTCGCAAGGACGCTATGACGCAAAGGAAAATTCTTGGCGGCTTTGCTCCATTGCGTCTTTGCGTTGAATTCTTTTCTATTCGTCAGCCATCTACTTGATCACATAAATTCCCGCTGACCGGGCCGGGATCATTGCTTTGACTTTTCCGTCGTTCACTTTAATTTCCGCAAGGTTGCCGAGAGCGTCACGCAGCGTCGCTTCGATCGGGATCTGTTTGTTGATAAATGTGATGTCGAAGCTGACCTCGGCCGGTTTCGTGTCGTTGTTAAAGATAACGACGACGGCGGCCTTGTCCGTCAGCCGTGCGTAGGCGTACTGCTGCTCCTCATCAAGCAGGTCGAGCGAGCGGCCGCGTCGGAGCGGCTCAAGCTCTTTCCTGAGAGCACCGAGCTTTGCAAGATGATTCCAAACGTCGTTTTCCTCGGCGGTGCGGCCTGCGGCGGTGAAGGCATTGCGCGTGTCGCCCGGAAATCCGCCCGGGAAGTCACGCCGGTTGTCCGGGTCGGCTCCGCCGGGCATCGCGATCTCGTCGCCGTAATAAAGCAGCGGCGTTCCGCGGGAGGTCATTATCAGCGTCTGGGCGAGCTTCAGCCCGGTCGTCGTCGCACCGGGTTCGTTCATGAACCGCGGCATATCGTGGAGCCCGAGGAACGTGACGAGCACATCGGCCCGCGGGTAGATCCAATCGCGGGCAAACATCTGGTGCACCTCGCGGATCGGCTTGCCCTGTGCGAAGGCGTTGCGGATCGGGTAGAAAAGCCCAAAGTCGTAAAGCGTGTAGATCTCGGTGGTCGCCGTATCATTAAAAAAGCGGCCTTTCTGGAAGAAAGAAAGCAGGACCGGATCGCTATCGTAAAGCTCGCCGAGGATGTTCACCTTCGGGAACTCGCGATGAACCGCCGCTCCCCATTTTGCCCAAAAGCTCCTCGGCACGTGCGGCAGCGTGTCCATCCGGATCGAATCAAAGCCGGCCTGTGCCAGCCACCAGAGCGAATTCTGGATCAGGTATTTCTCGACCTCGGGGTTGTTCTGATTCAGGTCGGGAAGGATGTCGATGAACCAGCCGTCGATGTTCCGCCGCTGGGTCTGATAGGTCCCACGCGGGTTCATCGCCGTCCATTTCTGCCAGTTGTTCGAGTCGTGCTTCTCGACCGTGCCGTTGAACCAATTCGGCGTCGGCGGGTCGTTTGCCCAAGGGTGATATGGCCCGGTGTGGTTCACTACCTGATCCTGCAGGACCACAAAGCCTGCCAAATGCGCCTTGCGGACAAACTCCTTGAGCTTTGCCATATCGCCGAGATGCTCGTCAACGGCGTAAAAGTCGATCGCTCCGTAACCATGAAATCCGGTAGTCGTCGGCATCTCCGGCGGATAAACCTCGAGCGTGTCTTCGCGGTCGGCGTTGTCATAAACTGGCGTCGTCCAGATGGCACTCGCGCCGAGCGATTTGATGTAAGGCAGCTTGTCGATGATCCCTTGAAGATCGCCGCCGTGATAGTGCCGGCCTTTCTTTCGGTCGTAAAGCCCCTTGGACTTGAGCGGGTCGTTGTTCGTCGGGTCGCCGTCGGCAAAGCGGTCGGTGAAGACGAAATAGATCACGTCATCGACCGTAAAGCCGTTGTAATTCCCGAGCCGCTGCTGCGGTGTGAAGACCTCGAACGGAGCGTTGACCGAGCCTCGGGATGTAACTATTCGAAGCTGGTAATTGCCCGGCCGAACGGTCTCCGCAAGCCGCACATCGGCGAAGAGGTAATTGCCGTTCTCGCTCGACATGAAGTTGTCGGCCGTAATTCCCGGCGTCGCGGATTCGATCCGCGCACCGCCGAGGTTCTTGCCCTTGATAAGAACGCGGACTGGATTGATAGTGCTCCCGACCCACCAACTCGGCGGATCGATCTTCTCAAACGCCGGAGCCTGCGCCGCGGCGGCAACCGCGAAAAGAACTGCAACTGAAACGAGTAATTTCAAACAGGATATACAGGATGAAAACGATAAAAATCGTCGCCCGTGCTCAAATGTGTCATTCCGATCAACCATCCTGAAAATCCTGTCCATCCTGTTAGTTCTCCTTGATGTCAATTCGCTCGTCCGTAAGTTTCCGTCAATTCCCGCAGCCGTGCGGTGATCTCGTCGGTCAGCACACCGCGTTCGAACCGCCAGTACCAGTTGCCCGAATCAGATGCCGGCAGGTTCATCCGGCCTTCGGTCCCAATCCCGAGCAGGTCCTGCACCGGCGTTATCGCCGTGTCGGCAACGCTTGCCCAAACGGCCCGGATGAAGTCCCAGTGGATCTCGCTCCCGTCCGTGCAAAGATATTTGAGGCAGTATTCATGCTCGCGGGTGATGTCCTCCGCATCACGGGTCGAACCCGCACCGGCCTGCGAGAGCCACCAGCCGACGGTCGTATCGTTGTCGTGTGTGCCGGTGTAAGCGACGCAGTTCTGCGTGTAGTTGTGCGGAAGGTCGTGATTTTTCGCATCGCCGCCAAAGGCGAACTGAAGGATCTTCATTCCCGGGAAGCTGTACATATCCCGGAGCTCTTCTACATCCGGCGTGATTACCCCAAGGTCCTCGGCGATCACCGGCAGCCGGACGAGGCTTTCGCGGAGCGTTTGGAAAAGCTCCTTGCCCGGAACATCGACCCAGCGGCCGTTCTCGGCCGTCTTGTCGCCGCCCGGCACTTCCCACGAGGCGGCAAACCCGCGAAAGTGATCGACGCGGACGACGTCGACGGTCCTCAAAGTGAACTCGACTCGAGCGACCCACCACTTGAAGCCATCGGCTCGCATCCGTTCCCAATCGTAGATCGGGTTGCCCCAGAGCTGTCCCGTCTCCGAGAAATAATCCGGCGGCACACCGGCGACGACACGCGGGCTGCCGTCCGGGTTCAGCTTGAACTTCGCCTGATTACACCAAACATCTGCCGAATCGAGCGCGACAAAGATCGGCACATCGCCGATGATCTTTACGCCGTGCTTGTTGGCATATTCCTTAAGCAGGCCCCACTGGCGGAAAAAGAGAAACTGGTAGAACTTCTCGGCCTGTATCTTGTCGAAAAGCTGCTCGCGGATGGCGGCCATCGCACCGGGTTCGCGGAGCTTAAGCGGCGTCGGCCATTCATACCATGCTTTCTGATCCTGCGAGGCCTTTACCGCTTTGTAGGTCGCGTAATCTTCCAGCCACCAATCGTTCTCGTGCTGAAACTTCTCGAATTTACCGCGGATGTCGGTGCTCGTCGTGTGCTGAAAGCCTTCGTAGGCGAGCGGCAGAAGCCGGGACTTCCATTGATAGACCGCACCGAAATCGACCTTGTGAGCCGGGAACTCGGGCCGATCGGCAAGCTGGGCCGGAACGAGGAATTCGTCCTCGACCAGCTTCTCCGGCGAGATCAAAAGCGGATTGCCCGCGAATGCCGAAAAGCATTGATACGGCGAATCGCCGTAACCGGTCGGCCCGAGCGGCAATATCTGCCAATACGTCTGCCCCGCGGCCTCAAGAAAATTTACGAAAGAATACGCCTCCGGCCCGAGGTCGCCGATGCCGTAATCGCCCGGCAGGCTCGTCGGATGAAGCAATATCCCCGATGCTCTTGGAAACTTCATATCTGATTGGAGGACAAGCATCCCTGCTTGCCGCGGCACACGTCCGGTGCTCCGCTACCTAACGCTCGACCGCGAAGCACTCGTACGCGATGACCGTTCGACCCGGCAGCGATAGGCTGATCGCTCCATCGGTCCCGCCCTGGTTGCTCAAAGGGATCGTGTTTGCCCCGCCGTTAGGACGGCAGCGGTTGCTCTCGGTATCGAGGCCGATCACGCCGGCATCAAATTTCGTCTGCTTTGTTTCGGCGGAGCGGTTAACCCCAACGACGTAGATCTGGCCCGCGGCGATCCGGGCAAAAACATAAACATCGTTTCCGTACTCGATATCGACCGTTCGGCCCTGTCGAAGTGCCGGCGACTTTTTCCGCAATTCGATCCATTCACGTACATCGAAAAACATCCGCTGCTCGTCGGCGGTCCGGCCTTCTCGCGTGAAGGCGTTTTTTTCATCGCCGCGGAAGCCGCCGGGGAAGTCTTTTCGATTCTCGGGATCGTGCCCGCCGGTCATCGCGAGTTCATCGCCGTAATAGATCTGCGGGATCCCGCGTACGGCCAGAGCGAAAGCGATGTGCATCATCGCCCCTTCGAGCGTTGCTCCGGGCGTTGACATGAACCGGTCGATGTCGTGGTTCGCGGTCAGCGTCGTTAGCCGGTACTGGTTCGGATAGAGCCCGTCATATTTCAGCACATCGCGGAGTGCGGATGCCGGCTTTTTGCCGGTAAAAACATCACGCGATGCTTCCCAAAGATTGAAATCGAAAACGCTCGGGAGCTTTGTGTCGATGCCGTCCCAACCCGTCTTGCCGCCCTGAAAAAAGGCGAGGTGTGCCGAGTCCATTTCAAGCACTTCACCGACCAGATAGAAGTTCGGATATTGCCTGAGTATCGCCGTTGACCAATCGCGGATGAACGTCCGCGGCATGTATTGGATCGTGTCCTGCCGGATGCCGTCGATGCCGGTCATCCCGATCCACCAGAGCGCGTTCTGTATCAAATATCGCGAAACTTCGGGTTCGTCCTGATTGAGGTCCGGCAGAAATTCATTGAACCAGCCGCGGAGCAAAATGTCGCGTTCGGCCGGCGAAGCGTTGGGCGAAAAGAGGACAGAATCGTTGAACGTGTTCTGCTTGAAAGGCGAGAACCAATTCGGGAGCGGCGGCCGCTTGACCCATTCGTGCTGCACGCCGACGTGGTTCGCGACCTGGTCCTGTATCACCTTGATCCCGCGTTTGCGAGCCTCGCTTACAAGCTCGCGAAGGTCGGCCATTGTGCCGAAGTGGTTCTCAACGCCGTAATAATCGATAGCGTGATAGCCGTGATAATTCGTATATGGGCACCAGGGCTGGGCACATGTATTCGGCTCGTCCGGGTTGTCGTACCAGGGCGTAAGCCAGATGGCAGTGATGCCGAGTTCCTTGAGATAGTCGAGCCGCGAGATGACGCCGCGGATGTCTCCGCCGTGCCAGCCGCGAGGGTTCCGTCGGTCAACGTCCTTGTTGTTCCGCTCGTCGCCGTCTACAAAGCGGTCGGTCATTATCAGATAGATGATGTCGTCGCTCGTGACCTCGTCCTTCGGGTCGCGGGGTGAAAGCTCCGGAAGGAGTTCCCATTCAAAGGCCGTCGAGCCCGCGGCCGTCTCGATCCTGAACTCATATTTTCCCGGCCGGGCGTCCTTTGCGATCGCGATATCAAAGAACAAATGGTCGCCTGCAACATTTGCCCGCACACCGCCCACCTTCAAGCCTGCCGAAGGCGAGATGACCCGAGCACCCGCAAACCCGCTGCCGCGAATGAGCATCCTGACCGTCGCGACCGAATGCCCCGCCCACCAGTTCGGCGGCTCGGCCTTCTCGACCCTCGGTGCGGCCGCAAGAGCGGCACCGGCGAGAACGGCGGCAAGGACCAGGGCATTTAACGCGGATCGGAGCATCGTAAAAGAAAAGGGGCGTGGGAACGATTATCGTTCACGCCCCTTGAAAGAACAAAGTTGTTCCGGGCCCGGAGGTTCGGCTTTGTTTCGCTTGTCCCGAGATGGGCAACCGAGAAAAGCCGCTGGTCAGCCTCCGCTCCGGGCCAGGGCTTTAGAACTCAAGCCTGAGTCCGAACTGGATCTGGCGATTCGTGAACCCGTAGGTCGAACGGATCGTTCCGAATCCGAATACCGGATCCGTGTTGCCAAGGTCCGTGTTCGGCGGCGTGAGCTGCGGTGTGTTGAACAGGTTGAAGAACTCCGTGCGGAACTGGATCTTGAACAGTTCTCCCCAGGCAAAGTTCTTCGTCAGGCCCATGTTCAGTTGGTTCGCGATCGGGCCGCGGAGGCCATTTCGCTTAAGCGTTCCAAAGCGTCCCGAAGGAGCTTCCGAGAACGCACTGCGGTTGAGGTAAAGGTCCTCGTTGCCGGTGTACGGGTCGCCATTGAGGTCGACCAGGACGCCGTTGCGGCGAACGTCGAACGGCTGTCCGCTCTGGAGGCGGTAGATGCCGTTGACCTGCCATCCGCCGATGATCGCATCGAGTGCCTTCGGCATATCGCTGCCGTACTTGCGGCCGCGGCCGAAGGGAAGGTCATAGACCGATTCGAACGAGAACACGTGCGGGAAATCAACCCTCGACCGCGAGAACGGTTCGATGAAGTTGATGTTCGTATCGCCGACCGAGTCGAACGCGCCTTCGCCATTGTCTTTCGTCTTCGAAAGCGTATAAGCGACGCGATACTGCCAACCTTCCGAGAAGCGGCGTTCAAGCTGGATCTGGAGCGAGTCGTACTGCGACTTGCCCAGGTCGTCGCGGACGCGTGCCGGGCCGTTGAGCGACGGGTAGCAAAGCCCGTTGACCAGCGGACGCGGGCAAGCGACCTGCGTTCCGTCCTGAACGATGCGGCCGTTGAGGTTGTAGTAGAGGATCATGTTGCGGCCGGTCGTTCCGACGTAGCCGACGCTGAGAGCAGTGTTGCTCGTTAGCTGATGCTGAACCTGGAAGTTGTACTGGTGGATGTTCGACGTCTTGTTGTCGGGCAGCCAAGCAAGCACGCTAACGTTCTGCGGATTGTTGAGGTTGACGCTATCGACCGAACCGATCGGGAGCGGGCCGGTAGCAAGACGCGAATCGAGCGTGCCGTTCGGGGCACGGCCCGAGAGCGTGATGCGAACGCCGTCGCCGTAGTTGAACTGCGAGAAGCCGCTGTAGGGCGGGTTCTGCGCAAGCTGGTTGTCGATGCCGCCGCGGTCGAGGAAGTAGAAGAGTCCATAGCCGCCGCGAATGACCGTCTTGCCGTCGCCGGTCAGGTCATAAGCAAAGCCGAGCCGCGGGCCGAAGTTGTTCGTATCCGTCTCGGTCAGCGAATCATCCGAATCTCCTGCAACGATCAACCGTCCGGTGTTGATGTCAAAGTTTGCCTGACGGCCGTACATCTCGGTCGGGTTGGTGAAGTACTCGTAACGAAGTCCGAGGTTGAGCGTCAGGCGGTTCGTCACACGCCAGTCGTCCTGTACGAACAGGGCATTTTCCCAGTTGCGGGTTCCGACCGTTCCGAACGGCGGGCCGATCTGGTAGTTGCAGACAAAACCGATGAGAAGGTCAGCCTGTTCCCAACCGGTCGCCGGAGCACCGCCGCACTGCGACGGGTCGCTGTTGCCGATCAGGAAGAAGTATCCCTTGCCGCGGTTCGGCCGATAAAGGGCAACGTCGCGGCGAAGCAGCGTTCCGCCGAACTTGAAGGTATGGTTGCCGGTGATGTAGCTCATACTGTCAACGATCTGATAGGTCGTTTGCGGTACGAGATACGGGCCGAAGTCGCCGGTGTACTCAAGCTGGCCATTGTAGCCGCCGATGAGTGCTCCGCCGCCGAGGTTAGCATCGCGGTTCGCGTTCGGGATGCCAAGGTCCGCCGAGATCGTCTGATCAAAGAACGGCGGCGTGTAGCCGTAGCGAATGCGGTTGACCTGAATGCGGAATTCGTTAAAGAGCGAAGGCGAAAGCGCCGTGTTCAGGCCGACAACCGCGCCACGCGTACGGATCGGGTTGGTTCCCGAACCGAAGCCGGCCGGAAGAGCCGGAAGCCGCGAGGAGGTCGTCTGGTCAAACATTCCGTAGCTGTAGCGACCAAAGATCTGGTTCTTCGAGTTCAGGTTCGAATCGATACGGATATCGTAGGTGTCCTGGTCGAGCGTCTCGTTACGGGTAGTTATGTAGTTGTTGAAGATGCCGGACCGGTTCGGCAGCGGGAATGCCTGCAGATACCGCAGGGCGACCGGATTCATACGGTTGCCCGGAAGCTGATCGATGCGGTTTCCGGCGATCGGCTGCCCCGTAAGGATGTCCGTAAGCTGGATGTTGTTAGCAAGGAGTTCCGAGAAGTTTCCGGTCCGCATCAGAGCGGTCGGGACCGTCGCGGTCTCCTGGTTGAGCGGAAGGAACTGACGAAGTCCTTCGTAGTTACCGAAGAAGAACACCTTGTTCTTCCAGATCGGGCCGCCGAGCGAGCCGCCGTACTGTCCGCGGCGGAATTCGTTACGGGTGTTGTTAAAGGTCGGGCGTGCGTCCAGGTTGTCGTTGCGGATGAAGAGGAATGCACTGCCGTAAAAGTCATTGCGTCCCGACTTCACCACCGAGTTAACGATGGCACCACCGCCGCGGCCGAACTCGGCCGTCGCAACGCTGGTCTGTACGCGGAATTCCTGAACGGCCTCGGCCGACGGGAAAACGTTGATGGTGTTGACGAGCGATTCGTTGTTATCGACGCCGTCAAGCAAGAAGTTGTTCGCCTGCGTCCGCTGCCCGTTCACCGAAAGGGCGGCACCGCCGGTGTTGCGGCCGCGGTAGGTCTCTGCGTTTCCGCTGACGCCCGTTGCAAAACCTGCGGGAACGCCCTGCGTTACGCCCGGCGTAAGCCGCGCAAGCTCGAGCACGTTGCGGCCATTGAGCGGAAGCTCGACCGCCTCGCGGCCGCCGATCACTTCGCCTAGTGCCGAAGTGCCCGTATCGACCTGCGGGATATCGAGCGTTACGGTGACGGTCTCATTGACCTCACCCGCTTCGAGCGTGAAGTTTGCCGTTGCGTTCTGGGCAACCGCAAGTGTCACTTCCTGTTGGGTCGTCTTAAAGCTCGACTGCGTTACCTCGATCTGGTAACGGCCCGGCTGGAGCGAGAGGATCGAGTAAAAGCCCTCGCCGTTCGTCGTAGCCGAAACTTCGCGTCCGGTGCCGAGGTCGCGAGCCTTAACGGTCGCACCGGCAACGGCGGCTCCGGCCGCATCCGCGACCGTTCCCGAAATGCGGGCAGTCTCGGTCTGGGCAAAGCCCGCGGCAGCAAGAACCGCAACCGAGAACGCCATGCAAAGGAATCGTCGCGTTCCAGTAAAGATTTTTTGTTTCATATTCTTGGTGTTCCTCAATTCAAAATTGCAGTTATCGGTGCCAGCGATCTCTGCGGTTCTTTTCGGGTGGTTCGCAGCTCCTGAAGGGCCGGCTGCGCCGCTTATCGAAAACCGTGGGAAAGATTGTTTGTTTCCGAAACAAACAAAGTATTAAATATTCCTTAACCTGCTGTCAAGCAAAAATTGACAAAAACTAGTTGCCCGCCGAAGCAAATTTATTGGCCAGAACGAGCCCGACCGAGCCGAGAACGGTCGGATCATCCCCGAGCGCTGATGGCACAATAGCGGGCGTTTCGAGTTCATTTCTTATACTTCGCCCGGCAAGGACCTGAAGCTCGTCGCGGATCAGTTCCCAGGCACGAACGATGCGTCCACTAATGACAACGGCCTGTGGGCTGAACCCTACGATCAGATTCGAGATGCCGATACCTAAATAATGGGCACTTGCTTTCAGCGTTTCTACGGCGTTTGTCTCGCCATTGCGGGCCAGCTCGATCAGACGGTCTATATCGATAGATGGATTCGCCGCTCCGTTCAATGCGGATGCATAGCGGGCAACGATCGCTTTTTCAGATGCATGAGCCTCCCAGCAATCGTAACGGCCGCAGGAGCAGGGTACCGGTGCATTCTCGCCGACGAACATATGGCCGAACTCGCCGGCCGCCCCGAATTCGCCGCGATAAACCTGCCCGTCGATAATGATCCCGGTTCCGATGCCCTCGGCGACCATGATCATCACAAAGTTGCGCGTCCGGCGGATGCGTTCGTCGCCGAACCAGAGCTCGGCGACCGCAACGGCATTGGCGTCGTTATCTATCGTTACCGGAAGCCCGAACTTCCGTTCTATTTGCGAGCCGATGTCCCAATTGCTCCAGCCAAAATAAGGGATATAAACGATGGTCCCGGCCTCGGGATCGGCAATGCCGGGAATGCTTATCCCGACCTCAAGATTTGCGTTGCGGTGCTGTTCGGCAAAGGCCCCGACATTCGTCAGGATCTGCTCATTCATGTAGCCGAGATCGCCTGATGTAGGAAATACCCTTTTGTCGAGCACGTTTCCGCCGAGGTCGGCAAGTGCGATGGTGGTCAGCCGCGGGGTTACATCAACGCCGATGGCGACCGGGATTCCGGTTTTGAGCTGCAAAAGCGTCGGCCGCCGTCCGCCGGTGGAGGTTCCGGCCCCGATCTCTTCAATAAACCCCTCGTTTTGCAGTTCGTCCACGATCGCTGAAACCGTTGACCGCTGCAGCGAGGTCTCGCGGGCGATATCTGCCCTTGAGATCGGCGACTTTACGCGGACGTAGTTCAGCACGATCTGTTTGTTGATATCGCGGATCGTGTTATGCCTGGCGATCTGCGATTTGGCCTTTGCGAGGTATATCTTCTTCATCAAACGGAATTTCGGTCTCGCCGGTGGCCGATTTTGCGGCCGAATCGGGACTTAATAGTTTGTTCGATAAACAAACAAACCCAAAGATACACCGCTTCGAACGTATTTTCAATAGCGAAGGTGAATTTCGGAAAAAAAATCGATCGAGTTGCGGATCAGGAAGGCAATTGGGCGGTCGCGTGCCACTCAAGAATATCGCGGAGAAGCTCGGGTTCGAGCAAAAGTTTTGCAATGGTCGGGTCGAATTCGATCGCTGCAAGGCCGGCGATCTCTTTGCGTGCGGCATCGGGCGTAAGGTTCGGCCGCCCGGGGCGTGTTTCCATCATCGCGGCGAAGGAGTCCGAGGCTCGGAGTATGCGGGCCGCGAGCGGGATCTGCTCGCCGGAAAGAGCGTCCGGATAGCCGCCGCCGTTCCACCATTCGTGGTGCCAGCGGACCAGGAGCTGGACGCCGCGGGCAAGCCCGATCTTGGCGGCTTCCTGTTCGCCAATGACCGGGTGCCGTTGCAGGTCGAAGCGTTCGTCCTCAGAAAGCGATCGGTTCTCGCGGATATAGCTGCGGTCCATCGTCGCCTCGCCGATGTCGTGGACGAGCGCGGCCTGCTGCATATAAAAGCGGTCGTGGGCGGCCATGCCGAGCCGAGTGCCGATGCGGTCTGCGATCGAGGCGATAAGTTGGCCGTGCGGACGCGTATAGCCTTCGAAGCGGTCGATCCCGACCGAAAGGTCTATCAGCTTTTGTTCAAGCCTGCTTTCCTGTTCTGCTGTTTGCATCTTTTTGCCCGCCGAAAACGTGAGTATAACAGCAGTCTCCCGTGACAAAAAGGTTTCAGGGTGCCAACCGCATGAGAGCCGTCATTGCGTCCTTGTGGTTTGGCACGAGTTCCAGGAAGCGGCGTATCTCGCCCTCGGCGCGTTTGTTCATATCGTAGTCGGTATAGAACTCGATGAGCATTTCGCGGACCTTCCAGTTCTTCGCGTCGAGCCGGACGGCGGTCTGCAGTTCGCCCTCGGCCTTGAACTTGAATTGTGCACTTTCCGAGAGCACTTTCCCGTAATGGGCGTGATAGAGAGCATTTTGCGGGCTGTAATGAACCGCGCGAGAGAGATGCGTCGCCGCTCCGGCCAGGTCGCCTTCGCTGATGCAGGCAAGTGCCGCTTCGAAGTTCTGGAGGCCGGATTCTTCTCCGTGCGTAAGTGTCTCGCCCGAATCGCCCCGTTCGGCGACGCGTTTTTTGAAGGCACGCTCCGATTCGAGTTTCTGGTCGTAATTTCGCCGCAACCGCTCGTCGCGGAGAGTTTCGTGGGCGAAGGAAAGCTCAGTGAAGGCCGCCTGCATTTTCTTGAAGAGTTCCGCGCCCTCGCGGCGGTAGCGGTCGGGGTGAAAGCTGCGCGCAAGAGCCAAGTATTTCTCGCGGACCACGCGGGCCGGTGCTTTTTGATCGATGGCGAGCAGGTCGTAAAGGCTCTCGTAGTTCTCGAACCGGGCAAGGTATTCCTCGGCCGAAAGTTCAACGGCGGGTTCGACGTTATCTTCGGGCGGTGCGGCTTCGTCGACCGTACCGTCGCCGTTCTGAGCAGCCGGCCGGGCAACGGGGACGTCCTCGGCCTTTTTGACGAGGTGGAGCTTTGCCGACGAGAGGTTCTTAAGGTCCAGGTCGGAGAAAGCCGGGTTCCAATTCGCCCTTTTCACGTATCCGCCAAGCCAGATCGTGTAGAGCCCGGAGAAAAGCAGAGATTCCGGCATTCGCGTCGCCGCCCGAAGTGCCTCGGCCGAAAGCGCCTGGCCGACAAAGGCATCGAGGAGGATCTTTTCATTCTCTCGGATGCCGTCCGGAACGGGCACGTTACCGATCGGGTCGAACATTTCGTCGAAGCTGCGGAAGCGATTTATTACCCAACCGCTGTCAAAACACCGGCCATAGTTCATCAGCAGATCGCCGATCTCGACGTCGAGCTTCAGGTCGTCTCGGACGCGGGCGAGCGGCGTGAATGTGAAATCGCCCTTGATCCACGAAAGGCTGTCGAGCACGATCTGCCGGACGATCGCCTTCGCAGCTTCGTTCAATTGCTCTTCGCTCAGCCGGCCTGCGGCTTTGAGCGCGGCCGCAAACTCATGGTCCTTCGCAAAATTGGGAAACTGGGCTAGTTCGTTTTGCTCTATCAGCTTCTCTTTGAGGAGGTGCGAAAATAGACGGTGCTCGCGGGCATTTGAGACCGCATATATCAGCCGCCCTTCGTCAAAATACATGACGGCTTTCTTATCGCCAATGGACAGCCGCAGGCTTCCGCCGAGGCCATTCTGGCGAATCTCGACGATCAGCTCCGCGAGCGGATGCTTTTCGATCGTGCTTTTTATCTCTAACGCGTTTTCCGGGGACATCGGGTTATGCAGATTCGGGAGCGAGGGGCCGGAGGAACTCCAGAGCAGGAAAAGTATATCAGAAATCAGTATCGGCTGTGCAAGATTTCTGCTTGTTGCCGAATGCAAATGGCTTGACCGCGAACGGCGAACCTGCGAACATCCGAAGTTTGATAGAACGCTGAAACGCCTCAAGAGATGAATAGAGAGATTACCATCCGCGAATGCACATCGCTCGAAGAACTTGCCGACTGCGTTGACCTCCAGCGCGAGGTGTTCCAACTGCCGGAGATCGAGATCTCACCGGTGCGCCACTTTGTGGTTACGAAGAACGCTGGCGGGTTCATTCTCGGGGCATATGACGGCGAGATGCTGGTCGGATTTGTGCTCAGCGTGCCGGCGTTTCTTCGCGGCGAAAAAGCTTTTTATTCGCATATGACCGCCGTCAAGGCGTCGCATCAAAGCTACGGCATCGGCGGCCGGCTCAAATGGGCGCAGCGGACACGTTCGCTTGAGCTCGGCGTGAAATACGTAAAATGGACCTTCGAGCCCTGGAAGGCCCGCAACGCCTATTTTAATCTCGAAAAGCTCGGCGCGATCGTGACCGAGTATCAGCCGAATTTTTACGGCATTGATTACGCGACCGCAGCAACCGGCGGAAAACAGATCGGGCTCGCCAGCGACCGGCTCTTTGCAGAATGGCACCTTGAAAGCGAGAAGGTTTCTGCTCTCTGCCGCGGCGATAGCTTTACTGAAGCCCGCGAACCGCTCCGCCGCATCGCCGCTCCCGCCGATTGGGCATCGCTCGTCGCCGCCGACCCCGAAGCCGCGCTCAAAGAACAGGAACGCCTCAAGGCCGAGTTTACCGAAGCCTTTGCCGCGGGCCTCGTCGGTGCCGGCTTCAAACGCGACGCCGACCGTCCCGAGTATCTTCTCTATCCAGCCGAATGACGCTCAAAAAATATTGACCGCCGGTATAACCGCGGTTATACTCGGCAATATGAAAACAGCTATTTCAGTCCCGCAAGACATCTTTGAGCTAAGTGAAAAACTCGCAAAGAAGCTAAAGATCTCGCGAAGTGCGGTCTTTGCGTTGGGTGTGAAGCGGCTCAGCGAAGACGAGGCGATCGACGAGGACGAGATCGTCGCACGTATCAATGCGGTGTGCGCGACCACCGATACCTCGCTCGATCCGGCAGTTAAACGACTCCAAACCAGAACTCTTCAGAGGGACGAGTGGTGATCGCGAGAGGTGAGATCTGGTGGGCAGACCTGCCGGAGCCGAAAGGCTCAATGCCGGGCTATCGGCACCCGATCGTCATTCTTCAGGCCGATCCGTTCAATCGCAGCGATCTCGCAACCGTTATCGGGGTCATCGTAACAACCAACCTCGCTTTGGCATCAATGCCTGGAAACGTCGAGTTGACGTCCCAGCAGAGCGGTTTGCCAAAACGCTCGGTCGTGAACGTCACCCAGATCGTCACCGCGAACAGGTCCGATCTACTTGAATTCGTTTCCCGGCTGTCTGATCGCAAGTTGGAACAGATAGAACTCGGAGTTCGCTTTGTTTTGGGCCTATGAGCAAGACACCAACTAACTTCTCCGAACGCGTTGAAGAGATCTCAAACTTGCGGGCCGAGATCGAGCGGCACAACGAGCTTTACTATCAGAAAGCGGAGCCGGAGATCTCCGACTTTGAATTTGACCAGCTTCTCGAAAGGCTGAAAGCTCTGGAAGCGGAGCATCCCGAACTAATAACGCCGGACAGCCCGACCCAACGCGTCGGCGGAAAGGCCGAGAGCCTTCGGCCGTTCACGCACACCGTTCCGCTGATGTCGCTCGACAACAGCTACAGCCTCGATGAGCTGAAAGCTTTCACCGAACGCTGCGAGCGGCTTGCCGAGGGCCGCAAGCTTGAGTATGTTGCCGAGCTGAAGATCGACGGGCTTTCCGTTGCTCTTCATTATGAGAACGCTTTGCTTGCAGTCGCGGCGACCCGCGGTGACGGGCAACAGGGCGATGACGTGACGCAGAACGCGAAGACCATTCGCACGATTCCGCTTCGATTAAAGAAAGACAAACCGCCGCACGCCGAGATCCGCGGTGAAGTGTTCCTCTCGCGTTCGCAGTTCGCACGGATCAACGCCGAGCTCGAAATGCAGGGCGAGAAGACCTTCGCCAACCCGCGCAATTGCGCGAGCGGCACGCTCCGCATGCTCGATTCGCAGGTCGTCGCTTCGCGTCGGCTTGATATGTTCCCATATGACGTTTTTGCCGGCAGCCAGAAGATGTTTGCGACGCACTGGGAAAACTTCGAGTGGCTTGAGCGGAACGGCTTTAACGTCAACCCGAACCGGGCTCTGTGTGCCGGATACGACGAACTCGTAGCATTCATCAACGAAATGGAAACGCACCGCGACACGCTCGACTATGAGATCGACGGCGTCGTCGTAAAGGTCAATTCGACCACGTTGCAGGAAGAGTTCGGCGCGACCACGAAGGCACCGCGGTGGGCCATTGCTTACAAATATCCCGCACGCCAGGCGACGACCAAACTGCTCTCGATAAGCGTTCAGGTCGGCCGCACCGGAGCATTGACGCCGGTCGCGAACCTCGAACCGACGCTCCTTGCGGGTACGACCGTCGCCCGGGCATCGCTCCACAATGAGGACGAGATAAAGCGGCTCGGGCTGAAGATCGGCGACTACGTCCTGATCGAAAAAAGCGGTGAGATCATCCCGCAAGTGCTGCAAAATATCCCTGCGAAACGCGACGGCACCGAGACCGATTTCGAATTCCCGACCGAGTGCCCCGTTTGCGGCTGGGACGCCGTCCGGCCCGAGGGCGAGGCCGTCCGCCGCTGCACGAATCCGGATTGCCCGGCGAAGTTGAAGGCACGCATTCAATACTTCGCTTCACGAAAGGCGATGGACATCGAGGGCCTCGGCGAGGTGCTGGTCGAAACGCTTGTGGATAAAGGGTTAATCCGCGACGTCGCGGACCTTTACAGCCTGAAGGTCGAGGACATTGCCGCGCTCGAACGGATGGCCGAGAAATCGGGCATGAACCTCATCGATCAGATCGAGGCATCAAAGACGCGCGGGCTCCAGCGGCTGCTCTACGGCATCGACATCCGCCACGTCGGCGAACGCTATGCAAAGATACTTGCCAACAATTTCCGAAGCGTCGACCGCATCGCCGAGGCCAGCGTCGAAGAGCTCGACGATATCCCCGAGATCGGTCTCGCCGTCGCCGAAAGCGTCCATTCGTGGTTCCGCGATACCAAGAACATCGAACTTGTAACAAGACTTAAAGCCGCCGGTGTTCAAACGGAAATGGATGCGTCATCGACCGCCGCACTCGATGAACGCTTTGTCGGCAAGACCTTCGTCCTGACCGGAAAGCTCGAAAACTACACCCGCGACGAAGCCGCCAAACTCATCGAGGACCGCGGCGGCCGCGTCTCATCATCCGTCAGCAAGAAGACCGACTACGTAGTAGCCGGCTCCGACGCCGGCTCGAAACTTACAAAAGCCGAAACGCTCGGCGTCACCGTGATTGATGAAGCGCAGTTCAAAATAATGATTGAATCCGTGTGACTCGGCTGGTTGATTTTTTCTTGGATGACAAACGGGACGATTCCCAGGGAGAACTTAGAAGGTGATACCTGCGTTAAGCGTTGAACAACATACCAAAATCCTCGGTTACGCATTGCTTGGCTACGGGATAAGCACGTTCATCAACAGTTTGGGCGTAACTGCTGTTTGGGTGTCAGCCACGACATCGAGCCGAGTTGCAGCAGGCACCGAAGTTCAGATATTTTTGCCGATCTTGATACTCGTCGTATCGATCTGGAGTGCGGCAATTGTTCTCAGTAAGACGATTCGCGAGAATCTGAACCTCCGGAGTTCGGCCGCATCGCTGGCTTTCGTTTTTGTCGCGATCACGTCTTTTCCGATCGGTACACTTTTGAGTGTTTACGTACTATTTTACGTTTTCGAGATCAACCCGTTTGATGGATCCGAACCAAGCGTAGCCGCAGATGAACGGCCGCAGGATCCTGCAAACGAATCTGACGCGAACGAAAGAACCGACGAGGAATCGGCCCAACATTCGGCGAACTAAAAGATTCTCTTCGCGTGCTTGTACAACTTCACATCTCCGGTCCCTCTTCGAAATCAAATTCGTTTCGGGCAGCGGCGATCATGAGCCTTAGCGAGTCGACCAGATTTGCGGCAATGTAATCGACGAATGGCTTCACCTGATCGGCGTCCGCAAGCCGAAGAACGCGATAATATTCGGCTCGATCTTCCGTCCGAATGATCACGGGCGGAAATCCGTGCTGCATCAAGATGAAGTTCATCAAGATACGGGCGACGCGGCCATTGCCGTCGTCGAAGGGGTGTATGCGAATGAACTTATAGTGAAACAAAGCGGCGAGTACGATCGGGTCGAGTTTCGAGCGTTCCTTCTCGGCTCGGAACCATTCGACGAGTTCCTGCATCTTCGCCGGCGTTTCTTCCGGCGTGGCGAAATAGAACGTCTCTCCGGTTACCGTGATCACGTGGTTCGGCTGCGTTTTGTATTTTCCAACCTCGATGCGTCGCCGGGTCATCTTGCCGTCGGGCGTCATCGCTTCCTTCCACCCGGATTCTTTCAAAACCAAAGAGTGCAGTTCGCGAATAAATTTTTCTGAAAGTTGCGTCTCACCCTTCACAAGATCCAATACCCAGTTGATCGCTTCGTTGTGGCCGGTTATTTCAAAGTGGTCACGAAGCGGCTTTCCTTGTGCCGTTATCCCGAAAAGGATAAGTGCTTTCGTCTCGCCATAGGTGAGCGAATTGCCTTCGATGTTATTTGAGTGGAAGTTCCAGTCGAGCCGAAACTTCTGCATTATACGGCCCTCGGCCTCGGCGTCGAGCGGCCGCAGGCTGTCGAGTTCGGTTTTGAGTTGTGCGGCGCGGTCAAGGACTTCCATAGTTCGGCTTTTGGGATTATTATTGTTTCAGGCCACTTAATCAAGCAATTCGGGAGTTTGGGGTCGTCCCCTTTTGAGCATAATGAGCGATTTTTTTTCATCTCCGGTCTCTGAAACTGATCCGTTGATCAGCGATGCCATTGATGCAGAGGTTCGTCGGCAGGTCGATGGGCTTGAGCTGATCGCTTCGGAGAATTTTGTCTCGGAGGCGGTGCTCCAGACGATGGGCACTGTTTTTACGAACAAGTATGCCGAGGGCTATCCGGGCAAGCGTTATTATGGCGGCTGCCAGTTTGCCGATGTCGCCGAGCAGGCGGCGATCGACCGGGCGAAGGAGATCTTCGGTGCCGAACACGCCAACGTTCAGCCGCATTCGGGCGCTCAGGCGAACATGGCCGTTTTTCTCGCGGCGATCAAGCATGGCGATACGATCCTGGGGATGAACCTCTCGCACGGCGGGCACCTGACGCACGGCCATCCGCTCAATTTCTCCGGCATAAATTTCAAGGTCGCCGACTACGGCGTCAATAAAGAGACCGAACAGATCGATTACGACGAGCTTCAGCGTAAGGCCGAGGAGTCGGGGCCTGCGTTGCTTATCTGCGGTGCGTCGGCATATCCGCGGATCATTGACTTCGAACGCATCGGCGAGATCGCCCGTTCGGTCGGGGCAAGGGTGATGGCGGACATCGCCCATATCGCCGGCCTCGTCGCCGCGGGGCTTCATCCCTCGCCGGTGCCGCACTGCGAGTTCGTTACGACCACCACGCACAAGACGCTTCGCGGCCCTCGCGGCGGACTTGCACTCTGCAAGGAAGAGTTTGCTAAGGACCTTGACCGAGCGGTCTTTCCGGGCGTTCAGGGCGGCCCGCTTGTCCATATCATTGCGGCAAAGGCCGTCGCTTTCGGCGAGGCTCTTCGCCCCGAGTTCAAAGACTATCAGCAGCAGATCCTCAAGAACGCGAAGGCCCTCGGTGAAACTCTCGCGGCCGAAGGACTCCGCATCGTCTCGGGCGGAACGGACAATCACTTGCTGCTCGTCGATGTCTATATGGACGGCAAAGGGATCACAGGCAAGGAAGCCGAGAAGGCGCTCGATGAGGTGCACATCACGGTGAACAAAAATACCATTCCGTTCGATACGCAGAAGCCCTTCATCGCCTCGGGCATTCGCCTTGGCACGCCGGCGCTGACGACCCGCGGGATGAAGGAAGAGGATATGCGCGAGATCGGCCGGATGATCGCGAGCGTCGTGCACGAGCCCGAGTCTGAAGACGTAAAGGCTCGCGTCCGGCGTGAGGTGCTCGAGCTTACCGAGCGTTTTCCGATGTATCAGGGGCGGCTTAAGCCGCAAGCGGGCGGGGCAAATATTGCCGCGTAAGGTAGGAAGAAAAACCAAAAAGCGAAACGGCTTCCTTTATATCGGGAAGCCGTTTTCCATTTCAATCTGTTCGAGCAGGTCGCGTGCCTCTTCGCTTTCGAACTCGAAGGCCTTTTGCTCGAGCACCTGCATCGCGATGTCGGCATAAAGCGGATCGTCGAGCAGCGGCAGCATCGATTGGGCCGGGAAGAGCACAAGCGTTTCGTAGGCGATAGCCCTTATTTGCGGAAGGTCGGTCTGGCGAATGATCTCCGCGATCTCGCCGGCCGAAAAACGTTCCAAAAGGTGCTCGGCCAGCTTTTCGAACCGGTCGTAGTCATGCTGTTTCAGTGCCCGCTGGGCAAGCTGGATGAAGACCTCCGCCGAGCCGCACTGCGCCTCAAGTATCTTTACGCAGGTCTCCGCAAGCTGTGCCGCCTCATCGGCTCCGACCGCGTCTTTTGCCTTTACCTGAGCATCGAGCGCGGTAAGCAACTGGCTAAGTTCCCAGTCGGCATGAGCATCGTAGTGAAACTTTTGCAGCGTTGAGTTTGGGAGGAGAGGCCCGTTCGGCTCGAGCAAACGCTCAAGCATTTTCTTTGTCATCGGCCGGAGGCCGTCCCAAACTTGGACGACGCGGGCATCGAGGTGTTTGAACATCATTGTCAACAAACTCAAGTTTACGTGATATGCGCGCTATGTCAAGGGAAAAGTTTTTCGCGTGCGAATGGACCTTCGTTATCGGCCCTTTTCGGCCATTCGCTCAGCGGCGGCAGTAAGCTTTTCCTCAACCTCGGCTTCGTCTGAGCCGTCGGCGATCACCTCTACGAGGGCATACGGCGAGCCCGAAAGCCTGCGAAGTTCCCACGCCTCTTCGCCCTTGCGTGAGCGGCGGGTGAACCAGAGAGCATCGACCGCGTCTTCAGCCCGTTCGACCCCGGCGGGAAGCAGCGAGAGTAATTCGGCGTCCGGCTCGGCGGTAAAAAGAAGACGCCGCGGCTCCCAACCGTGGCGTCGGTATTGTTCGATAATTGCAGCGAGTTCTTCGCCTCGGATCATTTTACGTTCGTGGCCGGCTTCGGCACGACCGGTGTGACATTCATGTTCATGTTGACGTTCGCGTTCGGCATGCCCGGGATCATCGTGTTCCCAACCGCGTTCGCGGCTTCCTTTTCACGCTGGTCGCGGCCCTTGCCCGGCGACTTGAACGTTCCCGCGAACATCTCGCCGATGGCCAGCTTCCAGGCGCCATCCTCGTTCACAAAGCCTATGTCTTCCCATCTCTTATCGCGTTCGTTCCAGACCTCGATCGCCGCATATTGCTCCTTGATACGCTCGTCGCGTATCTCCGGAAGCGAATTGGCAAAGGTTGTGCCGGTAAAGCCGTTCTCAAAGACCTTCTCGATCGGCGTATTGTTCTTTGCCGACACCATCTCGGCAAATTCGAGCGTCTTCTTGCTCATGTTCGACTTGATCGCTTCGGTGTTCTTCGCCTTGACCGCCTCGTAGAGCTTCTTGTAGGCATCGCTCGGCGTCGCACCGCCGCCCTGAAGCGCGCTTTGCCCGCATGCGAGCATCGAGCCGACCATTGCCAGAAGTACAAATAGTCCGGCGGTCCTTTGCAGAAAAGAGAGTGACATATTGCTTTTCATTATCCCTAAAGTATAAGGACGGCGGATTTGAAAGCAAATCGGCCGCCTTGCCCTCGGCTGGTTTCGCCGGGCCGCTTCGCGATATCATTCGGGAATGCTTGCATTGAGGGCCGAGAGCGGAAGTGCAGTGCTTCGTGATGTGCCGCGGCCGACGGCCGAGGGCGAGTCGCTCGTCCGCGTGTCGCTTTCCGGTATCTGCAATACCGACCTTGAGATAATTCGCGGCTACGCCGGCTTTAGCGGAACGCTCGGGCATGAGTTCATCGGCGTTGTTGAGGAATCGCCCGACGCTCCGGAGTTGATCGGCCGCCGCGTCGCGGGCGAGATAAATGCCGGCTGTGGCCGGTGCGAGCGTTGCCTCGCAGGCGACCCGCGGCACTGCCCGGAGCGGACCGTGCTCGGCATCATCGGCCGTGACGGTGCCCACGCCGAATTTCTCCGGCTGCCTTCTCGTAATCTCGTCGCGGTGCCGGACTCCGTCGCGGACGAGGCGGCAGTTTTCATCGAACCGCTCGCCGCCGCCATTGGGATCTCCGAACAGGTCATGATCACTCCCGAAACGCGTGTCGCCGTGATCGGAGACGGCAAGCTCGGCATTCTCTGTGCCCGGGCAATGCGGACGCTGACACCGCATACATCCCTCATCGGCAAACATTCATCAAAACTTGAGCTTGCAGAGCGAACCGGCATTTCGCCGATCCTTGCCGAGGAAGCGGCCGGCCTCAAGGACGCTTTCGACGTCGTCATCGAGGCCAGCGGTTCTGAATCCGGCTTCGCCGCGGCGGTCGATCTGGTCCGGCCGCGGGGAAAGATCGTCCTCAAATCTACGTTTGCGGGAAAACCAACCTGGGAAGCCTGGCGAATTGTAGTTGAGGAGATCACGATCGTCGGTTCGCGATGCGGCCGGTTTCAGCCGGCGGTCGATGCACTTGCCGAGGGGCGGATCGAGGTCGCAGATCTCATCAGCGAAGAATTTCGCCTCGCTGATGCAGTAAATGCGGTCGAGGCGGCCGGGCAAAAGGGAACACTCAAGGTGCTCCTCAGGCCATGACAAAAAATTCTTCGGTTTTACGGGAGTTTTTGATACGCTTTAGGGACATTTTGAAAAGGCCGCTTGCGGCGGGAAAACGGAGGTTGTGAATTATGGTTTTGAGAAGTTGCGATAGGCGTAGCGTTTCGGGTTTGTTGTTTTTGTTCGTTCTTTCGCTCATTGGCACTGCTTCAGCCTACGGCCAGAGCCCCGAAAGCCCTGCGGCAACGCGGCAGATCTCGCCCGCCTCGTTCTCAGATTCAATGGCAGAGGTCGCCAAGAAGGCCGGCCCGGCGGTCGTCAGCATCGACGCCAAGGCTCGCCCGGCCGAACTTTCCGCCCGCGGTTCGCAGGAAGTCCCGGACGACATACTCGAATTTTTCCGCCGACAGATGCCGCAGCGGCCGGCCACTGCAATCGGCAGCGGCTTTATCGTTGACCCGGCGGGCTATATCGTGACAAATGCCCACGTTGTCGAAAACGCCGTCAAGATCACCATCCGGCTCGATTCGGGCGAGGAGCATCCGGCCGAGCTGGTCGGGCTTGACGACGAGACCGACATCGCCGTGCTCAAGGTCAACGTCGGCAAGGAACTCCCGTATCTCCGCTTTGGCAATTCGGAAAGCGTCCGCGTTGGCGATTGGGTGCTTGCCATCGGTTCACCCTTTGGGCTCAACCGCACGGTGACCGCCGGCATCGTCTCGCAGACGCGTCGCGAGACGGCCGTTTCGACGCCCTTTCAGCGTTTCATCCAGACAGATGCTGCCATCAACCGCGGAAATTCAGGCGGGCCGCTCGTTGATTTGAACGGCGACGTGATCGGCGTAAATTCGCAGATCGCCACCTCGACCGGCGACTACAACGGCGTCGGCTTTGCCCTGCCTTCGATCGAGGCCAGGCAGGTCTATGAAGAGATCCGTGCCAATGGCAAGGTCAAGCGCGGCTACCTCGGCGTTTATCTCGATACGGTCAAGACGGAATTTGCCAAGGTTTACGGGCTCGGCGAGACGCGCGGAGCGATCATTACCGACGTTCGCGATGAAGAAGGCCCGGCCGGTGCCGCAGGACTCAAGAACGGCGACATCGTCATCGAATTTGACGGGCAGGAGGTCAAGGGAGCCTCCGACCTGATCGAGAAGGTCGCTTCGACCAAGCCGGACAGCAACGTCCAGGTAACATTTCTCCGCGAGGTCGGCGATAAGATGGAACGCAAGACGGTCGCGATGACGCTCGGCGAACGCGATTTGGCGAATGCCCGTACCCGCGGCCGCACCCGGCCCGCTCCGGTCGAGCCGCCGGTCGACGAGACCAAGCCTTTTGGACTGACCCTGACCGAGGTTTCGGCCGCGATGGCGACCTCGCTCAAGCTCGAAGGCGGCCTCGTCGTCCGCGAGATAAACCCCGCGAGCTTCATCGCCGACGTCAAGCTTTCGAACGGGGTTGACGCCCTCGGCCGCGGCGACATCATCGTCCGCATCAACCGCCAGCCGGTCAAGGACCAGGCGGCCTTTGCAAAGATCGCATCGGCCCTTAAACCCGGCGACCCGGTCGTGCTCCACGTCCTCTCGCCCGTCCCCGGCGGCCAAACCGCACTTTTGAAGTACGTTCAGTTCACGGTTCAGTAACGGAAAGTTGATCGATGTTTCAGGAAAGTTCCTTGCGGGCGGCGGCTCGCTTGGAACTTTTTCTTCTTTGCCTGTAACCTAATTGATATGGCAAAGGCAAAGAAGGCAAAAGAGAAGAATGCGAGCAAGCCGGCGGTTGCGACCTATCACAACTACATCGGCGGCGAGTGGGTAAAGAGCGCTTCGGGCGAGTGGTTTGAGAATGTGAACCCCGCGGATACGACCGACATCGTCGGCCGTTTCCCGAAGTCGAACGCCGAGGACGTGGATCGTGCGGTCGCTGCGGCAAAGGCGGCGGCCACCAAGTGGCGGCAAACTCCGGCTCCGAAGCGGGCCGAGCTGCTCTTTAACCTGGCGGAGATCATCCGCGACAACAAGCAGCGTTATACCGAAGAGATGACCCGCGAGATGGGCAAGGTGCTCAAGGAAGCGGGCGGCGACGTTCAGGAAGCCATCGACTGCACCTATTACACGGCAGGCGAAGGCCGGCGGCTGCATGGCTTTACGACGCCCGCCGAGATGAAGAACAAGTTTGCGATGTGCGTCCGCCAGCCGGTCGGGCTTTGCGGGCTGATCACGCCGTTCAACTTCCCGATGGCGATCCCTTCGTGGAAGTTGATCCCGGCGCTCGTCTGCGGCAATACGGTCGTCATCAAGAGCGGCGAGGACGTGCCGCTTTCGGCGCTTAACCTGGTCAAGGCGTGCGAACAGGCGGGTATCCCGAAAGGCGTCGTCAATCTCGTCAATGGCTTTGGCGAGGCCGGTGCCGCACTTGTCGACCACAAGGACGTCCGGCTTATCTCCTTCACCGGTTCGACCGATACCGGCCGCCGGATCGCCGAGGCATGTGCCCGCGACAATAAGATCGTTTCGCTCGAGATGGGCGGCAAGAACGCCATCATCGTGATGGACGACGCCGATATCGACAACGCCGTCGATGGCTCGCTCTGGGGAGCATTTGGCACCAGCGGCCAACGGTGCACGGCGTCATCGCGGCTCGTTGTTCACAAAAAGATATACAAGAAATTCGTCGCAAAGCTGGTCGAACGCGTAAAGGCCCTCCGCGTCGGCAATGGGCTCGACCCGAAGACCGAGGTCGGCCCCGTCATCCACGAGGACGCGATGCAGAAGATCCTCGGCTATATCGAGATCGGTAAAAAGGTCGATAAGGCAACGCTCGCCGCCGGCGGCAATCGCCTGACCAAGGGCAACTATGCCAAGGGCTGGTTCATCGAGCCGACCGTCTTTACGGACGTAAAGCCCGGGATGCGGATCGAACAGGAAGAGATCTTCGGCCCGGTCACATCGGTCATTCCTTTCTCAACGCTTGATGAAGCGATCGAGATCGTCAACGGCGTAAAATACGGCCTCTCGTCCGCGATTTATACACAGGACGTCAACAAGGCCTTCTACGCGATGCAGGAACTCTACACCGGCATCTGCTATGTCAATTCCGCCACCATCGGCGCCGAGGTCCACCTGCCCTTTGGCGGCACCAAGGCCACCGGAAACGGCCACCGCGAAGCCGGCACGCAGGTCCTCGACATCTTCAGCGAATGGAAATCGCTCTACGTCGATTACAGCGGCAAACTCCAAAAAGCCCAGATCGATGAAGTGGAGATCTAGCGGTAGATGATAAGTGATGATTGATAGATGAGATGATAAATGATAGATGAGAATTGATAGATGAAAAGAGGCGGGCTACGGCCCGCCTTTCGCTTAGATGGTCAGCCATCTAAATGTCATGTTACCGACATTTCTTAATTCTCATTTATCATCTGTCATTTATCATCTCTCATTTATCATCTCTCATTTATCATCTCTCATTTATCATCTCTCATTTATCATCT
>CAZGLZ010000005.1:0-4203 GCA_964526245.1 uncultured Chloracidobacterium sp. | reverse complement strand
TCATTTATCATCTCTCATTTATCATCTCTCATTTATCATCTCTCATTTATCATCTAGCCCTCAGGTCCACATCGAGATAAATCCGCCGGCCATCAGTATCAGGGCGAGCAGGATCCACATTACCCAGACCGTCGCCCGGTTGCGTTTGCCGAAGGCGATCATCCACCCGCCGGAGATGACCATATGAAACCCGAAGAGGATCAGGACGGCAAAAAGGCCCGCCGCGGCAAGCAGGATGTGCCCGTCCTCGGCCAGTTGCCGCGACTTTGACGGGTCGTTCGCGGCGTTGAGCACGATCATCCCGACGACCACGCTGACCGCGCCGATCAACCCCGCGATAAAAAGCCCGAGAGCGACCAAAACAATGCCGCGGGTCTTGATATTCCCGGCCGTGAAAAACGCCTTCTTCCCGCACCGCGGACACGCCGTCTCCGCCGAGACCGCCTCAAAATTGCACCCGAAACACTGCCGAGCCTCTGCCGCCGGACCACCCGCCGCCATCGCCTGCTGCTGTTGCATCATAGAGAGACCAAATCCCAAAAGAATCTAAAATCGCCACGACATAATACCCCAACTCGTCCCGGCCGAAAACCCGCCGAACCCGTCGTGCGTTCGGGGCGCATTTGAAGGGCCGTTCAGTTTCTGTTAACATGGGAAGTATTGAGGTTGCTCGTTAGTTGGTTAGATTAGTTAGTCGCTACTTCGGTAGCAGTTAGTTAGTTAGATTGGTTAGTTCGCAACCTTGACGGAGGAAAAGCTTGCCGGGTGTCAAAACCTAGCGGCTTTTCCTTTTTTCATGCCCCGAAGGCCCACCCGCCGCCATTTCTTGCTGCTGCTGTTGATGGTTCATGCGCGTTGCCCAAGACCCGCCCAACTTTTGCCCGCCATAATACCCAAAACCATAGTACTCCCAGCGCTCGGCATGCAGGGCATCTGAGCCGGTTTACCGAAACAAGTCATGATTATTCACTTTCCGATTCGTCTCAAGATTTGACAAGTCCTGCACAAATCGAGCAGTTAAAAACTGGCGTGTACCATTTACCGAGCAATTTTTAAATAAACGTCATTTCTTACTATCGACGCCATAAAATCCGCGTCATCTACTATGACCCTCGATGGATCATAGACAACGAAAAGGACCGCCGCCCCTTGATCTCGATATATGGTTATTCTACTCGTGATTTCGGTCACCATTTTATTGAGACCGGTTCGGTTTCTAAGAAATTTAAACTCGATGAAGAGTGGCTTCGAACCGTTAAATGGCTTCGAAAAATCGGGTTTAGTACTAACGCTTCCGAAAGGAAGTTGGGGTGTCTCTCTCGATAAAGAGTCGAGCGCAGTGACAAACAAACCCTGGCAAATATCCTGAACGTGTCGTTCGTTTGTAGCTTTCACCGTCTGAAATGCAGGTGGCAGACCGTTTCCAATCAGCGTCCCGAGACGGATTGCAAACTTCGCACAAGGGTCGTCGTTCATAACGCCAGACGCCACCATTCCAACTAACGTGTCCGGTGAAAACGCACCCCGCCGTATCTTCGTCGACTCTTTTACAATTAGCTTCTCTAAGACTCCATTCACATTTATTTGATGCCGCTCAAATAAATCGGAAATCTTTTCGGCCGCTTGGCTCTGGTTCAGAGTACTTGGAAGTGCATCAAAAAGTTCAGGAAATTCGACAAACAGGCTGTCTGTAGAATTAACTTCTTCCAGCCTCTTCGCAAATCGTACGTAATTTTCCACATGTGTGCGGTCTATACCCTTTCCTAGCTCATCGCTGAAGATATCCTTGGCATACCGATTTGGAAGATCGTAATTCGTTAGACCAGAACCCGTTGTCGCAAATCGTCGGTCTATGCACTGTGAGCAAACACCACAATGAGGCTGGAGTTTCGTAAGGCCTTCGACGTGGGCACACGAAACCGCTTCTTGAATAAGTTCCGGATGGCCTGAGTCGGCGATCAACATCATGACCTCAGGCTTGGTCGTAAAGACGAGTCGGTTGAGCAATTTCAAACTTTGACTATCGAGGACTCTTCTAAGCAACGTCTGATACAGCTCAATAGTCCGCGGATGAGTGGACCTTGAAAGCAAAGTACCCCAATTTTGACCTGATTGAGGAAGATTGATACTAACCACGCCGTTATCGCAAAGCCAAATCTCGTCAAGACCTAGTCCACTTGCGGTTGCGGCAGCAAGCGCCGCATAAAGAAAAGAGCGAGTTCGTTGTGTGTTCTCTTCACCCCTTTCACCGCCTTTTCGATGAATCCACATACTTGAGTGCGGAAAGTGCCAGTCAGATACTCGTTTACGCAATTCGCCCACAAGGTTCTTTTGTCGTTTATTCACTACGGGGGCTGATCGATGGCTTACGAGTACAGGTCGTCTTTCTTCTCGTAGAGCAAGGAGAGTTGCAGCTAGCGAATCTGCTCCGCCTGAAAAGCATATAGCTACATCAATACTGTTCGAGTCGTTCGGATCGGAATAGGAAAAAAGAGATGGCTGAACCTCGCGAGCTGCGCGTCTTACAAATTCAAATGTGTAAACGTCACCCGATACGAATTCGAGTGCGTCACAAAGCATTCGATTCGATTCAATCGTTCCCCAGAATTCAATATCGAAAACGGGGATCTTGAAGTGGAACGTTCTAGTCCAGTTTGTCTCGAATACGTCTTTCTGGCCACCCCTGGAGATTTTCGTGTCTGCCGAATACACGTATGCGGCGATATAAATCAAATCTATGACACGCGGGGGCAAATCGGAATAAAGCGGAGTCTGGAATGCGTCAATTTGAAGAAACAGGTTCTTATCATTTCCGTCCGTTTTTATTTCCAACTGTCGATCAAATTCATTCTCAGTCCCCGACCACTTCACTTCGTCTCCTAGAACAAGGATGCGGGTCATTTTAAACCCTCCTTTAATTCCATTTGGAGTTTCTGTAACGCGTAAGAGGTAAACCTCTGAGTCGATTGCTCGGTGATCTTCCGTTTGCTCTTCCAGTTTTGCTTAGAAAACCAACCCGCCGCGAAGTCCTCAATTATTTTCGAAGACTCGAAACAATATCGCTTAAGATCATTTTGAAATTGCACGGCCTCCGCGCTTCCCGCGATTGCCTTGCCAACTCCTATATAATTCGATGCCTCCTTGTCTGTGACGTAAAGAATAGACTTCGCCATTAAAGAGGCGTAAAAAGCCTTCGCCGCCTCTCCAAAGTTCTTTTTCGTTGAAATGCGTTTACAAGCAAACTGCACATCGCGAAGGCTGGAACCAAACAACGACGGCGATGATTCAAGAATGTAACGCGAAAGAACTTCACGCATACTCATTTCAGCAAAATGAGTGAATGGACTTGCTAATGCTCGATCCCGAACGGCGCGACTCGTGGCTGTCGCTATTTCAGAAACGAACTTTGCTCCGGTTGACTGCTCATCAAGGAAAATACCGAGTGATTTTTCCAGTTGCGATTGAAACATGTCAGTGCGAGCTGCGTTTGCAACCTCAACAAGCACCCAGAAACAATAGTTCACAGCAGGATCGTTCTCGAGAGTCGCCAGCCTTTCTTGAGCCGCGATGCTTGCCTCTTTTGCGATAGCGTGAACCTGAACATTTTCACGTTCGAGGGCGCGAAATAATCCAATCCAATTCTTAGTTTTCGGAAGTCGACCGAGTCGTATGTGGCCCATATGTAAGTATGAGATTAATCGCAGTCAAGCATTTTCAAAACAATCTGTGAGTTCGCTTAAATCGAGCGCCGCGATAGTATTCCGGTTGTAAATTTGAATCTCGATGGGATGACGGAACCTTCCGACATTTTTGCCTTGCTGGTCCCCAGCAATACAGGCCCCAAGTCAGCGGAACTACTCAATCGGTTCAGGTTAGTAAGCTCGCCTCTCGCTTCTTTTCGGAGCTACCGGTATTTGGTGATGTCGCGGAGCTACCGCTAAGCGTAAGCTACAGGAGAAAGATAGCACGAACGCGAAATCTTGAAAATACCCTAAATGTTGACGGGTTACCTCACGGACGTAAGCCCGTTCAAACGGGCTTGATTTATTTTGGGGGCGTTGGGTCCACGCGCTAAAGCACGTTGCTATGTGCCCTTCGGGGCATGACGTTTGGATCAAACTGATATCGTCCGGCGTTTTACGGGGGAGGAGAGGACGATGGCGGTGGTTGTTATGCCGTAGGGGGTGAGTTTGTCGATGATCT
>CAZGLZ010000004.1:77282-85899 GCA_964526245.1 uncultured Chloracidobacterium sp. | reverse complement strand
CACCCTCTCAAGATAGATAGTTACTAACTTATATTGGGATGCGAACTTAAAAACGTTCTTGGAATACCAAAACTTAGAATTATCGAATAATTGCCGCCATTTCACAACCAACCGCGGGCGAAATCTAGCGCAACCGGCCGTTCCGGGCTCGCGGCTTCCTTTGATGTCGGGTGTTTCATTTTTTGCTAGGAGTATATGCATCTGAAACGGTTGAAACATATGAAATGCATGAAACACTTGAAACACCTGAAACGCGATTGAGTTTTGAGTCCCGGCTTTAGCCGGCTGTTTGAACTCCAGATTCCAGATTGGGAATGTCGCTTTGGTTGATAAGCCCTTGCTGACGCGCGGGCCTCCGACACGGAATTCCGCATTTCTCGGTGTTTTGTTTTTTTTCGGGCATCGCGCGTTCGCGGAAACGCCGCGAACAACGGAAACACCGCGAACATTGGAAACATCGCGAACAACGGAAACGCCGCGAACATCTGGAGCAAATGCGACGAATGGGACAGATGGGACATCTGGGACATGCCGCCGGGCCGGGAGATGCGTGATGTGGGTTTTGGGACTGTGGATTTGCATTTTTGCATTGTCAATTGTTAATTGGACCATCGTAAATTGGTTAAAATTGGGCTTTGGTCTTTGTGCTTAGGTCTTCGATGTCTGCATCTTCAAACTACCGATTGGCACTCCGTATAATTAGTAATTACTAATTTCTAATTATTAATTAGCAAGGATGAAGGACTTCGGTCTGCTTCCCGACAGCTCACTGCTCACTGCTCACCGCTCACCGCTCACTGCTCACCGGCCTCCGCGACCCCTGCGGGCTCCGCGTTTAGTGATCGCTCTCAAACATGGCCGCAAAGTCCCCGCAAGGGTTTTCCTTCTATTCACTATTCACTATTCACCATTCACTCCTCTCCTGCCGTCCATTTTCGTAGGCCTTTGACCAAAAGTGAACGTCGATCCGTGAGATATGGAAGATATGGATGAAATAGAAGTTTTGGAGAGTTGCGAGAGTTGCAAAGTTCAGAGTGCGGGCTTTAGCCCGTCGTCTTGAGTCCCGGCTTTAGCGGGCGATGTCGGAGGTGTTCATGCTTCATCGGGCTCGTCGCTGATAACGAGGCCGTCGTAGGCGAGTTCGACGTTGTCGGGCAGCGTACGCGACTCGCGGGCGTGGAGGATGTCGTGGTTCAGGTGGGTAAGGTAGGCCTTTCGCGGCTTGAGTTCTTCGATGTAGGCGAGAGCTTCCTCGAGGTTCAGATGCGTCGTGTGCGGCTTGATGCGGACGCAGTCAAGCACCAGGACATCAAGCCCGCGGAGCCCATCAAGTGACTCGGGCGGAATGGTCTTCAAGTCGGTCGCATAGGCAAAATCGTTAAAGCGATAAGCGATCACCGGAAGCTTGCCGTGGATGACCTCAAGCGGCGTCACCTCGACCTCGCCGATGCAAAAGGGCGAACGCGGGAAGACCGTGTGTGGGATGAGCTGCGGCAGCCCTCCGCCCAAGTGGGTCGGCTGAAAGATGTACTGAAAGATACGGCGAAGGTCGATCCAGGCGATCTCATTGGCAAAGATCGGCATCGCCCCGTATCGAAAATTCAGCGGCCGAATGTCATCAAGGCCGAAGACGTGATCGACGTGGCAATGCGTGATGAGCACCGCATCGAGCTGGCGGATATTTGCCCTCAATGCCTGCTGGCGGAAATCCGACGAGGTATCGACGAGGATCGACTTGCCCTTGTGTTCGACGAGGATCGAGACGCGGAGCCGCTTGTCACGCGGGTCATCGGAGAGACACGTCTCGCAGTCGCAGGCGATCGAGGGTACGCCTGTCGAGGTGCCGGTTCCGAGGAAGGTAAGTCGCATCGGGATCTTAACGCGGTCCAACTATTTCTTTCCGAGAATGTCCGCTCCGGAAAACTTTTTCGCAGCTTGGGCTTTGAGTTTCTCCTCGGTCGCACGAACCATCGTCACGTACTGCATCCGAAGGTCGGCAAGAAGCCCCTCGAGAAGACGGGCCTCCTGAGCGTGGAGATTGCCTTTCGTCTTATCGCGGATCATCGCAAGAACGTCGAGCCAATACTTGCCCGTATCAAGGTCAAGCGAACGCTGACCGGTCGCCGGGTGCGGAACGGCACCGAGCGCCGCGGCCGCGTTGGTCGCGAGGGTCGAAAGAAAATTTACAAAGCTTGCCGGGTCTTCCGCACCGGGTATGTCGTTCTCGCTGTCCTCCTCGGCCCCATCGGCAGCGGCGGCGAACGGCTCTTCTTCGATCGCCGCGATCTCCGGCTCGGACTTGGGTTCATGCGCCGGCGGCTCGGCAACCGGTTTCGGTGCTTCGGGCTCGATCTCAACGCCCTCTTTCAGCGAGCCGTCGGGGTTGAACTTACGTCGGTCCGTTACCTTGAAAGTGACCTCTTCTTGATTTTCTTCGTGTCCGATCATACCAATTCTTCTCTTGCCAGATTTTACCATTTGCGAGCTTTCTACCCGAAAGCTCGCCGATGAGATTACCACTCGCCGGCGGCAGCTCGCTGGCCCGAACAGCACTAACCCCGGCACTTCCTAGACAACAGGCCGCTCCTAAACTTAAATAGTGGTATGTCAGAAAAATTTGATGAACTCGTCGGCGTGATGGAACGGCTCAGGGCGCCCGGCGGCTGTCCATGGGATGCAGAGCAAACCTACGCATCGCTTTCGCAGTATTTGCTTGAAGAAGCTTACGAAACGTTCGATGCGATCCAGCACGCCGAAGCGACCGGCGACATCGAGCACCTTAAAGAGGAACTTGGCGATCTGCTGCTTCAGGTCGTCTTCCACTCGACCATCGGCAAGGAACGCGGCGAGTTCACTATAGAGGACGTGGCCGAGGGCATTTCGAAAAAGCTCGTCCTTCGCCACCCGCACGTGTTTGGCGATGCGAATCTCGAAACGGCGAGCGACGTTCTGAACAATTGGGACGAGCTAAAGGCGAATGAACGAAAAGCCTCGGGCAAGGCGGAAAAGATAAAGGAATCGATCCTCGACGAGGTGCCGGTTCATTTCCCTGCACTGCTTGAAGCACTAAAGCTTACGAAAAAGGCGGCAAAGGTCGGCTTCGATTGGCCCGAGACGGACCAGATAATCGAAAAGGCCGAGGAAGAGATAGGCGAACTTCGGGCGGCAATAAGCTCCGCCGACCCCGAAAACATTGAGGAAGAGATCGGCGACCTGCTTTTCGTTATCGTAAATCTGGCCCGGCGGCTCGATGTCGAGCCGGAGACCGCATTGAAGAGAACGAACCGCAAATTCCGCAAGCGATTCGGCTATGTCGAGAAGGAACTGGAAAAAGCCGGAAGCGGCTTGCACGGATCGACGCTCGAAGAAATGGATAAGCTTTGGAACGCAGCAAAGGCCGCGGAGTCAGGTCATTGAGCGAACATCTCTAGCAAAATTTCGGTCACTTGGTCCTTCGATCGTCCGTCGATCTCCCCGATCCGCTTCACGAGCCGTGCCTTATCAACCGTCCGCATTTGGTCGAGCACGATCTGGCGGTCGGAGTTAAGGAATTCGGTCGCGATCCGGGTCGGAAGTTTCGCGGTGGTCGAAGCGATCGGAGCGATGAGCACGTGCCCAAGGTTGCGGTTGATCTCATCCGGGGAGATCACAACGCCGGGACGCGAATTTTTGGGGTCGTCCGAGACCTCGTCGTCGAGATTGATCAGGTAAACCTCGAATCGCTTTACCATTGCCACTCCTTTCGCTCAAAATCACCGGGCGTGTTGATATCTTCAGAAAGCTCGTCGTCAGACTCGGCAAATCTACTGAAGACCGCGTCCCAATCGCCACGCGGCTTGCGGGTCTTTCGGATAAGGATCCCATCGGGAATTATCTGGAGATCGACCTCGCCGGAAATGCCGGTCTCCTCAAGCATCATTTTGGGAATTCGGATACCCTGGGAGTTGCCGATCTGAATTATCTGAGCCTTCATAATTACATTGTGATTACAAAAAGACCCCGGGTCAATCGAAAAACGCAGCCGCGAGCGATCATTTTACGAATTTGCGGCGATCCGCTCGGCACCGTGCATATAAGGCCGCAGAACCTCGGGGATCACGACCGAACCGTCTGCCTGCTGATAGTTTTCGATCACGGCCAGCCAGGTACGGCCGACAGCGAGTCCGCTGCCGTTCAGAGTGTGTGCAAATTCGGGCTTTGCACCGCCGGCCCGGCGAAACCGGAGATTCATACGGCGCGCCTGAAAATCGCCGCAATTCGAACAGCTCGAGATCTCACGGTAAGTGTTTTGGGAAGGCACCCAAACCTCGATGTCGTAGGTCTTTCTGGCTCCGAAACCCATGTCGCCGGTGGAGAGGACGACCGTTCGGAATGGGAGTTTTAGCAACTGGAGGATGCGTTCGGCGTTTTGTGTAAGCTTTTCGTGTTCGTTCTCAGATTCCTCGGGCAGGCAGACCTTTACAAGCTCGACCTTCTCAAATTGGTGTTGCCGAATGAGCCCACGTGTATCGCGGCCATAGCTTCCGGCCTCGCTCCGAAAGCACGGCGTGTAAGCAGTGAAATACTTCGGGAGTTCGGAGGCATCGAGGATCTCTTCGGCGTGATAATTCGTTACCGGCACCTCCGCGGTGGGGATAAGCGCGAATCCGCGTTCGTCCTTGATGTGAAAGAGATCCTCTTCGAATTTCGGGAGTTGGTTGGTTCCGAAGAGCGATGTTCGATTGACCATAAAAGGCGGCATCGTCTCGGTGTAACCATGTTCGCGGGTGTGGACATCGAGCATGAAGTTGACCAACGCCCGGGAAAGCCTCGCCCCGGCCCCGTTGATGATCGCAAATCGCGATCCGGTGATCTTGGTAGCCCGCTCAAAATCCAGAATGCCAAGCGATTCGCCGAGATCGACGTGGTCTTTTACCTCAAAATCGAACGAGGGCACCTCGCCCCACTTCCGAATCTCGACATTGGCGGATTCGTCTGCCCCGACCGGAACGTCTGCGGCCGGGATGTTCGGCAAGCCGACGAGCAGATCGCGCATCGCGGCCTCGGCAACTTCTCGCTTTTGGTCAAGTTCCGACTGCCTATCCTTGAGCCCGGCGACCTCGGCTTTCTTGGATTCGGCCTCGTCACGCTTTCCGGATTTCATCAGCTCGCCGATCTCCTTACTGGCGGAGTTTCGCTGCTGATTGATCGAATCCGACTCGCTGATCAGTTTGCGTCGCTCGATGTCCAATTCGGAAAAGCGGTCCAAAGCGTCGATCGGGAAATTGCGGTTTTCGAGCGCAAGCTTTACTTCAGCGAGATTTTCTCTGACGAAATTAATGTCAAGCATATGGTCTGTCAGTCCATTCCGGTTTGTTTCGTTTACCGAAAAACCCTAAGATTTAGGTTTGCATTTGCGGTGCGAAACCCTAATTTAGCAATCTTTATATGGCTCAAACAATTCGAAAAGCGGTTTTCCCGGCAGCCGGCCTCGGCACCCGGTTCCTTCCTGCAACGAAGGCATCACCGAAAGAGATGCTGCCGCTCGTGGACAAACCCCTGATCCAGTATTCGGTCGAGGAGGCCGTCGCATCGGGTTGCGAATCGCTGCTGATCATCACCGGCCGCGACAAGAGTGCGATCGAGAACCATTTCGACATCTCATTCGAGCTCGAACAATTGCTGCAGGAAAAGGGCAAGGTCGAGATGTTCGAGCAGGTCCGGGCGATCTCGGATATTGCAAAGATAAGCTACACACGACAAAAGCAGGCCCTCGGCCTTGGGCACGCGATCTATCAGGCGAAAGACTTCGTCGGCACGGAACCATTCGCGGCACTGCTTGCTGATGACGTTGTTGACGCCGAACGACCCGCATTGCGGCAAATGATCGATGTCTATGAAAAATACGACGCACCTGTGATAGCGACCATGCAGGTCGAAGGCGAAGCCATATCCCGATTCGGCGTGATCGACGCCGACGAGGTCGAACCCGGTGTTTTTAAGATAAAGGACATGGTCGAAAAGCCGGCATACGCCGATGCGCCATCCGACCTCGCAATAATCGGTCGATACATATTCACGCCTGACATTTTCGGTGCGATCGAGAGGACGACACCGGGCTCGGGAGGCGAGATCCAGATAACGGACGCGATGCGTATTTTGCTTAAAGAGAGGCCGTTCTATGCCGTAAAGCTCGAAGGCACGCGGCACGACGCGGGCGATAAACTCGGGTTTCTTATTGCAACTGTTGAATATGCACTAAAGCGCGAGGATCTCGGCGGCCTGTTTCGCGAGTACTTAAAGAACATGGAGTTCTAAGCCTGCTTTCGCCTGCCGGCGATCGTCACAATGACCGCCTGCAAACCAAAAAGCAGGACAACCGCGGCGACAAGAACAAGCATTCCGTAGCTAAGGTCGCCTGTTAAAGAAGAAACAGCCCCGATCCCCCATGTGACCGCCGTTGCTCCGATGGTCCCGCAAATAAATAGCGGCGTTGCCTTGCGAGCCGCCTCCGGGCCGAATGAATTGTAGAACCGCGAGACGTTCGTCGGGAAGATCCAAGACGTTCCGATCCCGGTGATGATCGAACCCAGACTAAGCTGGCCGGTGCTCGATGCCGAAAGAGCAATGGCGAGCCCGACCAGGACAAGGACAAGGCCGAGAACGATCGCCCGATTTTCGTTGAAATAGCGAAAAAGGATCGGCCCCAAAGCCCTGCCGAGAACGAAGAACAGAAAGTATAAGAACGTCGGCGACAGCAAGTTCGTAACAGGTGCTCCGGCAACTCGTTCGGAATATGTTGTGATCCAGCCGCCCATGCCGCTCTCAAAGCCAACGTGGACAAAATGGAACGCGGCGATCGCCCAAGCAAGGGGCAACGCCCAAAGCCCATTCCCGCCCGAAGCGGCCGGTTCGGGCTCGGGCCTTTCTTTCGATGAGATCGGTATCAGGGACAAAAGCACGGCACCGGCCGCGAGCGGAATTGCCAGCAGGAGGGTCGTGAAAAGCAGGCCCGAAGTTGCATTTGAAGTAAGGTCAACGAAAGGCTTTGCAACGATCGCTCCGGCACCCCAGTAAAAGTTCAGGAGGCTCAGGGCCGATGCGGTCCGATGCAAATTCATTTCAAGGACAAGAAGATTGATAGCCGGAAGCGTCAATCCGATGCCGATGCCGTTCAGACAGAACCCGAGAAGCACCAGCGAGAGATCGCCGGAGTTCATCATCAAGATGCCTGCGGCCATACCCGCGGCCCCGATAACGGTCGCCTGCTTAAGCTTTGAACGGCGACCGAAAATACCCGAGATCAACGTTCCCGCAACCGAGCCCGCAAACTGCGCCGGAAAGAACAACGCCAATTGGCCGTCCGATAGCGAAAAGGCCCGTTCGAAATATGGAAGCACCTGCCCGATCAGAACCGTTCCGATACCCGAAAGAAAAAAGACCACATGCAAAAGCGGGCTAAGGATCCTGCCGCCCGCAGCTTGTCGATCATGATCTTTCCCGGTTATTGCCATGTTCTTATAGACGCAGAATTCAAATTATGTATGACGCAAATTGGCAAGCGGCTTGATCCGAGCGGCGCTCAATGCCGGGATCAGTCCGGAAACAATTGCGAGTGCCACCGCGGCGGCAAGAGTGAGTGCGGGTTCAAGCACACCCGGAACAACGCTCACCGTCCGCAGCGGCGTTCCCGTTCCGAGTAATGCAAGAAAAAACGAGGCGTCGATGGTTGAGAGCGTCAAATAGAACAACGCTACTCCAAGAAGGCCGCCTGCGAGGGCTATCGCGGCAGTATGGATCGCAACGGCCAATGCGATAGACCTCTGCGGCATCCCGAGAGTCCGAAAAATTGCGATGTCGGCCTTTTGCTCCCGCACAAGGACCGCGGTTGTTATTGCCAAGCCGAACATTCCGAATGCCGCGAACAACAAGACGACCAAAGCGGCAAAGCTCTTCGCGGTCCGCAGCGACTCGAATAAAACGCTGTTCGACCTCTGCCAAGAAACGGCCTGAACCCCGTCGCCGGCCAATGCGGCGATACGGGTCGCCGCGTCGTCTGCGGTCATCGGGTCGGCCAAGAAGACCTCGATATGATCGGGAGTGAATACCTCTTCACCAACGATCGCTGCATATTCATTATGCCCGACGCTAACGACCGATAGATCTTGATCGGCGAGGCCGCTCGATGATACGCGGCCGACGCGGGTTCGCACCTTGCGGAGACTCTCATCCCGGGCCTGTACGACCAATTCCACTTCATCGCCGGGAGCAACTTCTAGACGGGCCGCGAGGAGGTCACCGATCATTAGTCCGGAGCTCTCGCTTTCGGCCGTCCGGATCAGAACAACATTCGACCTTCGATTGGCCGAGACCATCGCGTGTGTGGCTGCTGCAGGCCGAATGCCTGTTAAGCCATCAATACCGGCAACACGATCAACTATACCGCCGAGAGTGTCCTTCGAAAGAGTCCCGACCGGAGCGATCACAACATGCGGTTCCGACCGGGTCAAACTTGAGATCAGAGTTGTTTCAAAAGCCCTTGCCAATGTGTAAGTAAAGAGAAATGTGAACACCGCAATAGAAACCATCAATGCCGCCGCAAGTGACGTAAAACGGGCAAGGCCGCCACGTTTGAGGC
>CAZGLZ010000004.1:0-77182 GCA_964526245.1 uncultured Chloracidobacterium sp. | reverse complement strand
ACCATCAATGCCGCCGCAAGTGACGTAAAACGGGCAAGGCCGCCACGTTTGAGGCTGATAGAGCGCACAGCGAGCTTGAGGACGAGCGGCATCGATTAATTGTAAAGCCACTCGGCCCAATTGTTAACCGGGACATCAGTTAGCAATGACACTCAACATTCGATAAAATTCAGTTTCGATTTTCGATATAGGACTGCGAAACACCAAATGCCTCTGAGCACGATCGAGGAAGCGGCGGATGACATCCGGAATGGCCGGATGATCATTATTGTTGACGATGAGGATCGCGAGAACGAGGGCGACCTCGTTTGTGCGGCCGAAAAGATAACGCCGGAAATAATTAACTTTATGGCCACACATGGCCGTGGGTTGATCTGTCTTCCGCTAACGGAAGAAAGGTGCGATGAACTTAACCTGACGCCTCAGGCAGCGGACAACACCTCGAGCATGGGAACTGCCTTCACCATCTCGATCGAGGCAAAGGAGGGCGTCACGACCGGCATTTCTGCTGCGGACCGGGCGAGAACCATTTTGACCGCAGTAGATCCGACTTCTAAACCTTCCGATCTTGCAAGGCCGGGACATGTTTTTCCGCTCCGAGCGAAACGGGGTGGCGTCCTTGTTCGGGTCGGGCAGACAGAGGCAAGCGTTGATATTGCAAGGATCGCCGGGCTCGACCCTTCGGCCGTCATTTGCGAGATAATGAACGATGACGGCACGATGGCCCGCATGCCCGAACTCGAGCTTTTCGCCCAGCGTCACGATCTGAAGATCATATCCGTCGCCGATCTTGTCCGATACAGAATGGAACGGGAGCCGCTCATTCGCCGGGTCGTCTCAACAACCCTTCCAACAGAGTACGGTGAGTTCGATGCTGTTATCTTTGAGAATCTGATAAACGGCGAAACGCACGTGGGCCTCACGCTCGGCGACGTTTCGGATACAACCGGATCGATACTCGTCCGCGTCCAAACGGAGAATGTGACCTTTGCAATGTTCGGATGCACGCTTGGCGAGGCTGCCCCGGCGATAAACACGTCGCTTCAAAAGATCGCTGAAGAGGGCCGCGGAGCGATCATTTATCTTCGGCAGCGGGATAACCACCTTGACCTGGTCGATCAACTTCGCACGTATGCGGTGATGCAGGAAAAAGGTGTTGATTTTCAAAACGCAAAACGCGAAACTGGCTACGGAAAGATCCATGATTACGGGATCGGTGCCCAAATACTGAAAGATCTTGGGATCAGAAAGATCCGGCTTTTGTCCAACCATCCCCCAAAGATCAATGCTCTTGAGGCCTTTGGCCTTGAGATAGTTGAGACGGTCAGCCTGAAATAGGGCTGGATCGTCTTTTGGCTGCAAGAATGCCTGAGGAAATTGACACTCCGCTCGAACCGGCACCGCCGGCAGAAGACGAACCACCGGCAAAGCGGAAATTTCTCGCCGGGAAACGGCTCCGGTCTCTTGTGATCGCGGCGGGCGGTCTCGTTCTGCTTTTTGGCATTGTTGGCGTAGTTCTCTTCAGGTCAGGTGCCGTTGATTCGGTCGTCAAGAACCAATTTCGCGAGAAAATGGAATACATGGGCATCGTTTTTGATGCCGATGTGTTTCGTCTGAACGCTTCCCCGCTCGAACTTGAACTCAAGAACGCCACCTTCAACGACCGCGTCACCGGCGAAAAGCTGTTCTTTATTCGAGACGCACGGATCGGAATAACGATCCTCGATCTTTTCGCCTGGCAGACGACCCGCGAGATCTCGGTCGATTCCACGGAGATCTACGGGGCAGAGGTTTGGGTCAGGTTCGATGAGAACGGGCGATCGAACTTTGCCAACCTCGTCGCAGACGAACGGGAGTCACGCCTCAGCTTCAAATACGATTCGATCAAGTTCCTGCTGCTCGACTCCGTGATCCACTTTAACGATGTATCGCGAAAGATCGAGGCGGATGCGAGGAATTTAACGGTCAGCATTAACCCAACGGACGAGCCTTTGCTCGACCGCCCGTCTCGATTCCGAATTGAGATGGAGTCCACGGATTCCTTTTTCACCTATGACGGCGGCCGTTTGGAGAATATCCGTATTCGGGCGAAGGCGGTCGCCGACCCGGAATCCGCAGATATCAGCGAACTTCGTATTGACACTCCGATCGGTTACTCGACGCTTAGCGGCCGCCTGACCGACTGGCAGAATTTCACTTACGACCTGAGCATTGAATCCTCGCTCGACCTAACTCAAACGTCAACGATCTTTCCGCTCGGCACAACGCTTCGCGGTGTCGGGAACTTCAAGGGACGTGTCACAGGAACGGGAACGGCCTATCGGGTGGACGGTAATGTCACGTCGGAGGCTCTCGCGGCGGACGGCGTCTATCTGCGGGCGGTCGATGTTGCAGCGACAGTCGAAGGAACAAATTCTCAGTACGAGGCCAATGGCCGTGCCGTCGCCGAGCTTTTCACGTTCGAAGATTTCAGGGTCGAATTTCCGCGGATCGCAGGAAACGTTCGCGGGACCGGAACGGACTTTCGTTGGGTCGGCGAACTGCAGGCAGCGGCCGCAAAGTCGCGGTCATTGACACTTGGCGGGCTTTTCATTTCGGATGCGGTCGCCGAACTTAACGATAGGCGTCTTGTCGCCACAGCCGGCAACGGCCGGGCACAGCTTTTCTCGGTCGCCGATACCCGATTTAGCGACCTTAGGACGCAAGGACTGAGACTTACGGTCGATGGAGAAACTACAACCCTGGCCGCTCCGACCGCACAGGCCGGATCGTTTCAGACCGACGACTATAAAATTGACGGTGTAACCGGCCGCAACCTTCGTGTTCGTGACTCAGGCGAAACCACAACCGTGGACATAGACGGCCTGGAAGCGCGAAACGCAACGATCGGCGATGCCCGTCTGCGAAATTTGAAGGCCCGGGACTTTGCCTTGAAGGACGTTCCTTCGTCGACGGAGCTCTCGGTTCGCGATCTCACCGCAGAGCGTCTGGATTCGGGTGGGAATCGTATCGAAGGGCTCAGGGCAGACACGGTCACGCTTCGCGACGTCGGCCCCGATACGTTGATCTATTCTGACCGGTTACGGGTCGCTAGGGTCGAGTCCGACGGCGCGATCCTTGGAAGCCTTAACATCGCAGGTGTCCGCTTAACAATTCGTCAAGGACGGGTCGAGGCACGTTCCGAGGATATCGACGCCGGCACAGTAACACTCTCGAAGAGCGAGTCATTTCCCGAGGGCGGGACAATCGAGAAGGTCGTCGCCGCGAAGCCGGTCTATGTTCTTGAGCCTTCCGGCCGATACCGTGCCTCGGCGGATATGAGCATTGGCGGCGGCACGCTCGGAAGTATCACTCTCGGATCCGCACGTTCGAGTGTTGTCATTACCAACGACCGGGCCGAACTCAACGACCTTGTTGCTCAGGTAATGGACGGCGACGTCCGGGGCGAGGCAAAGATCGCTCTCAGCTCACGATCCGCATCAACGGTAAACGCTGACTTTAGTTCTCTCGATATCTCGAAAATGATAGCACTCGGTGCCGGGCGCATTTTACCGATCGAAGGGCAAACGACCGGACGGGCCGACATTTCTTTCAAGGGTACGGATCTCAGAACGGCGAAGGGTGACATCAATGCGAACATTGCGGCTTCGGCCGGAAATGATGCGGACGGAAGGATCCCGCTGAACGGGTCGGTAGAGATCAAAGCGGACGACGGGCTTTTGAACGTTGAAAATGTAAAGATCGCCACCGACAAGAGCGAGCTAACTGCCTCCGGCCGATTCGATCTCCTTGGCACCGATTCCGATCTTGAACTCGCGCTTCGTTCGTCGGATGCTTCAGAAGCGGAAAGAATGTTCCGCATCCTTGACGTATCTCCCGGCCTCACAGAGCAACTGGATGCGTACAGGGTCGTGGTTCGTGATGATTTGGCATTCGACGGAAGGGTCACCGGAAGTCTCGCCGAACCGGAGTTCAAAGGCAACCTGTCGCTCGGGTCGATCTCGCTTCGGGAACAGGAACTCGGGCGCGTATCGGCCGACCTCGATGTTTCATCACGAGGCGTTTTTGTTTCGAACGGCAAACTGCTCGAGGTCGAGGGCGGGCAGATGGAGTTTGCGGTCGCTATACCCGCGGCCGGCATTAACAATACGTCGGTTACAGCCACGCTCAACAACATCAGTGCGGGCCGGCTTTTGACGGCGATCCCGGTAGACCTTCCGGCATCGCTTCAGGGACTTCGCGGGAACACTTCCGGAACGATCGAACTGCGGGGGCTTCCGAACGAATCGCAGGGAACGATCGATATCGTATCGAAGCAGGGAACTCTGAATGGACAGCCATTCGACGAACTGCGCGCCGCGGCCAGATTCGAAGGAACGGTCATCGATATTGAGTCTGCCTCGATCTCGGCCGACGGCGGACGGGCTGCGTTCACAGGTTCATACGACCGGATGACCGAAAACTTCAACGGCGAGATAAATGGCAGCAAGGTTCCGGTTTCGCTTTTGCTTGCATTATTTCCGGCAAGCGATTCGCTGCCGGTAGCTACCGGACAAGTCGACTTTTCCGCCAGCGGCTCCGGGAATCTCGAACAAACCGCTTCGATCCAGATCACATTTAATGGGCGCGGATCAGGCATCGTTGTAAATGAGAATCCTTTTGGCGACATTCGGTTCAACGGGACAACGTCGGACCAGATACTGAAGGCAGATCTGATCGCTGAACTCGAAGGCCGCCCGCAGGTTTTCCTTGCGAGCGTTGACCTCGGAAAGCCGGAGTTGCCATTGCGTGTCGAGCACTCGCTTGATCAGAGTCCGCTTCGCCCCTTCTTTGCTTTGATCCCGCAACTGAAGGGTTATTCGATCGGCGGGAACGGCACCGGAAAGGTCGAATTCGGCGGGCCGCTCATGGTAGCAAATGATGCCGGCGAAAGGGCCTTCAGCACGGCGAATCTTTCGGGCGTTGCGAATTTCTCGCAACTGACGCTTCAGATCCAGGAATCACCCCTAACGGCTCTAGAGCCGGTCGTCGTTCGTTTTTCTCCGTCAGAGATCACCTTCGAAAGTGCAAAATTTGCCGGAGGCGGATCGAATCTCGTGGTTGCAGGAACAAAGGCTTTGTCGGACGACGGGATGAACAATCTTTCGATCGATGGCCGGCTTAATTTAAGCCTTCTGAACATCTTCCCGGGAATTGCCGCGACCGATACGTTTTTCGGCGGAATGGCCGACGTTTCGGTCCGGCTTGCGGGGATCAATCGGACGGCAAGGATCAACGGCACCGCTCAGCTCTCGAATGCGGCGGTCGCAACCTTCATCGGCTCAAGCCGGCTCTCCGCAGACCGGATGACCGGCACCGTTAGATTTACTGCCGACCAGGCTCAGTTCGAGCGCGTTTCGGGCTACTTGGGCGGCGGATCGTTCTCAGCAAGCGGCGGCATTTTGTTCGGCGATAATCTTGCCGTTCAGAATTACCGAGTTTCGCTAACGGGATCTAATGTGACGGTTCCGCTTCCCGAGAATTTCGTTACGACCGGTGACGCGCGGCTCGACTTCTCGGGTTCACGTCAAGGGACGGAGTTGCTGAATGTCATTTCGGGAAGCATCCTCGCGAGGCGAAGCGTCTACAGCCGGGACATCGAACTCGCAAACGTTATCGGGGCACGGCGAGAAGGCTCACTCGGCGGAAGTTCGTCCTCGGGGCTGGCCCCGCGGTTCAATCTAAGCATTACGGGCCGCGACGCACTTATCGTACGAAACAATATCGCCGACCTCACCGCGTCCGTCTCGCTCCAACTAACGGGCACGACCGACAATCCGCGGCTCGCCGGGCGGATCACATCGACCAGCGGAACTGTCTTCTTCCGCAATGACCGCTACATCATTCAGCGCGGAGTACTTGAGTTTCCGCCGGACACGAATATCGATCCGGTGATCTTCCTTCAGGCAGATTCAGAGATAAACGGCTATCAGGTCTTCGTGAACCTCTCAGGGCCGCTTACCGATACCGCAGCATTGAATGCGTCGGTTCGCTCGAATCCGGCCCTTCCCGAGCAGGACGTCATCTCGCTTATCACGACCGGCAGCCTTTCGAACACATCGACCGGGATCCCGACGCTCGCGTCAACCGGACTGAATACAGCGGCGGAAGTCCTGACGGATTCGATAATTAACGCTCCGGCACGGCGTGCGACCGACCGGCTTTTTGGCCTAAATGTTTTTGAGATCGACCCGATCATATCCGGCGAACGGCTCGACCCTTCGGCCAGGCTCACGGTCGGGCGGCAGATCAATAACAACCTTCGGGTAACCTACGCAACCAATTTATCGCAGGACCAGAATCAGGTCATTGCGTTCGAATACCGGGTCTCCGACCGCCTTTCCTTCGTCGCCCAATACGAACAGCGTTCGCTCAGCAATGTGACGCAGAACCGCGATAATTTCAGTTTTGAGGTAAGGTTCAGGAGGCGGTTTTGATCGAACGCCCCCGCGAGCTAGTCCGACCCGCCCGGCCTCCGTCGCATCTTCTGCGATTGGTGACCGCATTTCTGATAGGGCTCCCACTTTTCGCGGTCGCCGCGGAGGCCCAGACGGAACTGGATGGCCGAAAGATCGATGCCATTAGGATCGTTCTCGAAGAGGCGTCGAGTGACATCCCAGAGGCCGAAAGGTATCGACTACTCGCCGCAACAGCTCTCGGCGAAACATACTCGGCGGTCAGGCTTCGCGATGCTATCGCCTCGATCTTCGATTCCGGCACGGCCGAGACCGTCGCGGCCGAATCAAGGCAAACCGAAACCGGCGGGATCGAACTCACATTTCGGATAAAACGAAGAACGGTAGCACGGCGGGTGACGGTCAATATAACTGACAGTGACTCCACGGGAGTGACCGAGCAGGAACTGCTGCTCAGGCTAAACCTTCTCGACCCGGGAGCAACGGTCAGCGAACGCGCGCTCCAGACGAATGCTGACCTGATCGTCGAGTACCTGCGCGAACGAGGATTTTACCGGGCCGAAGCTTCCTACGAACAAGATCGCCTCCAATCAGGTAACGATGTTGCGATACGGTTCATTGTCACGGCCGGGCCCCGAGCCACAGTTGGCGAGTTCACGATCGCGGTCGAGGGAGCGAACAGTGAAGAGCTTAACCGCGGGATCCGCTTAAAAGCGGGAACTGAGTTTACCGAGCAAAGGCTCGCAGATGACGTCGAACGGATCCGCACCAATCTTCGTGATGCCGGATTTCTTGCACCCAGCATCAATGAGCCGCGTTTGATCTATGACAGTGAATCAAACACGATCTCGGTCGAAATTCGCGGGTCCGCAGGGCCGGAGGTCGAGGTCGAAGTGGTCTCCGAGGGAGCCGGCGTCGGCGAAGGAACACAGAGAAGGCTGCTGCCGGTAAAAAGAGAAGGGACCATCGATCTCGCGGCGATCATTGAGGGTGAACGACGGCTGGAGAACCACTTTCAGGAACGCGGATATTTCTTTGCCGATGTCCGGTCCGTGTGCTCGGTCGACCCGCCGATAATCCCGCCGACCGATGGAATGCCCGCCGAATCAGAGTTCATCTGCTCTTCGCTTAACAGTGCAGAACTCGCCGGCCGAAAGGTCAGTATCAAATACTTGGTCGATCTTAATCGGCGGTTGAAGCTCGTTGAGATAAGGCTTCGTGGAACCGATCTCTTTGACATCGAAGAGATCCGCACCATTCTCGAATCGCAAGAAGCTAATTTTCTCGGCGTGATCCCGCTCTTTGGCTATGGACGAGGTTATACGAGTCAAAGGCTGCTTGATAGTGATGCCTCTGCGATCCGTTCGGTTCTTCGTGAGCTCGGCTACAGGAATGCCGAAGTTCGCGTTAATCAAGGTGTCTCGCTCGATGGCGAGAACCTCATCATCACCTTCGTCGTTGACGAGGGCGTACCGACCGTCATCACAGAAGTTGAGATACGCGGGAACTCGGCTTTTTCGAATGACGAACTGGGCAGCGTTCTTCCGAATATTGCCGGCCGTAATATTTCAATTGCGCGAGTACGCAACGGCCAGCGCGCCCTTGCGACGTTCTACTCAGAGCGAGGCTATTTCGATGCGAGCGTAAACTTCGCGTTCGACGAACTCCCTGCGGATCCCGATACCGGCTCGCCGAGGTACAAGCTGATCTACAACATTCAGAACGAAGGCAAGCCGGTCTTCGTTAACCGAATACTCGTGGTCGGAAATCAACTGACCAAGACAGCGGCCATCGAGAGAGCAGTTTCGATGAAGAACGGCGAGCTCCTGAGGTCGGCGGATGTTTACGCGAGCGAACAGGCCTTGTACGCCACGGACGCGTTCGAACGTGCGAATATATCGGCACGCCCTGCTGGAAATACGCCCGGCGGAGACAGACTCGCCGATGTGGTAATCGACGTTCAGGAGCAAAAGCCCAGATTGCTGCAATACGGCGGAGGGTTCTCGACCGATGTCGGGTGGAGCGGCTTTGCCGATATTCGGCATTTCAACCTGCTCGGGAATTTGTGGCAGGGCGGAGCCAGCGTTCGCTGGAGCCAGCGGCGGCAGTTGTTCCAGATCGATTTCGTTAACCCGCGGTTCCTTCCTGATCGGGAACGCAGGTTCGCACCGTTGACCATCTCCGCCCAATACCAGCGAGATTCGACCGTGACGCGGTTCTTTCGCTCGGCGTTCGACCGAGGAACGTTCGGGATCGTTCAGCGGTTGGACGACGAAGGGAATCCGATCGATGAATTTGGACAGCCCGCCGGCAGCCCAACGCTCGACCGCCTGACCTTGACCGCCGAAACGAATCGTACTCTCAGCCTCAAAGACCGTTCTCTGCTTTTCTTCAAATATCGTTTTGAGAACGTCCGCCTGACGAACATAGACAGCCTTTTGATCCGCGATCTGCTGGAGCCTGACGATCGGATACGCATCTCCGGCTTTGGGGCAACTTTCGTCAGAGATACGCGGCGAAGGTGCGGCATCGAGTACACGGTCCTCGAGATAATTCAACGCGGCGAGCCGGGCGATCCTTGCCGCTATAACGCGAGTGACCCAACGAACGGCGATTATTTTACGGCCGAATACAATGTGTCGCTGCCGGCTCTCGGGGCAAATATCGGCTTCAATAAATTTCAGGCTTCGTACAATTACTACTACACGTTTCCGAAGCTCCGGAACACGACGATCGCGGCACGGGGAATACTTGGTGTCGCAAATGTTTTCTCAAAACGGGAGCGCTTTTCGTCAGATGAGTTTCCGGATCTCGAAGGAATTCTACCCATCAGCGAACGCTTCTTCGCCGGCGGTTCGACAACGCTCCGTGGATTCGATTTCGAATCTGCCGGACCTCGGGTTGTTGTGGTACCGCAGGGCGAATTTCGCAACAGTAATGGCGAATCGGTCTTTCTTGATCCCTTTACGGTTCCTTTCGGTGGGAACGCTCTTGCGGTGGTGAACGTGGAAGCGAGGGTGCCGGTCTCGAAGACCGTACGCCTTGTCCCATTCTACGACGGAGGTAACGTCTTTCGTCGGCCGAGCGACATATTCAGGCGAGCATCGATCCCGGAAAGCGACGTCTTTCGCCGCAACCTGCGTGCCCTTTGGTCACACACCGTTGGGGTCGGCTTTAGGCTCAAGACGCCCGTTGGCGGAGAATTCGCGGTTGACTACGGTTACCTGCTTAATCCGCCGTCGTTCATCATCCCTCAGGGGCCAAATCCTCCCGCATTCTTTCGCCTATCGCAAGGACAATTGCACTTCCGCTTTTCGCAGGCATTTTAAGCCGGTCATTGCACGGAATCGGTAGAGATGATGGGCGCTTCTGCATTCGAGGGCTTTTCGGCCGCACGCGGCTGGTGCCTAACATGACGATACGTACCGGAGCGGGGAATCTCCGGTGAGTCGCCTGCTGCTGCCTGCTCGACCTCGATCAATTGCTCCGCTCCGGCTCTGCGTAGCCGGTGAAATTCTTTTGCACGGTACATTTCGCGGTCGGCGATCTGGATCAGCTCATCGAAAGTCTGTCCGGCTGAAGGATATGAGGCCGAACCGATACTGATCCCGACCCTGGCCGTTCCACCGTCTTCGACCAGCTCAAAGGCCGAGACGGCATCCTCGATACGCCTGCTCAGGACCCTGACGAACTCGAGGTCGGTCTCGGGCACGATGGCAACGAATTCGTCGCCACCGTATCTCGCAAGAAAATCATATTCCCTAAGCTGTTCGCGAATGACGTTCCCTATCCCGCGCAGCATCGAATCCCCAAACTTGTGGCCGTAGGTATCGTTCACCTGCTTGAACCCGTCGAGGTCGAGCACAAGCAGCTGGAAGCTTGTGCCATTGCGGCCGGCTCGCTGAACCTCTTTCGTAAACTCGGCGATCAACGCTCTTGAGTTCGGCAAGCCCGTTAGAGCATCCGTGTGGGCATGGAGCCGCGTCTCGGCATGCTCCATCGCCTTTTCGATGGCATCGGCGGCGATCTTCGCGACCGTCTCGAAAATGCGGAGGTGCTCGTCTTGGAAGCTATCGATCTTAGCTGCGTAGAGCGAAACGACCCCAATAAGGCGGTCCTCTGCGATCAGTGGTACCGCGGCCATCGTTTTGAAGGAGGCGGCCATCTCGGCACCGCTGAACGCGAAGTCGAGCGCCGGGTCAACATTACCGACAGGCTTGCGCGAGCGGAGGGCAAAGCCGGTCGCTCCTTCCCCTAGAATGAGCCGGCGGCCTAATACATCCCCAGCGTGCTTGCCGCTCGCATGCACCGCATTCGCCGTGTCCGCGTTGGGGTCGAGAAGGTATACAACGCACGTTTCGTAGGGAATGAAGTCCTTGAGCTTCAGGGAAAGCAATTCGAGCGTCTCCGACAGGTTCAATGCCCCGCTGAAATCCCTTGCGAGTGAGAAAAGCGTGAACGCTTCGTGATTTGCCCTCTTGATCTGGTCAACATAGTTCGGATTGACCGAATCATCGAGCCTCAGATCACCGACCGCCTGTCCGTTTCCGATCGATTCGGGGCCAAGTCCGTTTGCCTCGATCTCAGCCTCGAAGATCTCGAGGTTTCGAAGGAATATGTCGGTCAGCATCGGGTCGAATTTGCTGCCCGCAAGTGCCCTCACTGTTTCGATCGCGTCCTGCCGAGCGACCGCTTTTCGGTACGGCCGGTCTTCCTGAAGAGTATCGAACATATCGGCGAGGGCAATTATCCGAGCAGTGACCGGGATCTTCCTGCCCCTCAGGCCTTCAGGATATCCGGTTCCGTCCCAGGCTTCGTGATGGTACTTTACGGTTGGGACGACCGGATAGGGAAACCCTACCTTTTCAAGTATCGAAGCTCCGACCGAGCAATGGATCTTCGTCTTCTCTGCCTCTGCCGGCGTCAGGCCGTCCGGCTTATTCAAAATGTGATCCGGTACCGCCAACTTACCGATATCATGAAGTAAAGCACCCATCTTCAACGCGCTGATCTCGCTTTCCGACAGGCCAAGGATCCGCCCGAGCCCGACCGCATAGATCTGCGTTCGGCGTACGTGGCCGAGCCCGACCTGGTCTCTGGCGTCGATGGCCGTTGCTAACGCCTCTACGGTGGCCAGGTGTAAGCGGCTTGCCTCTTTTATCTCCGCGGTCTTGGCCTCAAGGCTTCGGACGTGTATCCGGTGAGCGAGCTTGATAGCCACTGCGGCCGGAACGGCAAGCCATGCGAGCTCTAGCCCAAAATGGTTGACCGCAAGCACCAGCAGGAGCGTCGATAGGACCGCGACGATCGTACTGCGGGCGATAACGGTCGGCTTTTCGGAGGCTGCGTTTCGATTCTTTACTGTCCCGGCCTCGGTCCGTAACCCGGTTGTCAGAACGGCGAACAGAAAGTAAACGGCTGCCATGACGAACACGGCAAGTATTATCTCGACCGGTACGGAACCGCCGCCGAGTGTGCGTGCCTTGCTTTGAAAGTTTGCAAAGGCCAATGAATAGGCGTGGGAAGAGACCAGGATCACGAGGACCTCAGCCGCGATCCTTGCGATGTCAGGTGACGCACTTTCATGCTCCTCAGCCATTTCCGCAAGCAAGGCAGCCAGGGTTACAAGAACCGCGCCCGGTATCCCGAGCCAGACCGCCGCCCAGAAACTGATAACGAGCCTTGGGTCGAAGGTGATGCTTGTTGACGGGATCGTTAGCTTGAACCGGCCGATCAATGCTGCGATCAGACACGAGGCAACGAGCAGGGTGAAATCCGGAAAGCTCAGTGAGATCGCGGCCGTGACGGCGTAGAACATCGCCAGAATTCCGGCGACGAGAACGACCAGTTCAACCTTTGAATCCACAAAACCGAATTTTGAAACTCCCATCGACATACTACGCAGGCAACGAGCAAAACTCCCGCAACTCCGGCTTTCAAACTTCGTGCCAACGTTCTAGGAACCAGCAACTCGGAAAAACCTAGGTTTTCGCTCGATGCGGCTGAAGCTATACTGTTAATTGGTTCAGGCTGACCGATGAGAATGACCGAAGTCTATCAAATTGGCAGAAGAGTCGACGCATACGTCCCGGCGTCGCGTAGCTTTGTCCCGGCGGCACTGGTTGCCTTGGTTCTGTCAATGCTTTCCACGATCGCCACAGCACAGAACCAGAACGTGATCAGGGTTGAAACTGAGCTCGTAAGCTTTGAAGTGCGAGCGACGGATGCCGAGGGGAAGCCGGTCAGCGGTTTGTCGGCAAGCGATTTTCGTGTATTTGAGAACGGATCCGAGCGTAAGATCGACTTCTTCCAGCCGATGACGCGTCCGCTCGGGAAAAGGCCGCTCGCCGTCGTTTTTGCTCTTGACGTGTCAGGCAGCATGACCGAGGCCGAATTGGAACGGCTGCGAACGTCACTCGGTGAGTTTGCCCGCCGGCTTGAGGGGCCCGATGCATATTTTTCAGTATTGACCTTTGCGATGGATGTTAAGACGGTCGTTCCCTTCACCAATCGGCGAGAAAGGCTGATCGATCGACTCGGCCGCCTCCGGCACGATCGGGACGGGCTTTCGACCCATGCCTACGACGCGGTAGATGCTGCAGTGCGGACTATCGTAAGGAACGGCCCGAAGGCTGCAGCGGGACAGATCCCGCAGCGTGCCGTGATCGTAATAACAGACGGTTTTCCCGTCGGGGATGTGGTTTCGTCTCGAACAGTGATCGAGCGAGCGAACACGGCGGGTGTGAGCGTCCACTCAGTAATTCTGCCGTCCTTTTCGCGATTGGATCGCGGTAAACGCCCTGTCATAACCCCCTTCGAGGCGAGCCGGCTTACCGAGTTAACGGGCGGGATCAGCATCCTCGCTACAGAGAAGAGCCTTGACCCGATCCTTTCTCGATTAGCTGCGGCGATCGACGAAAGTTATGTTCTCGCATTCTATCCGGAGCCGGGCGACAAAAATGAATTCCGATCTGTGAAGATAGAATCGGTCCAGGGGTATGAGATCAAACAAAATAGATCGGGTTACAAACTAGAGGACTGACAGAAGGCCCTGCCGAGGGACTCTAGTACCGGTCGTCATCGTAGTCATACGAATCATAGTCCTCGTCGTCTTCATCGTAATCATCGTCGTCCGAATCGACCTTCAGATCTAGTTCAATTGGGTCAAGGCCGACAACGATCAGGTCAGAACCACATTCTTCGCAGTTGACCTTGTCTCCTTGTTCGGCATCGGCTTCAACATATACTTCCTCATCACACTCTGGGCAGATGGCTGTCGGCATTTTCGTTTTACTCCGGATGTTGGTTAAGCTTAGGACTTGCTTTCAATTTGCTGTACGGACTTTTCAAATTTACCCTCTAGCCGCTCAACTAAGCAAGATACGAGGAGAGGAATTTGACGAAGCCGGCGATAAAATGATCTGCAGATGAACTTACCTTTTCAGCTCCGCGAATCAGCCCCTTTCGATGTTGCCGGCTTCGGCACGAATGCCGTCGATTTTCTCATCACAGTCCCAAGCTATCCGGCATTCGGTTCAAAGATCGAACTAGACCATTATCTTCGTTTTCCCGGTGGCGAGACAGCGACCACGCTCTCGGGGTTGCTGAGACTCGGGGCCTCGACCACATATGCCGGACGGTTTGGTGACGACGATGCAGGCGACTTCGGGATCGAAAGTCTTCGGATCGAAGGGGTTGGCGTGGCCAGCTGCGAAAGGATCGCAGGGGCTTCGACACAGATCGCTTTTATTGTCATAGATGCCCGGAGCGGCGAACGGACGGTGATCTGGAAGCGCGATGAACGACTGAAATACAAGGAAGCCGAGGCTCCGCTAGATGTTGCACGAAGTGCGAAGATCCTTCACATGACCCCGCACGATGGAGTTGCATGTGTGGCGATGGCAAAGGCCGCTCGCGAGGCCGGTACGCTCGTTTCGGTAGATCTCGATAACCTGTTCGAGGCCACGGACGATCTTTTGAAGCTAACGGATATTTTGATCGTTTCCTCGGACATGCCGCGAAGGCTTTTTGGCGCGATCGAGATCGAAGAAGGCCTGCGGAAGCTAGAAGAAATGACCGGGGCCGGCATTGTAGGTATAACGCAAGGTGTGGAAGGTTCATTGCTTCTCTGCGGTGGGCAGTTCATTAAAACGCCGGGCTTCCGAGTTCCGGGTGTTTGCCGAGACACTACCGGGGCCGGCGATGCGTTTCGGACGGGGCTTTTGTATGGCGTCCTCAGGGGGTTCACCGTAGAGGAATGTGCACGGGCCGCAAATGCCGTTGCCGCTCTCAATTGCCGGGAGGTCGGTGCACGGACCGCACTACCGACCCTAGAGGAATTGCACGAAATTCTCGGGTAAAAAAGTTATGGACACCACCTCCGCACATACTCTATAATTTTAGAGACGCTATCTGCGTCCCTTCCATCCTCAAATACTTTCAAACCGCTTTTCATCAGTTCGCCTACGGTTTCATCTCCCGGCTTCTCCAAAAGCCCCTATGGATACAAAGATCACACTGCTCATCCAACTGAATAGTGTATTCCTCATAACGATACTCTCGCTTTTCCTTCGGCGTTCGCTGCAGCTTACGGCCTTGAAATATTGGGCCGTTGCCTGGCTGTGCCAGTCGTTTGCACTGATCTCACTTCGGCTCGCGTTCGACTTTGACGAGTTCGGGACGATGCTCTTCACCTATTATTTTCTCGGCGAGTACATCTTCGGTTTCCTTTTGATAGCCGGCTGTAAAGCTCTCGAATCCGACTTTGAGCTAAACGCAAAACACGAGGCGGCGATCGTACCCTTCGTCGCCATCGCGATCGCACTGCCGCTCCTTTCGCCCGAATTCAACGAACTGCTTCCGATCCACGCAGCGATCTTGGTGGGCTTCTATGTTTATGGGTATGTCACGCTAAGCCGTCGCGGCTCGCGGACCTTCGGGTGGAAGGTGATGCACGTCTCCCTGCTTCTGCTCGCGATCCAATCAGCGGGCTATTTCGCCGTTTCGCTGTCCGGAACGGGATTTCCGCTCCGCAGCGAATTATTGGTCTATTCGCCGATGATCACGATGGTCCTCCAAACGGCATTGGGGTTCGGGATGGTCATCATTCTGCTCGAAAAGGTTCTGCGGAGAGCCGAGGATGCGAATGCAGAGCTTGAGAAGACCAAACGCACGCTTGAAGAATTGGTGCACACAGACCCGCTTACTGCCGCCCTGACGCGACACGCTTTCTATGGCTTCGTCCGGCAGGGAAATTCGGAAGGAGTTTCGGTGAACGGATGCGTTGGGTTCTTTGATATCGACGGTCTGAAAGCGATCAATGATTGCTTTGGACACTCGGCCGGCGATGCAACGATAAGGATGGTGGTCGGATCGATCAGGTCGCTAATGCGGGCTGAGGACCTCATTTATCGCTGGGGCGGCGATGAGTTCTTCGTGATCATGGTAAGTATGGACGCGGAGATGGCGGAAATGAGAATGACCCGGCTCGAAAACCTTCTCCGCGGGGTAAAGGTCGATGGGATCGACGAGCTGATCGACATCAAAGTTTCCTGGGGATTCACCGACTTCGATTCGATCGACAAGCTCGAGCAGGCGATCGCGTCTGCCGACCAAAACATGTATAAACGCAAACGCAATCGGAAAGATCTGACCTCGCTGGACCGGGAACCAAAGCCAGACCGCGAGCAGCACTATGAGCTCGACATTAGGATGTAAACTGTTCGTTCTTTGCAAAAAAAGGCTGAAGGGCTTGCCGTCCTTCAGCCTTTACACTTTTTAGAGGTTTGAGTTAAAGAAAGCGACCGCACGGGACCAAGCGTCGCTTGCAGCATCCTCGTTGAACACTTCAGGACGAGTGTTGTTAAAGAATGCGTGGTCGGCGTCGTACTTTAGCGATTCTACAGGCAGTTGGTGTTGCTCTGCGGCAGCCTCAAGTTCCGCGACCTTTGCCGGAGTTATCCAACCATCGCGAGTTCCCGAAACGAAGATCGTCGGAACTCGAAGTTTGGCAAGCACCGACTCCTCGGGGATGTCTCCGTAAAAGGGCACAGCTGCGGCAATGCCTTCAACCTCGCACGCGGCCCGCAGGGCGAACGTTCCGCCCATGCAATAGCCGGTGATGCCCAAATGCGAAACTCCGTATCGGGCCGTTGCCTCTGAAACGGCTCGACCGATGGTATCGAGGCCGTCCTCGATCGCAAGCTCATGCATCAATTTCGATGCATTCTCAGGGTCGGTGGCGATCTTTCCTCTGTAAAGGTCGGGAGCGATGGCAATAAAGCCCTCAGCTGCATAGCGGCCCGCGATATCCTTGATGTGGTCGTTCAGTCCCCACCATTCGTGGATCAGCATCACGGCCTTGCCGTTCGCTCTCTCCGGCTTGGCAACATACGCCGTTGTGTCGCCATTTGCGGTCGCAAATTCAATGGTCTCTGTGGTCATAAAAAAGCCCTCCTCTCAGTTCGTTTTCCTTAAGTATAAACGAACTGAAAGAAGGGCGTAAGTTTGTTTTCTACAGTAGGAACCTAAACCGCACGGACCTCATTTAGAAGAACCGGAACGTGTATCCGACACGAATACCTCGTCGGATCTCGGGCATAAGGTCTTTGACCAAATTTACGTGGTTTCGATAAAGCTTATCGGTCAAGTTGTATGCATTGAACGAAAAGATATGTGCATAGTGCTGACGTCCGATCGTGTACGACCCGGCCACGTTCAGAAGTCCATAGCCCGCCGTCCTTGTCTCGAGCGGGAACAGCTTCGTCTGGGCAGAGGCAAACACTACCTCCGGGCGAAGGCTGAGCCCTTCATAACGGAAATCGAGGCCGAGCTTTGCCCGTGCCGGCGGGATCCGCGGAATGTTGATGTCCTGATCGACGAGCTTCGCCCTAACGACATCGAAGCTCGCGAATCCACCCAGCCAACTGTTGAAGGTCGCCTCGGCCGAGATCTCTGCACCAACGTACTCGGCGTCCTCCTGCTCAAATCTTGAGACCGGGAGGCCATCCTCGATGTCTACGTCGCCGTCGCCATCCTCATCCTGCGGTGCGAGAAAGACGAAGTTGTTGATCCGGTAATAATAAACATCACCGAAGAACCGAAATCTCTGCGAAGTATGCCTCAAGGAAAAATCAAAACCGTTTGACGTTTCCTTTGTCAGGTCTTCATTGCCGATCTCAAAAGTAACGGTACCGATGTGCGGCCCGTTGTTATAAAGCTCTTCGAGGGCAGGAGCTCGGGTCGAGAACGTGTAATTGAAAACGAAGGCACCGCCGTCCCAAAGGCCGACGTTCATTCCGGCGGCTCCTGAGAAACCCGTGAAATTTCGGTCGCGATACTGCGGATCTTCAGCCCGATACCGGTTATTCTCAACGCGGCCGCCGAACTGGAACTTGACCCGGTCGAAATTGAGCTCCTGAAGTCCAAAGACCGAGAATGAATTCTGGCGGATCTTTCCATCGATCAACTGCTCAGCACCGACGACCTCATAGTCGCGATTGAACCCCTCGAACCCGAAACGGCCCGTCAATCGCTGATATTGCTGCTGTTCAAAGACCGAACGATAGTTGAACACCTTATTTGAAAAGGTGGTACCAACTTCATCGATGCCGTCCTCGCTCTCGATCTCCTTGTGGCGATAGTCGGTGTAATCGACCGCGTAGTTGATGCCACGCAAGAACGAATTGTTCAGATCGCGGAAGCCGCCGTTGAAGCGAACATTGTATCGCCGCATCCGAAGATCGATATCCTCGTCGACATCCGGGAGTTCGCCGAACTCTTTCGGCTCTTCGCCACCGCCTTCGAACAAAGCGGCAAAGGGAATGCCGAAACGCCGAACATCTGCATTGAATTTGCCCGCAATAAAGGCTTTCTCACCATAATACCCGGCACCAAAGGACCCGGTGGTCGAGCGCGATGCCGAGTTTGGAACCTCACCAAGCGGAGTTTGGTAATCACCCGTCCGCTGCGCCCCGAAACTTCCGCGAAGCAGCCAGCGGTTGATGCCGTACTCGACACCTCCACCGATCGCCCCTTGTTTATCGGCAGTGCCGCCAACACCTTTTACGTATCCACGCACGCCATCCGTGTAATCATCGTCGGTGTGATCGATTACGTTCACAACACCTCCGATGGCATTGCTTCCATAGAGCAGCGTCGCGGGGCCCTTTACGATCTCAACCCTCTCGGCAGCGAGCGGGTCAAGCGGTTCGCCGTGGTCACCTGACTGGGAACCGACGGAGCCGTTACGAATGCCGTTCTCAAGAACGAGCACGCGATCTCCGTCAAAGCCCCGAAGTACCGGACGCGCCGAACCCGGGCCGAAACTCCGCTTTGCAACGCCCGGCTCACCGTCAAGAACTTCGCCGATCGATGTGGATGCTTTCTCGATTGCCCGGCCCGGCCCGATCGACGTGACCGTTTGAAATGAATCGAACGTGGTCTGTTCGGTACCGGAGGCCGTTACGGTGACATCTTCGCGTATCGCAGAGATCTGAAGCTGGAAGTTGATGGTCTGCGAAGCACCAGAAGCCACCGTTATCTGCCTTGTTGCGTCCGAAAACCCTTCGAGATGGACAAGAAGCGAATAACGCCCCGGTGGAACGTTGGTCAACGTAAAATTACCTTCCGTGTCCGTCCGAACACTTTGACGTGTTTGGACGATCTGAACGTTAGCATCGTGGAGCGGAATGTCGTTTCCGTAGGTCACCTTTCCGCTGATGGTTGCGTTCTGTCCAAACGCCGATACGGCCAGGAACAGAACAGATGAAATTACCGTGAAAAGTCGCATAAGAGCCTCGTAAAAAAGTTTGGATAAGGCGCCCGAAACGCACGCCGGCGAAAAACTAGAGTTTACAGCGGTTGCCGCGGGACCTACGGCTTTTTAATGAATGGTTGTTATGTGCCAATGAACAGCGGCAAAAGGAAAGCAACCAGATTGCCGCACGATGAGCGGCCGGCTCGTCAGATCTTCAGCAATTGGGTCCGAAGGAGCTTGGATTGAAGCCTGCTTGAGGTAAGTTCCTGTCCGTTGGTGAGATAAATGATGTATGTCCCGCCGGCGAAAGGGGTTATCCGCTCGACCATTTTCAGATTCGCCAAGGCCCCGCGTGACAAACGAATAAAGACATCCGGGTCTAGACGGGCCTCAAGATCCTTAAGGCGGTAATTTATTGTGTACTTCGTGCGATCGGCAGTTGTAAGGTAAAGGAGCTCACCGTCCGCTACGACCGAAGCGATCTCATCAACCGGTACGAGATAAATGTCCTCCCGCATCCGAACAGGGATCCGCTTCAGGAAACCTTCGGCTGATGTGTTCTCAAGAGTATCGGTGGCTGCTTCCAATCGCTTTCGTTCAACGTCGCGCCAGTCCGAGGTCTCAAGCCTTTGTGAAGCCCGCGTTATCGTCTCCCGCAGCCTGGCCAAGTCGACCGGTTTCAATAGATAGTCGATCGCATTCAACTCGAAGGCCTGCACGGCGTAGTCATCGAACGCTGTAACGAAGGCAAAGAGCGGCATCTTTTCTTCCGGAACTTTCTTGACGACCTCAAGCCCGGTCAGTTCCGGCATCTGCAGATCGAGCAAAGCGAGATCCGGCTGCAAAGCCTTGATAGCGTCCGCAGCATCGAGGCCATTCTCAGCCTCACCGACGACCTCAACCTCGTCGATCTTTGATATGAGCTTTTTAAGATATTCTCTCGCCGGCCGCTCGTCGTCAGCGATCAAGATCCGTAGAGCGGTCATATCAGGACAACCTCGCTTTCGTTTTCTTTTTCCCCGCGAACGTGGGCGACCGGTATTGCGATCACCGCACGCGTTTCAACATCGCGGTACCGATAAAGCTCAAGACGCGCGTCACCTTGATAATAACTTTCGAGGCGATCTTCGATATTGCGAAGGCCAACGCCGGTCGACTCCGGCCGTGCGAGAAGTGCTCTACCGTCCCCGGTGTCGGCAACCGTTATGCACAGATCGTCATGCCCATTATCTTTCTCGACAGTGGCTCTTATCGTGATCTCGCCGCCTGCCCGCGTTGTGGAGATACCGTGCTTGATCGCGTTCTCGACCAAAGGCTGAAGGATAAGAGTTGGAATTTCCATCTTCCTTAGATCATCGGGAATATCAATAGAAACGCGCAGCCGATCTTCGAACCTTGCTCTTTCTATTTCCAGATAGCTGTCTATCAGCTTTAGCTCCGAATCGAGCGTCGCGAACTCGTCGGTAGTGTTAAGGACGCGGCGAAGCAGCTTCGTGAGCTGCAACAGCGTCTGGAGTGCCTTATCCGGCGACTCCTCGATCAGATAGCCGATCGTTGTCAGAGCATTGAAGAGAAAATGCGGATTGATCTGCGCCCGAAGTGCTGTAAGCTGCGCCTCGGCAGCCAACCGAGAGAACTGCTGCTCCCGGAACTCCCGCTCGCAACGCTCGTGCGTGACCCGAAGAGCATCGATCCGCCTCGCAGCATGGTTTGCCACCATTTCGACGATGCTGATCTCTTCCGAGAGAAGCCTGCGTCCTCCGGCAAATTCTCCTAGCTGAATAAGATAGAACGGCTTCTCAACCGTTCGGATGACCGCTTCGATCGAATCTCCGGTCAGGTTTACCGCGCTCAGGCGTTTTTCATTCTTAAGGTATTCCACTTCCCGCCAGGAACTCGACGCCGCGGAAAACTCCTTCGCCAAAACCGAGGTGACAAGCGCCGGAACAACATCGGTCGATTCGCTTTCATCGATCTGTTTTGCGAGCTCTTGGAAAAATAATTCGTAATCGGAACGCTTGAGCAAAACAACATCCACGAGCCAACCCGCAAACTGGGTGATCGCAGGAAAAAGCAATGCCGTGCCGACCCAGAAAACGAGAATAATGGCCGTTGACGGCACGGACAGCCCCGCTGCGATCTCGGTCAGCGGACGAGCGACCGCAACATAAATACCAAATGCAACGAGGGCGAGAAGTATCAGCGAAACCGCCCTCTTGAGAAAGATATCTGCGAACGCGAACCGGTAATTTTGATATAGGATCGCAAGAACAAGCGGCAGCGAAGACTGGTGAGCGATCAACTCGATCGGCCAGGATGAGCCGCTACCTTGATGCGAGACCAGGTGTAGGGATGAAACGGCAAAGATGAGGAGCGACGTAACCCAAACGGCCTTTCGCTGTATCGTCTGCCGAAAATTCGCAAGCAAAAGGCCGGCCGTAAGCGAAACAGCTCCGAATGTGAGAAGAACGAGACTTTCGGAGGACGGAACCGGCCTGCCGGCAATGTATGCCCAAAGGTGAAGCCCGGCCGCAAGTGTACTGATCCCGTAAGCGGCCCATGTGAGCACCGGCCGCTGTTTGTTCTCGAGCTGGACGGAATGAACGACGACGGTTGGAAGAAAACCGAGGGCCGAATACGCCAGAACGCTAATGAGCGGATGAAAAGCAAAGCTTGGATCGATCGAGATAACGACAAGCTCACCGGCATTCCAAACAAGGCCGAGTACAGAGGTGAGGAAAAGCAGAACCCGGACCTGTTTACCGCCGGAGCTTTCGCTGTGGCGGAAGATCATCCACCCAAGCAACGCATAAAGAGCGAGACCGACCGAGAATCCGAGCCAGTTCACCAAGAGCGATGTATTTATTTGCTCGACAACCAACATTCTAGGCTAAAGCCGCAATTGATCAATATGTACAAATATTAGCAAATTGCCGATTTCGAAACATGGAAAGTTGAATTCTACCAACGATCGGCATTAAACTCTGCAAACGGTTCTTCCCGCAGAGCTTTTCCCGCATCCAGTTTTTGTAGCTATGAAAACTCTGCTATTGATGCGCCATGCGAAATCCAGTTGGACGGATCCATCTCTGTCGGACTTTGAAAGGCCGCTTAACGAACGCGGCCGCCGAGCCGCTCCTTTTATGGGTGGAGTTCTAAAGCGTGAAGGACTTATCCCTGACCACATCATCTGCTCACCCGCGAAAAGGACCAAGGAAACCGCGGAACTTGTCCAGGCCGCAGTTGAACTCGATCTTGAGATCGGCCATGACGCCCGGATCTATGAAGCGACCGCCGGCGAGTTGATCGAGGTCGTTTCTGAAATGCCCGAAACAGCTTCGCGGGCTCTCCTGATCGGCCATAATCCTTCCTCTGAACAATTTGTGCAGATCATAACGGGAGCCATCGAGGCGATGCCAACCGCAGCACTGGCGGTCATTGATCTGGACATCGGCTCATGGGCGGAAATTGCCCCCGGCAAGGGAAAGCTCCGCCGACTCTTCAGACCGAAAGAAGAGATGCAATAGCTTGATCGTTCTCGCATTGACCTTAATTAATTAACATGTTCGTAACATTCTGTTAATATCGCGGCAAGTTGCGGTACCTAAACTGGTGTTGGTTCGTCGAACGCCAATTTATTGAAAGTACGCGATTTATGCAGCCAACGATATTGATCATCGAAGACGACGCCGACATCGCCGAGAGTCTTCACTACAACTTTAAGCGCGAGGGATTCCGTTCCTTGATCGCGGAATCGGGTGAAAAGGGACTTCGGCTTGCACTTGACGATAAGTCAGCGCCTTCGCTGATCATCCTTGACCTGATGCTCCCCGGCATGAGCGGAATGGAACTGTGCCGCCGGCTGCGGAAAGAGCCCTCGACCGAAAGCACGCCGATAATAATGCTGACGGCGAAGGCGGCCGAATCGGATAAGATCGCCGGCCTCGATACCGGCGCCGACGACTATATCGTAAAGCCCTTCTCGGTGAAGGAGGTGATCGCTCGCGTGCGGGCCGTTCTGCGACGAGCCGAAAAGGAATCACCGCCAAAATATGAGGATGACCGGTTGGAGGTGGACTTTGACGACATGCGGGTGATCGCGGACGGCGAGGATGTAAAGCTGACGCGAAAAGAGTTTGCGCTCCTTGAACATCTGATCAAAAACACCGGCCGTGTGGCGACCCGCCAGCAGCTTTTGGACAACGTCTGGGGCTATAGCTATTTTGGTGACACAAGAACGCTGGACGTTCACATTCGCCGGCTCCGGCAAAAAATGGGTGATTGCGGTGGCGCGATCGAAACCGTTGTTGGCGTAGGCTATAGATTTGTCGGATGCAAGTAGAGATCATTCAGCAAACCGGCCTGAGGACCAGGCCTATTCTGGTAACACCATTGCTCGAAACAATTCAACCCGTAATTGACGCGAACCGTGATTCGGTCCTATTGACGGACGCCGGAATGCGGGTTGTTGCCGCAAACACGGCCGCTCAATCGGCCTTTGGCCGCGGAGGATATCCGCTGGCCGGCCGCCGCCTGAGTGAGATAATCCGTGACCTTGATCTCCACGAGGCGTTTCGGCGAGCGATCGCAAACCAAGCCGCCGAAGAAGTGCGGATCGAACTCGTAGGTGCCAGCCGAAGGTTTTACACCGTTTACGTTGCTCCGATCGAGCTTGACGGCAAGCAATACGCGATCGGCACGTTCTACGACACCACGCAGATCGAAAGGCTCGAACGCGTTCGGCAGGAGTTTCTCTCAAACATCTCTCACGAACTCCGGACGCCGCTTACGTCGATCCTCGCATTCGTCGAAACGCTTGAGGACGGTGCCATCGATGACAAGGAAAACAATCGGCGATTTTTGACCACTATCCGGCGCAATGCCGAACGAATGCACGCCCTTATTGCGGATATCCTTGAATTGTCTTTCATCGAATCGGGGAATATTTCGATCGAGGTCAAGCAAGTCCGGGTCGCGAACGTGGTCGAGGAGGTGTTTGCCGTGCTGTCATCGAAGGCGGCCGAACGCGAGATCGGGCTAATTAACGATATTCCGGAGAATGCTCGCGTTTTCGCCGATCCAATGCGGCTCGAACAAATGCTGACGAACCTTATCGACAACGCGATAAAGTTCAATCGGCCGGCCGGAACAGTTACCGTTTCGCTTTCCTCTACCGAGACGGCAGACCTGATCTCCGTCGCAGACACCGGCGAAGGCCTTCTCGAGGGACACGCACAGCGGATATTTGAGCGTTTCTACCGGGTCGATCGCGGGAGAACGCGGGACATTGGAGGCACAGGTTTGGGGCTGGCGATCGTAAAGCATCTTTCAAGGCTCCATGGCGGTGAGATCACCGTGCGATCGGATCTGGGCAAAGGGACGGTCTTCACGATCGAGTTGCCGAGGCGAAAGGCCGCGACGGAAGAAACTTCTTTCGCCTCACAGTGAAACTGTGGTATTATTCCGGTGTTCCCTTTTGGATTTTCCTCACGACCGGGCCAAATAGGTTCAAACAGTCCTTTCGAGTTCCGCAACGTTTCGCGGGGGCGAGGTGCTTATGGATCTTTCAGTCGGAGAAAAGGTCGCCTACCCAAATCAAGGAGTTTGCATCGTCGAATCAATTCGGCGAACCACTCTTGGAAGCACCTCTGTGAAGTGCTACACACTTCGGCTCATCAGTGACAATTCCACGATCCTTGTTCCGCTCGACAATGCGGAAAATATCGGGATACGGCCGGTCATTTCACCCCAGCAATGCAAGAAGCTGATCCGTTCGCTCTCGGCAGATTTCGAGCTCGTCTCGTGTGATTGGAAATCCAGATCGAAGGAGTTTGCCGAAAAGTTACGGAGCGGCGACCTTTTCGCGGTTGCCGACGTACTAAAGAAACTTACTTTTCTTAGCTACGAAAAGAAACTGTCCTTCCGCGAACAAACCCTTCTTGATAAATCCAGAAGCCTTATTCTCTCAGAGATCCTTGTCGCCGAACCGATGGATGAGGAGATCGCCGTCGAAAAGGTCGACAAGCTTGTTGCCAAGGCCTGCGAAAAGCACCAGACGGTCCAGCCGCGGGTCATGAACGGCAACAACTCACATTAGGCTTTGGTGTATTCGGCCCGCACGACCGTCTTTATATTTCCCCGAACATTGAAATCGCCTACCAGCCGGACCTCTAACGGATCGCAAGCCTTCACAAAATCTTCGAGGATCACGTTCATAACGTGCTCGTGAAATATCTTCACTTCCCTGAATGAATTGATATAAAGCTTCAGGCTCTTAAGTTCAATGCACCGCTCGTTCGGCACGTAGCTGAGCTTGATCGTCGCGAAATCCGGAAAGTCCGAAAACGGGCAGATCGCGGTGAATTCCGGGATCTCAAAATCGATCCAGATACGATTGCCGGGAAACTCGTAGCCGAAAGTGTCCAGCGGAACAAGGTTCATCTCATCCCGCGGGGTGGAACGTATATCAAGGTCCTGCAGGTTCTCAGGTGGTAAGGTCATGCTGTTTTCCATTTTCTTCTTCGCCCGCCGAGCTTTCGTGCTGAGGCCAGGTCGTTGATCCCCATTTCGTTCAGTTCACCAAGCAAATTGATGAATATCTGGGCGGTCGCACGGGCATCATCAGCGGCCCGGTGATGATTCTCAAGCTTAATGTCGTAGTGCCGGGCGACTGTCTGAAGCTTGTGATTTTCGATGTGCGGCAAGATATGCCGGGAAAGCTGCACCGTGCAAAGCTGAGGATTTCCTAACCGGTAATCCAGATAAACCTGCCCGATCTCGCTGTTCAAAAAACTCACATCGAAATGCGCATTATGTGCGACTAAGACCGCGCCGCCAATGAACTCCAAAAGGTCGCCGGAAACCTCTCGAAACGTCGGGGCATCGGCAACCATTTCGTTATTGATACCCGTGAGCGATGTGATGAACGGCGGTATTTCCGTCTCCGGATTTATCAGCGAGTGATACTCCGCATTTATCTCGCCATTCGAGACCCGATAGGCACCGATCTCGGTCACCTTGCACGGCGGAGCTTTTGCCCCGGTCGTTTCAAGGTCGATGACGACAAATTCCGAGTTACGCAGATCCAAACAGCCGTCATCGTTTGCCGCCAACACGACATCGTCCCCGACGATACGGATCCGGGCATCCTTGTCGGCCAACCCTTCAGCGAGAGTGCAGGCAAGTGCCGGCTCACGAACATCGATCTTCATCACCGACCCGACAACCGAAATAGCTGACGCACGCCCGCCGCGGTGCTTGAGGAACTCAATTGTCTCACTGATCAGCAAAGCATCGCAGATCAGATTCGGGTACGGCGGCATACAGTTTTATTCTAACGGTGTGTTTACCAAGCTCCAACCGAAGCGGCAAATCGCGCACGATGGTTGGGCAGATTCCTCGGCTTTTGGCATAATGCAGGTTCGGTGATCTCTTTGCCCGCACCACCAGAAATGATGAATTCTGAACAGATCCTTCAGCATTTTCGCGATACCGACGCTTTGCTAGAGGGCCATTTTGTCCTCTCAAGCGGCTTGCACAGCCCGATTTATCTACAGTGTGCCCTTGCCCTTCAGTATCCGGCAGATACGACGCGATTTGCCGCAGAGATAGCGGAAAACTATCTCGAAGCCGGCATTGAAACGGTAGCTTCACCCGCGATCGGCGGTTTGGTCGTCGGATACGCCGTCGCTGCGGCTCTCAACGTCCGGTTCATATGGACCGAACGGCAGAATCAGATAATGACCGTCCGCCGCGGCTTCAAGATAAAGGAAGGCGAGAAGATCTTGGTAGTTGAGGACGTGATGACCACCGGCGGCACGACCAAGGAATGCATCGAGGCTCTTACCTCACGCGGTGCCGACGTGATCGGGGCCGCAACGATCATTGATCGTTCCAATGGAAAAGCTGACGTTGGGGTTGAGCGCACATCACTTGTAACTATCGACGTTCCGTCGTTTGCTCCGCAGTATTGCCCGATGTGTGCTGAGGGCCTGGATGCGGTCATGCCCGGAAGCCGCAAGTCGCAAGGTAAGTGACAATGCGCGACGTTTGTTTCCTGACCACGGACGACCTTACGGGTTATACCTTCGATGATGAACTGGCGGTAGCGCCACTGGCCTCGCTCGGATGGCAGGTTTCATACGAGTGTTGGAAAAACAACGCGGCCGAGTGGAATCGATATGAAGCGGTCGTGATCAGAACGCCGTGGGACTACCAGGACGACCCCGACAGCTTTTTGCAAGCTTTGAAAAGGATCGAAGACTCGGGAACCCGTCTTGAAAATCCGCTTCAGATCGTGGAGTGGAACCTGAACAAGAGATATCTTTCAGACCTTGAGGCGAAAGGTATACCGGTGGTAGAGACGGCATTTTCCGGAGGCGGCATGGACGAACGCAAGTTTCAGCAGTTCATGGAAATTGCGGGCACCGATGAGATCGTTATCAAGCCGACGGTCAGTGCTACGGCTCAAGACACCTTCCGGCTTCGGGAATTTGACGCGGAAGTCGCTCGGAAATTCGATGGGCGTGAGTTCATGATGCAGCCCTTCATGGAATCGATCACGCGCGAGGGCGAGTATTCATTGTTCTATTTCGACGGTGAGTTCAGTCATGCGATCTTAAAGTCGCCGAGATCGGGTGACTTTCGGGTTCAGGAAGAGCACGGCGGTTTGATCAGCCCCGCGGAGCCCGAAACCGAGCTTTCAAATTTGGGCGATCGGGTCTTGGAGTCTCTCGGCGAGCGACTACTTTACGCTCGGATCGATGCGGTTCGGGGTTCGAGCGGCGGGTTTGAGATCATGGAGGTCGAACTGATAGAACCTGCACTCTATTTCCGTATGGATCAGGGGTCTGCCGCTCGATTTGCTCGGGCATTCGATCAGAGAATGAATGAACTATAAACTTCTGATCCAGTATGACGGCACCGATTTCCATGGCTGGCAGCGTCAGGAAAGCGACCGGACCATCCAGGGCGAATTAGAAAGAGTGCTGGGCGTTCTTGAGGGCCGGGAGGTTGGCATCATTGGTTCGGGGAGAACAGATGCGGGTGTCCACGCGGAAGGCCAAGTGGCAAATGTTGTCTTGTCCAAAAACTTTACACCGGAGAAACTGCGAGCGGCGATCAACGGAAATCTCTGGCGTGACATCCGGATAATGAACGTCGAATATGCGCCGGACGAATTTCACGCCCGCTTCTCTGCGAAGAAGAAGACGTATATCTACCGCATCGTCAATGCTCCTGTGATGTCCCCTTTTTGGCGGCGTTTTGCTCTTCACGAATCAAATCCGCTCGATGTGAATGCGATGCGGTCCGCTTCCCGGCTTCTGCTCGGTGAGCACGATTGGACGGCCTTTTCCGCTGCCCAATCGGATGCGGACAACCGCGTTCGGAACGTGATCGACTGCGGCTTCGAAACCTCGTGGGACGATCGGGCGGGCGCCATGCTGATCGAGTTCCGGATCACGGCAAACGGATTTCTTCGCTACATGGTGCGATCGATCGTCGGGACGCTTTTGGAGGTCGGGCTGGGAACGCGGGATTCTGATACAATTCAGACGGCCATGGTCAACGGAGATCGGACCCTTGCCGGACGCACGGCACCGCCGCAAGGGCTTTGCCTTTATCGGGTTGAATACGACTAGTTTGAAATAATGCATATCTACCACGTAATGCTTCCCGAAGCCTGGAACGCCCGGCAGTCCGATGAGGCGATCACCGCAGACAGCCTCACCACCGAGGGGTTCATCCATTGCAGTTCGGCTGAGCAGTTAGAGGGCGTGTTGGAACGGTATTTCGGCGGTGTTTCAAGGGTCGTAATACTTGAGATCGACCCGGAGAAATTGAGTTCGAAGCTCGTCTTCGAGCCCTCGACAAATAACGAAGAGTATCCGCATGTTTATGGGCCGATCGATCCCGAGGCCATAATTAGTGCTGAAGAACGGCAGCTCAGGCCCGTCGGATGACCGAGGCTTATATCCAGATGATCGAAGCGTTTGCCGAAGTTATCAAAAAGAATTCAAAGGAGGCCGAACTCCTTTCGGCGGTCGATGCCGAGCGCCTTCCCCGGCACATCGCGATTATCATGGATGGCAATGGCCGCTGGGCACGCCGCCGCGGCAAGCCTAGGATATTCGGCCATCGGGCAGGTGCGGAATCGGTACGGGCCATCGTTGACACATGTGCCCGGCTCAAGATCCCGGCGATCACGCTTTACGCATTCTCGACCGAGAACTGGAAGCGGCCGAAAGCCGAAGTTTCGGGCCTGATGTCGATGCTCAAGAAGTACCTTCGAAGCGAACTCAACGAGGTACATAAGAACAATATCCGCTTTCAGCCAATTGGCGATATCGCCGGGCTTGCGGATGACGTGCGGAAAGAGATCGATGCCGCGGTAAGCAAGACGAGTTCGAACACCGGGATGATCTTGAATGTTGCCTTGAACTACGGCGGGCGGTCGGAAATCGTGCAGGCATTCAAAGGAACAGCAGCGGATCTGGCAGCCTCGGGACGCAGCTTTGATTCGGTAACGGGCGCTGACATCGAAGCCCATCTCTATACCGCGGGCCTGCCGGACGTTGACCTTTTGATACGTACGAGCGGCGAAATGCGTATCTCGAATTTCCTGCTTTGGCAGATCGCCTACGCGGAGATCTATGTGACGGAAACGCTTTTCCCGGACTTCCGACGCCCGCATATTTTTGAGGCTATCATTGAATACCAGAAACGCGACCGTCGATTTGGCGATGTCAGATCTTCCTGAATGGCGCCGGAAATGCATAGGCAATTGCCTATTCGATGCATTCTCGCGAACAATCTTTGAATGAAAACCCGACTTCTTACCGCCGCAATTGCCCTGCCGATCTTGATCGCTTCGGTGATCCTTCCTTGGTGGTTTCCCGAGACCGTATGGCTTTTTGTTGCGATCGCGGTCCTTGCCCTCGGTGCGGGGCTGTTCGAGTTCTTCACGCTCACGAAAAAGCTTGAACTAAAGGCCGACGCCGGTTTGGCATATCTCGGATCGGCGGCCCTTGTCGTAGCATTCATTTTCGACGCTCCGGCAAAGGCCCCGGAGCTATTGTTGCTTACTCTGGCGCTTTCATTGATCGTTGTCATTATTGCGGAAACGTTCAGATTCCAAAAGGACTTTTCGAAGCTGCTTGCGGGGCTGGGCGTTACGGTTTTTGGGGTGATCTACATCGCCTTTCTTGGCGGATTTCTCATTGCGACGCGGGTTGGATTTGAGAACATCCCGGGGCTTTCAACGAAGCTTTTGCTCTTCTTTTTTGCGGTGATCTTTGGCTCCGATTCGGGTGCATATTTTGCAGGGCGAGCCTTTGGCAAGCACAAACTTGCACCGGCGATCTCGCCCGGAAAGACGATCGAGGGGTTGATCGGCGGCCTTTTGGCGGCGGCCGTTATAGCGGCGGCCTGTTCCTGGTCATTTTTCCCCGAGCTGAATGTTTGGTTTGCCATTGGCTTGGGTACAGTCATGGCGGCGGTCGGTGTTCTCGGCGACCTGGCCGAAAGCGCGATGAAGCGAGGCTCAGGCACAAAGGACGCAGCGAACATCCTGCCCGGCCATGGCGGCTTGCTCGACAGACTCGACAGTTTGCTTTTGAACGCTCCCATCCTGTATTATTTCGCTCGTCTTTATTTTTAACATTTGATGAACGCTTTTCGGCTGAACAACGACAATAATACCTAGGGCGAGGACGCAGAATAGATCGCGTTCCGCCTTTCGTTTGTCGCAGATCGAAAGGCTTTTTTGTTTTTTTATGCTTGATGTTTTGGGAAATCTTGAAAGAACTCATTCCTGCGGCGAACTGCGTGAACAGAACGAAGGCGAACGAGTCGTCCTCATGGGCTGGGTCGCCAAGAAGCGCGACTTTGGCGTATTTACGTTCATTGATCTTCGCGACCGCGAGGGAATTACGCAGGTGGTTGTCAGCTCCGAAACGGCCGCTGAGGCTCATGCGAAGGCTAAATCGATCCGCGGCGAGTTTGTGATCGCTGTCAAAGGTGCGGTCGTGTCCCGTGCCGATGGCACACACAATTCGAAGCTCGCGACCGGCGATATCGAAGTAAAGGTCGAGGAGCTTTTGATCCTCAACGATGCCGCCGTTCCGCCTTTTCAGCTTGAGGTCGCCGGTTCTGAGAACCTCGCCGCCGAAGATACGCGGCTAAAATATCGTTATCTGGACCTTCGCCGGCCGCAGCTTCAGCACAACATCCGAATGCGGGCAAAGGCCGTCAAAGCGATCCGCGAATACTTCGATGGCCGCGGCTTTATTGAGATCGAAACGCCGATCCTTTTGAAATCGACGCCCGAAGGAGCGCGCGATTTCATCGTTCCGTCGCGTATCCATACCGGAAAGTTCTTTGCACTGCCGCAGTCGCCGCAGATCCTAAAGCAGATCACGATGATCGCCGGGTTCGATAAGTATTATCAGATCGCCCGCTGTTTCCGCGATGAGGACCTCCGTGCCGACCGCCAGCCGGAATTCACCCAGCTCGATATGGAAATGTCCTTCGTCAACCGCGAGCAGGTTTACCGCGAGATGGAAGGCATGTTCAACCATGTCCTTAAATTGATCGACGTCGATCTGCCTGCCGAATGGCCGCGGATGACCTACGCCGAAGCGATGCGCCGCTACGGCAGCGACAAGCCCGACCTGCGATTCGGTATGGAACTTAAGGATCTTAGCGCCGTTTTGAAGGGCACCGACTTTGCTCCGTTTGCTGACACCCTTGAAAAGGGCGGTGAGATCAAATGCATCGTTGCGAAAGGAAAAGCGGACTACTCCCGGAAGCAACTGGACGAGCTTCAGGAGTTCGTTAAACGATATGGTGCCGGAGCAATGGCATGGATCAAGATCGGCGACGAGTTGACCTCATCCCTGCTGAAGGTGCTTGGCGAAGCCAAGATCACGGAATTGGCCGCGGCCGCGGGCGCCGAAAAGGGCGATGCCGTTCTGATCGTTGCCGGAAAAAAGAGCATGGTCGCTGCTTCGCTCGGTGCACTCCGGAATGAGATCGCTCGACGCGAGAACCTGATCGACCGCAGCCAATACGAGTGCCTAATCGTCACTGAGTTCCCGATGTTCGAACACGATGATGAGACCGACACTTACATCGCTGCACATCACCCGTTCACTTCCCCGATGGACGAAGATCTGGAGATGTTCAAGACGGCTGTCAACGACTCGTCTCAGCATCATTTACTCGGAAACGTGCGGGCAAAGGCCTACGACGCAGTGATAAACGGTTACGAATGCGCCGGCGGGTCGATCCGTATCCATCAAAAAGATGTTCAGGCGCTTAACTTCAAGGCTCTTGGAATGTCGCCCGAATCTGCTCGCTCGCAGTTCGGATTTTTCCTCGACGCACTCGAATACGGCACGCCGCCGCACGGCGGTTTCGCCGCCGGTATCGAAAGGACCTGCATGATACTGGTGGGAACGGAAAATATCCGTGACGTGATGGCCTTCCCGAAAACGGCCTCAGCACAGGACCTGATGATGGATTCTCCCGGAGTGGTCGACCCGTCTCAGCTCGATGAGCTTGGTATCGCTGTCAATGAAGAAGATTGAGCCCGATCCGCGGATCCGGGCTATTTTGCTTTCTTCTTGATCTGCTCGATCAGGCGCAGCGTGTGGTTGCGGGCTATGAGCGGCAAGCGCTCGTCGTTGGCAAGCTCATTTAGAAGAGGGAGCATTTGCACCGGGTCCGAGATCTCGTTTCTTTTTAGGTAGGCATCCAGTCGGGCAATGAGTTTTGGCGATTCTAGGGGCTGATTCTCACGTGCGAGGGTCATATCGAACCGCCAGATGAATTGGTTCGCTACCTTTCGGTATTCGCCCGCCAGTGACTTCGCAAATTGATTGTCTGTCCAATTGAACTCGGCGGTTCGGCTTCTTTCGCCCTTCGAATAAGTTATTCGAACTGTCCCAAGGTGCGAGAAATCCTTTTCGTGCTGATACGATTCGCTCGATTCAAGAAACCGGAGTTCCGCAAGGCTCGCATTTATTCGTGCGAGGGCCGTCTCGGAGATCTCGATCGGCTCGGTCACCGGCTCATCCTGATCCGACTGGAGGAATTCGACAGTTCCCTTCCCGAGATCATTATGACGAACCAGAACCCGGCTTAGCGCAAAGTTAGGTTGAAAAAAGAGGTATTCGTACTCGGCCGTTGCCTTATTTTGGGGCTTTACCGTAGGAGTTTCCGCCGATGGACTGCCCTTTGGACGGTCATTTCGCTTTACCGGCACGGGCTCTTCAGTGTTCTCTGCAACCTCACTCGCGGGGGAAGGAGCCGGCGTTGGCTGTTGTGCTTTTACGGCCGTCGGCTTCCGCTTGGCCGTATTTCGCTTTTGACCGATAGCTTCGCCCGCGGCGAAGAGGAGCGAAATAAGGAGGATGGATATGGCCGTAATTCTCGTCAGCATCTTTCCGGTCAGCCCCTTGAAAACAAAGCGTGATTATACACCAATCAAAGGAGTCTTCGATGCGACGCGACCGGGTTTGGTTTGTTTGTTATTCGAACCGCACGGAGACGACCTTGGAAACGCCAGCTTCCTGCATCGTTACACCATAAAGAGCACGGGCAGCTTCCATTGTCCGTTTGTTATGTGTAATGACGATGAACTGGGTCTTTTCTGCCATCTCCGCGATCTTATTTACGAATCGGCCGACGTTTGCTTCGTCAAGCGGAGCATCAACTTCGTCGAGAAGGCAGAACGGCGAGGGCCGGTATTTGAATATCGCCATAACCAAAGCAATAGCGGTCATGGCCTTTTCCCCGCCCGAAAGCAAGAGTATGTTCTGAAGCCGCTTGCCCGGCGGCTGGGCGACGACCTCGATTCCCGCTTCAAGGACATCATCTGATTCGAGAAGCGTCATTTCGCCGCTTCCACCGCCAAAGAGCTCCGAGAAGAACTCTTTGAAGTTACTGTTGATCGCCTCGAAAGCTTTCACAAAGCGTTCTCGCGACCGGGTCTTTATCTCGCGCAGAGCTTCCTCGGCTGACGCAATGCTCTCGATGATGTCTTGCCGCTGAGATGAAAGGAAAAGAAGCCGTTCTTCTGCCTCGGCAAGTTCTTCGACCGCCAGCATGTTGATCGCACCGAAGCCATCAAGACGCTCGCGAAGTTCTTCCGCCCGGCCTCTGGCAAAATCAAGCTCAAAGTCCTCGGCGATCGACTCGCTTGCCACAAGTTCATCGAGAGAGCAATGCAGATCTTGAGCACAATTCTCGCGAATGTTCTCAAGCCGGGTCGAAGCTTCGGCGCTCCTCACTTCGATCGCGGCCCTTTCGTTCATTGCTTCACCGGCCGCACGGTTCCGTTCGGCAAGAAGGCCGGAAGCCGCATCCGCATTCTCACGGGCCAATGTCACCGCCGCGATCGCAGCATTAAGTTCCGATCCCTCTGCTTCGATCTCGGTTCCCATTCCCGCAATACGGCTTTCGGTTGTTTCAAGCGATTCGCCGATCTCAACCAAGCGCTTTTCCGCCTCTTCGAGCTCGCGGGTGAGCGTACTCGATCGCAGCTCAAGCTCCTTTTGCTCATTCTCAATGCGCTTAAGAGCCGATTGAACGGCACGGCGGCGTTCGCTCGATGTCGCGGCAAGCGTTCGCCGGTCATTGAGCGTCGCATTTTCGATCTCGGCGTTTTGCCGGGCCGTCGAAAGCCGAAGATTTACACCTTCGATCTTCGTCCTTACTTCGCCCAGCAAGCTTTCGGCAGATCGGCGGTTTGCAAGAGCCTCATCGATCCGGCCTTGTGTCTCAGACGATTCCTTTGCCGTCTGTTCGATCTCTGCCGCAACAACCTTTCGATGGCGGTCCGCCCGCTCGATCTCATGGCGGGCGGTCTTCTCTTCGAGTTCGAGCGCGATCAAATGCCGCTCGACCTTTATCACCAAGGATTGAAGGTCAACGGTCTTTTCCTCAACCTCGGCGAGGACCGAACGGTCATTCTGTGCCTTTTGCTTTGCCCTGTCAGCAGTTCTCGCGAGTTCATCGACCCGCTCGGCGAGCGTCACCAACTCGCGTTTGAATGCAAGCAGCGAATCGCCTTCCTCGCCCTCTGCCCGAACGCCACTGATATAGAGCGATCCACCGATCAAAATATCGCCATTCCGGCCGACAACGATACCTTCTTTCGCCGTCACCGAGGAAAGATCATCGACGATCTTCGCTGAGGATTCACGTGGAAAAGCTTCACGCAGAATGTCCGCCAACCGGCCTTCGACTCCAAGTGCCGACAGAATATCGGAACTATCGGCCTTCGGCGTCTTCGTTCCTGCGGGCTCGATGCCCGGAGCGATAAGGATCGCGACGCGGCCTGCTTCCCTGCGACGCGACCATTCTGCGATCTTCGCGGCTTCCTCCGCCGAACTGACAATCACGCTTTGTAGGTACGGGCCGAAAAGACTCTCAACGGCGGTTTCGGCACTCTCAGCGACATTCAGAAAATCAGCCAAAACTCCGAGCGGTTCAACTCCGATCTCCGCCCGCTGCGAGAAAAGCCTCTGGATCTCAGGCGAATAAACAGCTCGACGATCCTCAAGTTCCTCAAGTGTCTCCAAGCGGTTCTTTGCCCGGAGCATTTCGCCCTCGGCCGCGGCAAATTCCTGCTCGGAGAGAGCAAGGGTTTCCCTTGCGGCGGCGACATCGGCGGCCAATGCTTCTTTTTCTTTCTCGAATTGAGCGAGCTTTTCGCGTTCGGAAGTGATCTCCGCAACAAGCCGCTCGACCTCAAGGACGTGTTCGTCGTGAGCTTTCTTCGCCCGGCCTTCCTCTATTTCAAGTCCCTTTGCACGCTCCGCAAGCCGCTCGAGGTTATGATTCAGTTGCCGCTCGACCTCACCGAGCCGTTCGATGGCGGCCGTATGCCGCATAAGCTCCGCCCGCTCGGCCTCAAGTTCGGCCTCGATGCCCCGAACCTCTTCCACAAGCTCCGAATAACTCTTTTCGGCTTCGGCGAGGAGCATCCGCGAGGCATCGGCCTGTTCGCCCTCGGCGGCCTCTTCCTTTTCAAGCCGCTCTTTTTCCGACGAAGCAAGCTGCATCCGCTCGGCGGCCGCATCGAGCTCACGCTTAAGGTTGCTTATCCGATTTCGAAGCTCTTCGATCTGTTCGGATTGATAGCGGCGTTCCCTTTCAACACGGTCACGCTCAAGTGCGGCTTCCGACTGCTTTCTTCGGACCTCGGCCAAAGATTCTTCCGCATCGCGGGCAAGCTGGGTCGCCTGCCGGACGGATTCTTCCTGCGCGGTTACGGCGAGCGAACATTCCTCTACATTTTTGACAGCGCCGGACAACTGGACAGAAAGATCTTCGATCACAGTCGCCAGGTGCTTGCCTTCCGCGGCAAATAGCTGACGGAGCAGCACACGGAACTCGTCCTGAAGTGCCACAAAACGCCGGGTCTTTGCCGCCTGCCTTCGCAGCGAATTGGCCTGCTTTTCTATTTCGGAAACAATGTCGGAGATGCGGCCGAGATTGGTCTTGGCACTCTCAAGCCGAGATTCTGCGGCCCGCTGCCGGGTACGGAACTTCGAGATCCCGGCAGCTTCTTCGATAAGGCTTCGGCGGTCCGCAGGTTTTGCGGAGAGTATCTGACCGATCCTTCCCTGTTCGATGATCGCGTAGTGAGCGCCCGAAAGGCCGGTGCCGGCAAAAAGGTCCTGAATATCGCGAAGCCGGCACGATTTGCCGTTGAGGAGATATTCGCTCTCGCCCGAAAGATAAAGCCGCCGCGAGACCGAAACCGCTTCGCCAGGAGCAAAATCAAGAGCGAACGACCTCGGCCGCCAATGGCGCTTTGTCTTTACGGTCCGTGCGGTGCCAACCGCAGCCGTTGCCGCGGCGGCGGCGACCTGAACCTGCTCGACCTCGGCCTCGCCTACATGAAAACCATTCTCGGAGCCGTTCTCATTGATCGACTCGGCGACCTCGGCTGCTGTGATCTCGATCGGTTGCGCTTCGCTGACCGGATCTTCAAGCGCATCTACATCGACGGCAAGCTCGTCAATATTACTAAGGGCTTCGTCTATCTCTTCGAGTTCGTCGTCCTCGGCATCGAATGTCATCTCATCACGGACCAGATGAAGAACGACCTCCGCCATTCCCGAGGGTTTGCGGTTCTTTGTGCCCTGGAAAACAACGTCCTTCATCTCCGCACCGCGGAGCGATTTCGCGCGCTGTTCACCGAGCACCCAAGCGATCGCATCCGACACGTTGGACTTGCCGCAGCCGTTCGGCCCGACCACCGCGGTGATGCCGTTTCCGGTGAAAACGACCTCAGTATGATCTGCAAATGACTTAAAACCTGTTATCTCGAGGCGTTGAAGCTTAAACATCCTATAGTGCTTGCCTGTCTGGGGTAGCACTATATTTTGGGGTATGGCCGCTTTTTAGTCAACCCTTGGATGTTCTTACATTACCTCGGCGCTGACGTCGCGAAGGCCCTGCTGCTCGGCCCGCTCGTGGTCAAGCTCTGTGAGGACATCGAGGAGGAAATTGGTGTTGCTGGTTATCTGAATTACGACCGGAAACTCGCTTTCGGAGATCGAGAACTCGAACGTTCCGCTATTAAGTTCCACTAGGTCACGAAACGCCTTGACGCCGTTCCTGCCATTGCACTCGGCATCGACGATCTGCCCTTCATTGAACGCCACACTGCCCAAATGCAGGTCAGATTTGAGGACGAGCAGGCCGGTCATCTTTGCATTCTCGATGACCTGGATCGCGTCGAATATGCCGACGTATCCCAAGTTCCCGGCAAAGGTCGTATCCGTCCGGACCTTCTGCGGAGACCTGTCGCGGGTAGTTGCAAAGTCCGGCCTTCTTGCCCGGCGTATCGCATCAAGCCCCGGAGCCACAGAAATGCGCGGATCAAGGAGTTTTGCCTCCTGCAGGCGGTCGTAGGCGTGGTCAAATTCTTCGCGGTTAATATATAAGGTAACGAGTGCAAGGCATTGCCTTGCGGCCTCGTTCAAATTCTTCTGTTGAACGCAGATATCACGCATCTTTTCCCGCAGCGGGATGGAACGCGGGCTTCGGTCGATCGATTCCTTTAAAAGCTGGAATGCTTTTTCCGGCGACGCGTATTTAACAAAGAGGTCGGCATCGAGCAGGACGCTCTCGATCGAAACTTCGTTGAAGGGTACCTTTGTGTCTAACATCTGGCTCATTTTAGGAGGGAAACCCGGCGGGTTCAACATTGTTTATTCTAGCACAGCCCGAAAAGGCTTGTCAGCAAGTTTTTGAGCGGTCAGTGAGGGCGGCACGATATGAATCTGAAGCACCGAGCCATGCGAAAACCTTTTCGGCAGCAACTAGTTAGATAAATTGGCCGTTCCGCAAAATTATGATCACGCAATCTTCCGTTTCTACAGTAAGTTACAAGGCGTTTCCGGGTGCTCCGACCGTCCGAAAAGAGGCCGAGGCGTTTCTTCCGACCGAGTTCGGTAATTTCAGCATTGCGGGCTACCGCTCGCTCGATTCGGACGAAGAGTTCGTCGTGGTTTACAAAGGTGCCGAAAACTCGGACAGGCCCGCACCGGTCCGGATCCATTCGCAGTGCCTTACGGGCGATGTATTTCACTCCGTAAAGTGCGACTGCGGCCCGCAACTCGAGCGTGCACTTAAAACTATCGCCGCCGAGGGCCGCGGAGCGGTCGTTTATCAGCATCAGGAAGGCCGGGGAATTGGGATCATCAACAAGATCAAGGCGTATTCCCTGCAAGACAAGGGAGCCGATACGATCGAAGCAAATCTAATGCTCGGGCTTGATGTTGACCTTCGCCAGTACGGGCAATGCGTTGAGATACTTCGCGATCTCGGATTTACGAAGGTGAAGGCCCTGACCAACAACCCGGAGAAGATCCAGGCGATGCGCGACGGCGGGCTTGAGGTGGTTGAGCGTGTCCCGATCGAATTTGAACCCTCGGAACATACCGAAAAGTATCTTAGCGTCAAAAAGTTTCAGATGGGACACTTCCTTAACCTCGTCACACAGAATGTTTAGTACCTCCTGGTGTAGTAACTGCACTTGCCAAAACTAGAGGCGGCCCGTGAGCCGCCTCTTTTTTGCTTACCGATGTCCGATCTCTAGAAATCAAACCTGATACCGACCCTTATCTGCCGCGGCCGATATGCACGCGTCGGGACAAGGAATCCGGTCCTCAACTCTTCAAGCTGAGCCGGCGTCGGGTTTGCCGAAACGGCCTCGAAGTTGATGAATTCGGACCCGAAGCTGAAAACGGCAGCATTGAGGACATTATTGAACTCGATCTGCGGCCTTAGCCTCATCCGCTCGCCGAACCGCCACTCGCGGGAGACATTTATGTCGAAGATGAACTGTGCCGGGCCGGTGCCGGCATTTCTCGGCAGGTTTCCGCCGCGGCCGATCGGCGCCAGCGAAAACTGCTGAGCAACATTTAGCGGAACCGGATCATTGACGTCGCGCCACACGATGTCGCGGATATTTCCGCTGAAATCGGGCCGGTCCGAGTTTACATCATCAAGGTTGCGGTCGTCAGCGGTCTGTCCGCCGTTCGAGATATTGAACGGAGCACTTGAGCCGACCCTCAGGATCGGCGAGAAACGCAATTTACCGAACCACCACGGAGTATCGAACGTTCCGGAAAGGGCAAAGCGATGCCGGCGGTCAAGCAAGCTCCGCGACCATTCGGCCCCAAAGTCACCCGGCGTTTGCGCCGACGAAGTATTTACAATTCCGTCGTCATCAAGGTAAGAGAGGGTGTAGGCCGCACGGAGCGAACCGCCGAAACCCATTCCGAGCTGCCGATAACGCCGCCGCACTTCAAGAATAAGCCCGCGGTACCAACTGGCTCCCATCGAGCCGACCTGTTCCGTTTGCCCGAACTGCGGGAACGGCCGGAGCGAATCGGCAATAACGAGCGCACGTCCGTAGGGGGTCGATGACGAGGTGGAGCGGTTCTGGCTGTTCAGGTTGTAGTAAGTTACGCCGGCATCCGTCCGCGAATCCGGAGCGGTAAGCCCCGCAAACTCGAACCTGATATTCCCGGTCGTGATGCCGCGGGCGAGATAGTCGGCAAGGTCCGAAAAGCCCTGCGGAATGATCGGTGCGTTGGTATTTATCTCTCGCCAGAGGCGGATGGTCTTATTCAGCGTGAAATTTGCCTCGGCGACAAAGCCCTTTCCGATCTCGCGTTCGAACCCGAAGTTAAATTGATAGCTTTCCGGGATCTTGATGTTCTCATCAAGGCTTCGGAAGAAGCTATTGTTATTTAGGCCCGCCGCGATGTATTGCTGGATGAGCGGGCTGTCCGGCGTGAGCGTTTGCGGAAACTGATTGCTGAGCGCCGCGAGGTAAACGTCGCGGGCACCGCCGGTCGAGGTCACCCGGTTGGTATCAAAGATGATCTCGTTCAAACCGCGGCGGTAATCATCGACCGTCCGCAGCAGGACGCGGTTATAGAAGATGCCGGCACCGAACCTGACAACGCCTTTTCCATTTTTGAAGGGCGACCAGGCAAGTCCGACACGCGGGCCGAAGTTGTTATCGTCCTCGATAACGGTCTCGCGTTCCCAGCGAAGGCCGAAATTGAGCGTAAGGTTATTCCGGAGCCGCCAATCATCCTGAAAGAAGAGGCCGGTGTAAGTATTTACGACATTGGAATCCGTAAAGAAGTTGTGCCGGTAGCGGACGACGCAGCTCCGCGGAAAAGTATTAACACCGCCGCGGATGCGCGGATTGGTCGGCCCCGGCGGCTGTGTCGGATCGGTCAAACACTGCGGGACGGTCGTTGCCGCAAGCGGATCGGCAAAGTTGAACGTTCCGGTCGCGTCATTAAGGTCGATAAAGGTCGAATCGACCCGCTGAATATCAAAACCGAACCGCAGCGAATGATTTCCGGCAACGTAGGTGAAAGTATCCTGAAGCTGCCAGCGGTTCTCTTCGCGTGCGGAGGTTCCGAGAGTTGATGAACCGGCGACAAGCGTCGTGTTAAAGGTCAATCCGGGTTCGCGGAAGCTGATCAGGACGACCGGGTTTACAAATTGGCCGACCGCCTGAAAGTCCGGCTTGAGCTGAGAATACTGAAAGCGGAATTGATTTACGGCCTTGGAGCTGACGACCCAATTATAAGTTCCATTGATCGCCTGAGTTTCGGTCCGGCGTCCGATCAGCGACTCGGCAAGGCGGTTTCCGCCGTTGAACTGCCGGAGGTCGTTCGTCTTGCCGTATTGGTAGCTGACGGTGATCGAATGATTGGCGTTGAAATTATGGTCGCCGCGGGCGGTAAAGCGGTGCTGCTTTCGCGGAGTGTCCGAGCCATCGATGAATCTTCCGAGCTGCGAACCAAAATCGGTAATTATCTCGCCCGAATTCGGCGTCGGGAGCGGAAAGGCCGGATTGGTCGCGATCGGGATGTAAGTATCGGTTATGGTCGAATCGAATATGTAGTCATATTCATAGGACGTAAAGAAGCTTGTCTTGTTCTTAAAGTAACCGACCGGGACCGGCCCGCCGAATGTGAAACCGGGGATGTGCTGCTGAAACGGGAACCGCGCAACGCCGCGGCGGTTATTGCTCCATGTGTTTGCGTTGAGGCTTTCATCCGAAAAGAAGTAAAAAAGCCTTCCGGCAAACCGCTGCGAACCGGCACGCGTACGGATATTTACGCGGCCGCCCGAGGCGCGTCCATACTCGGCGGAGAATTGATTGGTAACGACCTGCACCTCGGCGATATTCTCGACCGAAGGCTGGAAACGGATACCGGCAACGCGGTCATCGTTATTATCAAGCCCGTCGATTGTGATGTTGTTGGAATAAGCGGCACCGCCGGAGAGGGCAAAGACGCCGCCCTCGATCAATCCGCTGCTCGGGGCCGATTCCGTACGGCCGCCCTTATCAAAAGAGAGGTCGCGATTGGAAAGCGGCTCTTCGGTAACTCCGCCGAGCGTCAGGACAAGGTCCAATCCATCGCGGGTAGTATTCGGCAGTTCCTCGATCTCACGTTGCTCGATGGTTCCGCCGACTATTGTCCGCGTTGTATCAATTACGGGAGCGTCTTCGTCGGTTACGGTTACGGTGGTCTCGGCCTGGACGTCTGCCGGCGAAAGATCTATATCAAGCTGGAGGCTCTGGCCCGAGATGGTGTTTAGCTCGACGCGTTCCTTTGCCCCGAAGCCCGTGGCCGAAAACCTTATCGCATAAGGCCCGGGCGGGAGCTCTATCAGCCGGTAACGGCCTTCGGAATTTGTCGTCGCCGTCCGCTCCTGTCCGGTCGCGGTCTGCCGGGCGGTTACCGTTGCCCCGGCGATCGCCTGCCCATTTGTATCAACCACCCGCCCGGAGATGACAACATCATCCAGGTCCTGGCCAAACGCCCCGGCCGCCGCCGCCAAACACAAAAACACCAAAAGAACCGTCTTGCGCATATCTGCTCTACCTTCTGTTAAAGGAAACTCCTATAAATACCGTGATATGAGGTCGTGCCCTATTTTCAAAGAAACCCCACAAATTGTAAAGCCAACCCCCATTGCCAAAACGTTAACCCGGAACACCCCGGTTCATCGAGTGAAAGAATTTTTGGACAAATGCAATTAAGATTGTGCTAACATAACGCAAATTTTTCGTTTCGTTTGGCAGAAGATGGCTTTTTGGCCTCAAGATTCAACCACATTTCCCCAATGAACTTCGACGATATTCTCTCAGAGTACCGTAGGGTTTCTTTCTCAGAGACCGACAAGGGTGACCGTTTCGAACGTCTTATGCAGGCCTACCTGCAGACGGACCCGAAGTATTCAGAACTTTTCACCGATGTTTGGCTTTGGAAAGACTTTTTCGCACGCTCGGAACTCGGCGGGCATGATACGGGCATTGATCTCGTCGCGAGAACGATCGATGGCGACTATTGGGCGATCCAGTGCAAGTGCTACCAAGACCAACAGATCATTTCTAAGGATATGGTCGATGGGTTCCTCTCAACATCAAGCAAATCTTTCAAGGACGAAAAGGACCTAAAGACGACGAAGTTCCCATACCGGCTCTGGATATCTACAACGAACCGCTGGGGCTCGAATGCCGAAAAAGCCATCGAAAATCAGGACCCGCCGGTTGTTCGGCTCAACCTCTCGGACCTCCGCGAGGCTAAGGTAGATTGGGAAAAGCTTGAGAAAGGCATTCACGGCGAGAAAGCACGTGAAGAGAAAAAGCAGGTCCGGACTCATCAGAAAGAAGCCATCGAAAAGGCGGTCGCGCATTTTGCCGCAAATGATCGCGGCAAATTGATAATGGCCTGCGGCACCGGAAAAACATATACCGCGCTAAAGATCGCCGAGACACTTACGAAAGGAACGGGCACAGTTCTTTTCCTTGTTCCTTCGATCGCATTGCTCGGCCAAACGCTTCGGGAATGGTTCGGTGACGCAGACGAAAGATTGAACGCTGTTTGCGTTTGTTCGGATGCCGAGGTTTCGCGGCAGCGAAGCCGGAGCGAGGACGGCGAGTTTGATAACGTTGTTGACCTCGCTTATCCGGCTTCGACGAACCCCCAGTCCGTTGTCAAACAATTCAGATACTTTGGCAATCGAAAAGGAAAAGGCCTGACCGTTGTCTTTTCTACTTATCAGTCCATCGATGTAGTTTCGAAAGCTCAGGAAAAACTGATCGCGAACGGTTTCCCGGAATTTGACCTCATAATCTGCGACGAAGCTCATCGGACGACAGGCGTAACCCTTGCGGGTGAGGATGAATCGGCATTTACCAAGGTCCACGACAACACCTTCATTAAAGCAAAGAAGCGGCTCTATATGACCGCAACACCGCGGCTCTATAGTGACGATGCCAAAGGCAAAGCCGCTCAAGCCGACGCCATACTTTGCTCGATGGATAATGCAGACCTTTATGGCGAAGAGTTTTATCGTATCGGCTTTGGCGAGGCAGTTGAAAGAGACCTTTTGACCGATTACAAGGTCCTGATCCTGACACTTAGCGACAGCGACGTTCCGCCCGCGATCCAGGACATGATCGCCAACCGCTCAGACGAGATAAATGCGGACGACGCTTCCAAGCTGATCGGCTGCATCAACGCCCTTTCAAAGCAGATTCTCGGTGACGATGGCGAGTTGCAGAGAGACGACCCAAGTTTTATGAAACGGGCCGTCGCGTTTTGTCCAAAGATAACGGCGTCCAAGAAGATAACCGGCATTTTCAATGCCGCTTCGGATGTTTACACAAATTCGCTTCCCGAGACCAAAAGAAGCCTGATGGTCAATGTTGCCTCCGAGCACGTTGATGGAACTATGTCCGCGCCCGAGCGTGACCGATTACTTAGTTGGTTAAAACAAGAAACGCCTCACGGCGATTGCCGAATTCTTACTAATGTCCGCTGCCTGAGCGAAGGCGTCGATGTTCCGTCGCTTGATGCCGTTATGTTCCTTGCGGCCCGAAACTCTCAGGTTGATGTTGTTCAATCTGTCGGCCGGGTAATGCGGAAAGCACCCGGAAAGAAATACGGCTACATCATTATCCCGGTCGTCATCCCTTCGGACGTAGAACCCGAAAAGGCACTTGATAATAACGAACGCTATAAGGTCGTCTGGACCGTCCTAAATGCTCTTCGTGCGCATGATGACAGGTTCAATGCGACCGTAAACAAGATCGAGCTGAATAAGAACCGGCCGACGCAGATACTGGTCGGCCAGCCGGAGGTCAAGTTCCAGAACGGGCAGGCAATTGTTCCCGGCCCGGGCGAGGCAAATAAAGCTAACAAAGAGATAAGCCAGCAGCTATCTCTGCAATTCGTCGAACTTCAGAATGCCGTCTTTGCAAAGATGGTCCAGAAGGTCGGAGACCGCAGATATTGGGAACAATGGGCTTCGAATGTTGCCGAGATCGCCGAAAGGCAGGTCGAGCGGATCAAGCGGCTGATCGCGGACGAAGGAAAGCACCGAAAGGCGTTCGATAAATTCCTTAAGGGCTTGCAAAAGAACATCAACCCCTCTATCACCGAGCAGGAAGCCATCGAAATGCTTTCGCAGCATGTGATCACCAAACCGGTATTTGAGGCCCTGTTCGAAAACTACTCGTTTGTCCAGAACAATCCTGTTTCAAGGTCAATGCAATCTATGCTTGACCTGCTTGAGGCACAGGCAATTGAGAAAGATACCGAGACTCTCCAGAAATTCTACGACTCCGTAAAAATGCGGGCCAGCGGCATTGATAATGCCGAAGGAAAACAGAGGATCATCCTTGAACTCTACGATAAGTTTTTCAAGACCGCGTTTCCGAAGATGGTTGACCGTCTCGGCATTGTCTATACACCGGTCGAGGTAGTTGATTTCATCGTCAATTCTGTTAACGACATTCTCAAACAAGAATTTGGCTGCTCGCTTTCCGATGAGAACGTAAATATCCTTGATCCTTTTACCGGTACGGGAACATTTATCACCCGGCTGATACAGAGCGGGCACATAAAACCCGACGACCTTGAAAGAAAGTACCGAAAAGAGATATTCGCCAATGAGATAGTCCTGCTTGCCTATTACATCGCCGCCGTAAACATCGAGAATACTTTTCACGATGCCGCACAAGGGGAAGACTACATTCCCTTTGAGGGAATTTGCCTGACCGATACTTTTCAGCTTGGCGAATCGGCAAAGGAAGAGGATCTTTACTCCGAACAGTTTCCGCAGAACTCAAAGCGTGTTCAGCGACAGAAGAAAGCCCCGCTTCGGGTTATCTTCGGCAATCCGCCTTATTCGGTTGGCCAGAAATCGGCGAACGATAACGCTCAAAATCAGAAATACGAAAGGCTTGACGGGCGGATTGCCGATACCTATGCGAAAGCTACAAAGGCGACGAATAAGAACTCACTTTACGATTCCTACATTAAAGCTTTCCGCTGGAGCGCCGACAGGATCGATCCCCAAGCCGGTGGCGTAATCGCATTCGTAACGAACGGCTCGTGGATAGACGGAAACGCTCAGGATGGTTTCCGAAAGACTCTGGAAAAGGAATTTTCTAGTATTTGGGTTTTCAATCTTCGCGGAAACCAGCGGACAAGTGGAGAGCTAAGCCGCAAAGAAGGTGGAAAGATATTTGGCAGCGGTTCACGAACACCGATCGCCTTAACATTTCTTGTTAAGAACCCGAACGACAAGACCGGAAACGCAGAGATCCACTATCGCGATATTGGCGACTACCTCACCCGGGAAGAGAAGCTAGCCAAGATAGGGAAGCTTGCATCGGTCTCCAATTCAGAAATTCGATGGGAGACCTTGGAACCTAATGAGCATGGCGATTGGATTACCCTTCGAAATGACGCATTTCAGTCCTTTATTCCGATCGCAACGGAAACTCAATTCGATACCAAGACCGAGAGCATATTTGTATTGCATTCTCCAGGTAGCCAGTCCAATCGTGATCCCTGGGTCTACAATTCGTCGCGTGCGGAATTGTTGCGGAACATTGAGCGAACAATCTCCTCCTATAACGAATTGGTAAGTAAATACGTTGCCATTCGAGAAACGAATCCCAATGCCACAGTTGATTCCGTAATCGAGAGAGATGAACAAAGGATTAAGTGGACACCCAGTTTGTTGCTCCAGCTTGAACGCCAGAACAATGTGGCCTTCCAACCTGAGTCGGTACGGGTAGGACTTTACCGTCCCTACTTTAAACAACAGCTCTATTTAGGGGAGAAGCTAATTCATCGTCCTGCGAAGTCAGAAACTTTCTTTCCGCCGGGCGATTTTCACAACCGCGTGATATGTATATCTGGCGTTGGCGACACAAAATCATTTTCGACCTTAGTCGCAGACGTGACGCCGGATGTTCAGCTTCAATCGAACGGACAGTGTTTTCCTCTGTATTACTACGAGGAAACGAAGAAAGCGAACCCGACCTTATTCGATCGAAACGGACAGCCCGAATATATTCGCCGCGACGGCATCAGCGATTTTATTCTTGGCCGGGCGAGGGAACAGTATGGGAACAAGGTAACAAAGGAAGATATCTTTTATTACGTTTACGGTTTTCTTCACAGCCCCGAATATCGCGAGAAATTTGCAAACGATCTCAAGAAGATGCTTCCCCGGCTTCCGCTGGTAGATCGGGCAGAAGACTTTTGGGCATTTAGCCGTGCGGGCCGGAAACTCGCCGATCTGCATATCAACTACGAATCCGTCCCGCCGCATCCGGAACTGGAAGTGACCGGAGTAGACTCTGGCAACTTCCGCGTCGGCAAAATGCGCTTTCCCGATAAGAAGCAGAAAGACACCATCAGCTTCAACAGCTCCATCACAGTCAAAAATATTCCGCAAAAAGCTTACGACTACGTCGTCAATGGAAAAAGCGCAATTGAATGGATAATGGACCGCTATCAGGTCAAGCAAGACAAACCCAGCGGCATTATCAACGACCCAAACGATTGGTCAGAAGAAGTCGGAAACCCAAGATACATCCTCGACCTCCTTCTCTCCATAGTAAACGTCAGCACCCAAACCGTGGATATTGTTGGATCACTTCCAAAGCTCGAGTTTGAATAAACCGAAATAAGGAGGTTCTCCCAATGGCGTATTTCTTGAAAGTTGTCGGATCAGGCAAGGAACCCTGTCCCGAACCATACGATTTCGATTTCGTTGACTTTTCGCCGCGAAGCCGCCCTGATCGGACAATCAATATCGGCGATTCGATGATTCTCTATGCAGCCGGTGGACGTAAGAAGATATTTGCGGAAGCAACAGTCGTAAGTGATACCTGTCAAAGTGGAAACCCAGAGTGGCCTTATCGGATCCATATCGACTACTCAGTGAATATGATGCCCGGCGACGGGATCGATCTTTCAGATATTTCGGTCAATCGAAACCTTTCGAACTCCATAGGTCAGCAATCATATATCCGGCTGACGGAGGAGGAGTTCTTTCTTGCGTCAAAGAGTCTTAGCGAAAAAAGTTCACAAGAAAGGCCTCGGCGGAGTTTTACGGTTTATTGGCTTAACGAAACTTGGGATGAAGTATCCGAGGAAACCGGTCCTGGGGAACCACTTGGCTACGCCGGAAGCGAGATATTTAGACGTAATGGTGTCTCGCCGGGTGATTCCATTTACGTAGTCACGATCAAAAAGGGCAAGCTCCTTGTCGCTGCAAAGATGGTTGTCGGAGCAATACTCAACCGAAAAGAAGCCGCCGCTGTTTGCGGGGCAGAGAACATCTGGGACAGTTCCGAACATATCATCGCCTCGCAATCCACCCCGGCTTTCTGGGACAGGCGAATTGCGGACGATGTAACGGAACGATTACGGTTTGTTACCCCAGACGATGGCGAAAAGCCTTTGAAGTTTCGAAAAAGGGGAGAACTTGACGGTCAAACACTTCGGACAATTAGGCGACTCACAGAAGATTCGGCTCGGGAGTTGGATGCCTTGCTTGGAAATCTTCGGAAGATCGGTGAAACGCTCCCGTTTGTAGTTAACAAAACGTCCGTAGCGCTCGGAGAGTTTGAATCGTATCCTGAGGGCAAACGGGAACAGAAGTTTGTCACAGTTTATGAGCGTGACCCAAAGAATCGGGCTGCCGCATTGAAGATACACGGCTTCACTTGCAAAGCTTGTGATCTCAATTTCGAGGAGTTTTACGGGCCGCACGGAAAAGATTTTATCCACGTTCACCATATCAAGCCGATTTCCGAATTTGCAAAGCCAACAGCCGTTGACCCGGCTGTCGACCTTACCGTTCTCTGTCCCAATTGTCACGCAATGGTACACAAGAACCAGAAAAAGACGCTCACAGTCGATGAACTGCGCTTGATCATCAGGGAAAACGGAATGCGAAGTTGCTAATTCACCGGGAGAGGAGTTAAAGAACATGGACGCGAACACAATTGCCGTTATCGCCGCATTCGTGGCGTTAATATTTGGAGCCGTGGTCGGCTACCTGTTCGCGATTCGGAAATTATCTGCCGCAGAGAATCGCGCAACTCAATATGAAACGATGGCGGCCGGATTACGGGAACAGATATCGACGAGCTCGGCCGAGATCAAGCGTCTTAATGACCTCGACGCGGGTCGGCAACGGCAGCTTTTGGCCGCCGAGAGCTTGAAAGCAAAAGCCGAAACGGAGTTGGCAGAGGCACAGGAGAGCCTTAACTCGCTGAACGAAGAAATCGATTCGTACAAACTTGAAATAAAGTCATTCACGAACAAGACCCAAGAACTTAAGGAAGCGAATGCAACGCTGAAAGCGAATTATGAGGCGAGCATTGCGGCGTTAGCCGAACAAAAGCAATTTCTTGCCGAAGCCGATCAGAAGCTTCGCGAAGCTTTCGAGGCTCTTTCCTCGGAAGCTCTCCGACGGAACAGCGCTTCATTTCTTGAAACTGCAAAAGAGACGCTTGAATCGAAGGTCAAGGAATCGGCAAGCGAGCTTGAGACGCGAAAGGCCGCTATTGAAACCCTTGTAAAACCGCTCAGCGAAAGCCTAAAAAACTTTGACGGCAAGATCTCCGAGATAGAGCTTAAACGCGAGGGCGCGTATTCCGAGATGAAGACGCTGCTCTCTGCAATGAAAGACACAGCGACGAACCTCGACCTCGGGACAAAGCAATTGGTCTCCGCACTCAAGACCTCACACGTCCGCGGCAAATATGGCGAAATCAGTTTGCGTCGCGTGGTCGAGGTTGCGGGCCTTTCACCACACTGCGACTTTGCCGAACAGGTATCGGTAAATACCGAAGCCGGAAAGCTGCGTCCGGATATGACGATCGAGCTTCCGGGGCACCGTCGATTGATCCTTGATGCAAAAGTTCCGCTTGCGGCCTACATGCGGGCATTTGAAACTGACGATGAAGCAGTTCGGGCCGCATGTATGAAGGAACATGCTGAAGCGGTTCGAAAGCACCTTAAGGAACTAAGCCAGAAAACGTATTGGGATCAATTTGATGATGCTCCCGACTTCGTCATCATGTATCTGCAGATCGAATCATCCTTCGGAGCAGCCCTGATGGCCCAGCCAACCTTGATCGAAGAAGGTATAAACAACCAGATAGTGATGGCCACTCCGTCAACCCTGATAACAATGCTCAGGACGGTTGGCTTTATGTGGCAGCAAGAAAAAATGGCCGAGGGCGTCAAGGAAATGCAATTCGCCGCTCTCGAGCTCTACAAGCGCGCTAACACAATGCTTACGCATTTTTCGAAGATCGGTAACGGACTTAACTCGGTCGTCGGAAGCTATAATGACGCGGTCGCATCGATGGAGAAACGCGTTGTGGTCCAAATGGAAAGGATCAAAGAAATTGGCGGCACGCTCGCAAAGGACGATATCCCCGCGATGAAGCCGGTCGAAAAAGCTATCAGGTCAGTCACAAAAGAACTTCCCTCCGGCAACGAGATCGAAACCGATATCGTAAACCGTCGGCATGATTCGTAAACCCCAGTCAATCGGCTCCGCCCCCCGGCACAATAGCCCATTGGCGATTTCTTGATCACATTTACATCCCAGCACCAACTTTCGCATCACGCACCATGACGGAGACCCCAAAAGAAAAAATAGAAACCTCGCTTCGTGAGGCTCTATCGGGTGAGGCTATCCAGGTAGTTCTTGCTGTCATTAACGTGCAGAGAAACCCACATCGGCTTGTGGTCTGAGAATTGATAAGTACGCCATTCTTTGAAATAGTCTGCAAGGTCGGCCGCTGATCGACCATTTGTAGTTTCCAACATTGCGGCACGGTAACGTTCGACATTCTCATCTGTCAGCGCGTAAGCGCTTTCGAAAAGCTCGAAAACTCCGCCGTTCGGCCGATTCCCGCTTGTGGAGTTGATGAATTCAACAACTTCGTCCTTTGCCTTAAAAGCGATCTGGTCGTAATATTTGTCGCCGCCGATGTTCGCAGGCTTTTTGATCGGTTCTGGAATAACGAACCCTTCGTCGGTCAGCTTTGTCATCGTTTCATGCTCCGGGTGAACGATATTGAAATCTCCGAGCAAGATCAGCGCTCGGTTCTGTCTAAGCGCCGTTTCGGACCGGCTGCCGAAATACTTTGCGACTCGCTCGATCTCCTCAATACGCTCCTGAAGTTTAGGGCCGGAAGCGGCGCCGTAATAGAGATGAACCGTGCAGATATCGAACTTGAACCAGTTGGATTGAAACGACGAGAGAAATGGACTTCTGCGAAACTGCTTTCCCGCTACAAGTTCCCTTTCATCGTCGTTTGGGTCCGGTACCTCGACTTTGCTTATTAGCATATCGGCAGGAAGAACGATCTCTCCGGCGATGTTCTTGAATTGAACCTTTCGGCGGTCGTAAACATAAAGCAATCGCTCGCCGTTCCCGCCGAGTTTAGGGTCGGTGACATCGGTTGCGATGTAACTCCAGCTTGGCCCAAGGATGTCCATTATGAACTCCCACTCTTCGATCTCGTTGACCTCTTGTATCGCCACAAAATCAAATCGTGAAATAACCTCCGCGATGTAGAAAAAACTCTCCACCATGCGGTCTCCAAACCCTCGGCGGTTGGTTTTTCCAAGATCGCGTATATTCCAGGTCGCAAGCAAAAGGCGGCTTTCGGCATCTTTTGAAGGGATGTCGCGATCAAGTTGCTCTCGTAGACTGACAAGAGTTTCAATTACAGGCCTGCGGGCTGAAACATCTCTAAATCGGCTGCGCAAAAGGTAATAGGACGGCATGGGTGTTTCCTCCTAGAAACTAGACAATGGGCTCCGTTAAGATCTGATCTGGGCGATCGGATAGTGCGATGATTCTCTTCCAGAACCGCAGATTAGTCAAGTTAATTTTTTCCTACTAATTGTCGAGTGTTACCTAGGCCTGCATGCGGCGAAAAGAGCGCCCAAGTTTTTCCAAGAAAGCTCGAACTTGCCAGTCCAAGATTGCCAATGTCTAAAATCGTTGGGGCTTCATTCGTAGTTTCGGTCATTTTGATCGGATTTGGGCGGGAATGGGGAGAAATGGGCGTTTGGGAATGAGTTCTGAACGTGTAGGAATGAAATATAGCTGTTCAGAAATGAATTATAGCTTTGTAGGAATGAGTTATAGCTTTGTAGAAATGGATCTGAGCTTTGTAGAAATGAGTTATAGCTTTGTGGGAATTAAATATAGCTCTTCAGAAATGGTTCTGAGCTTTTTAGGAATGAAATATAGCTCTTCAGAAATGATTCCTGGCTTTGTAGAAATGAAAAAAAGTTGTTGAAGATCGGTTCATAATTTTGACGGATCGTTTACGGGCGTTTGGGGTTTTGGCATGGAGAGCGCGTTTTGGGGGACGAAAGAAAAGATCTTTGCCACAGAGAGCACAGAGGGGATGAGGGAAGAAGAGGGACGAGGGATTAGGGACATTTTTTAGGGACGAGGGACCAGGGACGAGGGGTGAGTTTCAAGGGGCGAGGGTAAAGTGACGAGTGACGAGTGGCGAGTGACGAGAATCTTGCCACAGAGGGCGCGATTTTAGGGACGAGGGAAGAGGGACGAGGGAGGAATTTCTAGGGACGAGGGGTGAGTTTCAAGGGGCGAGAAATGAGGGACGTTTTTGAGGGGAAAGTGGCGAGAGATGAAGGTTGAGAGGTGAGAGATCGGAGGAAAATTTGGGGTAGTTTGAAAGTTTTTTTCGGGGGTTTTTGGGGTGATTTTGGGGCCGGATCTGGGGCCGGTTTTTGAGTTTTGGGCAATGGTCGGGAAACACAATTAGTTGTGTTCATATTTTTTGGCGGGCTCAATTTATTGTGTTTGGGCATGAGAGGCGGGCGGGCAATTTCGGGCCCGTTTTTTTGCGCCGGGTTTCGGGCCGCGGCCGGCGATGGAAAGCAGGCGCACGAAAAAAGTTGTTGACAGATTTTTGCGACTTATGCAAATAATCGCATTGGGTCTGCCGGAGGCTCCCTATCTCCTGCCAGCGGCGACCGAAGTTCTCCTTCTGCCATCGTTTTCGGGTGATGTAGTCTCCTGCGGCTCCAAAAATAAAAAGTTGGAGGTAATTTAGTTATGGCCAAGAAATTCTGGTGGCCTACATCACTCGCGGATCAACTCGTGTTGGTCCAGAACTTTCAGAACAAGATAGACGGTTACGCCGTTCCTCTCGGGCTTACACCCGCACAGGTTTCGGCGGCACAGGACCTCTGCGACGGCTTCGTTACGGCCTTTACGTTTCACGAATCGGCCAAGACGACGATGCAATCGGTCACACAGTGGCGCGACGAAGTTTTCTACGGTACCCCTACGGGCGATCCGGCAGGAGCTCCGCCCGTGTTCGCTGTGGCCGGTGCTCCGGCGATCAGCCGGGGAGTTGTAACGCAGCTTTTCGAACTCCGCGACCTGATAGTCGCCGCTCCCGGTTACACCGAAGCGATCGGCGAAGATCTGGGGATCGTTGGCGCCGAAAAGGCTGATGTTATTCCCGAATTGGTCGCTCCGGACCTCAAGCCTTCGGTCGCATCGGGCTATACGGTAAATCTTAAGGGCAGTATGCAGGGAATGACCGGCATGCGGGTCGAATACCGACGCGCGGGCGGCGATTTCACGCCTGTTGCTTTTCTGACGAACCTTCCGGGCTCGGTCCAGATCTCTCCGGCGGCTCCCGGGCAACCGGAATCCGGCGAGATCAGGGCGGTATTTATCCGTAAGAACGCCGAGTTTGGCAATTGGTCGCCAAATTATCCCGTGACCGTCTCCTAAACCCCGACCTCACCTTCCAAAAACCACTTCCCAAGCGCAAAAGGCCACATTCCACCCCCGATAATCCGCCTCCCATTTGCCGAAAGGCAGCTCCCGCAAGCGGTAGAGGTGTGTCTGTGGCCTAAATGTTTTTCCTTCAGGCGGCGGCCCGCGGCGGGAGCTTCATCCGGGCCTGGAGGATGGCGGCGGAGAGAATTGTGAGGATGGCGATGACGACGACGGAGGCCGAGAGGCCAAAGGCATCGGCGACGAGCCCGGTCAGGATGGCCCCGAAGGCATAACCGAGGTCGCGCCAGAGCCGAAAGACACCGACGCTTTTTGGGCGGTCCTCGGGATGCGTTATCTCGGCAATGGCGGCGAGAAATGTAGGATAAACCATTGCCGTCCCCCAGCCGAGAACGGATGCGAGGACGACGAAAGCGGCCATCGTCTCGGCAAAAGGCATTATGAGAAGCGCGATGCCCTGGATCAGCATCCCGGCGAAGAGCATACGCTTTTTATCGAAGTGGTCGGCCATCTTGCCGGTAAACAGCTGGCCGAAACCCCAAACGGCGGGGTAGATGGCAGTTATGGCACCGATCTCCGAAAGCGAGAACCGCTTTGCGGCAAGTATCACCGGCAGAAGGCCCCAGACCATTCCGTCATTAAGGTTATTGACCAGCCCGGCCTGCGTTATCGAGCCGAGATTTCGGTTGCGGAGCGTTGTATCCCAAAAAATGCTGCGGAGTTTTTCAGCCGGGCTCGTCTCGCTCTCCTTGGCGACGTGGTGCCGGGTATCGCGGATAAGAAAGATGGACATCGCCAGCCCGACGGCCGCCATTGCGATGCCTATATAAAAAGGATAGGGCCGGAGGCCGTATTCACCCGCGACCCATCCGGTAACGAAGGCAATAGCCCCGACCGAGATGTAGCCGGCGAATTCGTTGAGCCCCATTGCCAGCCCTCGGTTGCGTTCGCCGATCAGGTCGATCTTCATCACTACCGTGCTCGACCAGGCAAGGCCCTGATTGATGCCGAGCAAAACATTGGCGGCAATTATCCAGTTCCAGCTCGGGGCATACATTAATATAAGCGGGACAGGAAGCCCGAAGAGCCAGCCGAGGATCAGCAGGTTACGGCGGCCGAACCTATTTGCCAGAGCTCCGGTAAAGTAGTTGGTAAATGCCTTTACAAAGCCGAAAACTACGATAAAGGAGAAAAGTGCGGTCTTTGCGGCGATGGCAAATTCGGCCTCGGCTATCTGGGGCAGAATGGAGCGTTCGAGCCCGACCATGCCGCCGACGAAAGCATTAACGACGACCAGAAGTGTGAATTGGCCGATGTTTTCCCTGAGGCCGAGCCGGACGGCGGATTCGCTCACGCGAAGAAATCTATCACCGCCCGCGGAGAATAAAAAGCTGCGGTGCGTTTTTGTTTTATTGGCGGCTTTCGGAGGTTAATCGTCGGCGGGATTATTTTCCTCGGGCTTAAAGCGGCGTACGCGCGAAATGGGAATGAGTGCGTCGGTCGGGCTTTCGCTTCCGCGGCGGACGAACTCATCGGCATGGAGCCGGAGGTAGTCAAAGAAGCGTTCGAACTCCCGCTGCATCGCGTCCATCTTTTCCCGCATATTGAGGATGATCTCAACGCCCGCGAGGTTTACGCCGAGGTCGCGGGTCAAGGATAGGATCACCTCAAGGCGTTCCAGGTCGCTATCTTCAAAAAGGCGCGTGTTGCCCTCGGACCGCGAGGGCTTCAAGAGCCCCTCGCGCTCATACATCCGAAGCGTCTGCGGATGTATCTCGTACATCTCCGCCACGGCACTTATTGTGTATGTCTTGACGCGCTTCTTCATTGTTCTTAGAGTTGCGAAAGTTTCGAAAGTTGCGAAGTTTCGAAGTTCCGAACCTTCAAAGTTACGATGTTTTCGAAAGTTTCCAGAGTTGCGAAGCTCTGTCCTTCAGTTACTTTCGCTTTGCTTCGGTTTCCCTGAGGTACTTTGCGAGGGCTAATGTCATCTTCGATACCTCTGCGATCGATCTGTACAAACCATCGAAATCCTCATCGCTAACGTAATCAAGCCCGCGAGCTATATGTAAATGGCTTTGAACCTCGTGTGCCGATCCGCGGGCTAAATTCAGAAAGTTCGCAAACTCTGTATTGCTCCTACGCCCATGGCCTTCGGCAATGTTTGCCATTATCGATACCGATGCCCTTCGAATCTGGTCTTTCAAGCCGAAGTCCTTTGCAAAGCTCCCATTCTCGGTAATCCGATAGACACGAAGTGTTACTTCGTATGCCTTCTGCCAGGCCTGTATCTCTTCAAAACCACCGAATGTCGCCATAAGTTACTGCTCAAACAAAACTTTGATCTAATTACTCCCGAAACCTCGCAACCATTCACAAATCTGCGAATTCGCAACGCCTCCCAACTTCGCAACTTCTCGCAACTTCGAAACTTCGCAACTATTCGAAACTCCCAACTCACTCCAATCCCATCGCTTTTCTCGGATTTTCCGGATTTAGCTTTTCAAATTGGCGTAGCAGCTCTTTTGTTTCTTCCGAAATGATCCGCGGCATGGATATCTTTACCTCGACGAACTGATCGCCCCTGAGGCTCGGATTCCTGAGCGACGGGAAACCTCTTTCGCGGAGCCGGAACTTTTGTCCGGATTCCGTTCCCGGCGGTATTTTTAGCTGCGCCTTTCCCTCAACCGTCGGGACCTCGATCTTGGTGCCAAGGGCCGCTTCTGCGATCGTGATCGGGACGGTGACGTAAACATTGTCGCCCTTGCGTGTCAGGAAAGGGTGTTTCCCGACGTTGGTGACGATAAAGAGGTCGCCGGGCTCGGCCCCGAGCCGCCCGCCGTGGCCCTTCTTAGGAATTCTCACCCGCGAGCCCGTATCAACTCCGGCCGGGATGCGGATCTTTACCTGCTCGGTCTTCGGAGTAGTTCCCTTGCCGTTGCAAAGCGAGCACGGGGTTCGGCGCCTTCCTGTTCCGGCGCAATCCGGGCAATCTTGGGCAAACTGAAGCCTTCCGCCGCTTTTTGTTACCTGTCCTGTGCCTTTGCAGGTCGGGCATTGGACGAGCGGGCCGCCCGTATCGCCCGCACCCTGACATCGGGAGCACTGCTCGCTGCGGTTGACGGTGATATTTGTCGTCAGGCCGGAAAATGCTTCCTCAAAGCTGAGCGCAAGAGGTATCTCGATATCGCGGCCTCGCTTTGGTATCGCCCGCGGAGGTTCGGGCTGTGGGCGGGCTCCTGCACCGCCTCCGCCAAAAAGATCTGAGAAGATATCGCGGAAACTCGAGCCGCCGCCGGAAGTAGAACCCTGCGAAAAATCGAACCCGGAGAAATCAAAACCCGGCGATGGCCCGCCACCGCCGGTTGCTCCGGATGCAAAGGGCGAATCGGCGTCGAGATTTTCGTGGTAATAACCAAAGCGGTCAAAGACCTTCCGCTTTTTCTCGTCCGAAAGAACGTCGTAGGCCTCCTGTACCTCCTTGAACTTTTCCTCGGCGACCTTGTCGTTCGGGTTCACGTCCGGATGAAACTTGCGCGCCAAGCGGCGGTAAGATTTTTTGATCTCATCCGCTCTGGCATCTTTCTTTACGCCAAGGATCTGGTAATAGTCTTTCTTTGTGGCCATCTTTAGCTGCCGGACAAGTTTTGAGGGGCGGTGCGAGAGTTACATTTTTATTTGCAAACCGCTCGCCGCCGCCCCTCGCCTGGTGCCGAAGTCAATTAGTCCTTCTTTTCTTCTTCTACATCGACATACTCTGCGTCGATGACGTCTCCATCATCTGACGAAGCGGCCGAACCTGAATCGCCGTCAGCTCCGGCCGATGCCGAAGATGCTTGTTCGGCTCCGGCCTGGTCTTGGGAAGCAGCCTGGCTGTAAAGGACCTCCGCGATCTTGTGCGAGGCAGTTTGCAGGCGTTCGAACGCACTGTTCATCGCGTCTGCATCGTCGCCGCCAAGTGCGGTCTTCGAATCGGAGATGGCGGTCTCGATCTCAGCCGCTGCGGCCGCATCGAGCTTGTCCTTATTCTCCGAGAAGCTTTTCTCGACACTGTAAACGAGGCCATCGAGCCGGTTGCGGGCTTCGATCGAAGCTTTCTTCTTCTCGTCCTCGCCGGCGTGCGATTCGGCGTCCTTCATCATCTTGTCGATCTCTTCTTTCGAGAGCCCGCTCGAGGCCGTGATCGTTATCTTCTGTTCGCGGCCGGTGCCGACATCCTTTGCAGAGACGTTGACGATACCGTTGGCGTCGATATCAAAGGTAACTTCGACCTGCGGAACTCCGCGCGGTGCCGGCGGAATGCCAACAAGGTGAAACTTGCCTAGCGTCTTGTTGTCAGCCGCCATCGGTCGTTCGCCCTGCATAACGTGTACCTCGACCGATGTCTGGTTGTCCGACGCGGTCGAGAAGATCTCAGACTTGCGGGTCGGGATGGTCGTGTTCCGCGGGATCATCTGCGTCATCACGCCACCGAGCGTTTCGATGCCGAGAGTCAGCGGCGTAACGTCAAGAAGAAGGATATCCGTCTTTTCACCGCCGAGGACTCCGGCCTGGACGGCCGCACCCAAAGCCACAACTTCATCCGGGTTTACGGACTTGTTCGGGTCCTTGCCAAAGAACTCTTTGACCATCTCCTGGACCTTCGGGATACGCGTTGAACCGCCGACGAGGACGACCTCATCGATGTCCTTTGCGATAACACCGGCATCTTTGATGGCTTGTTCAACCGGCGGCATAAGCCGCTTGAGGACGGGCTCAACGAGCGCCTCAAACTTGGCACGCGTAAGCTTCATCACAAGGTGCTTCGGCCCCGAAGCATCGGCCGTGATAAAGGGCAGGTTGATCTCGGTTTCCATTGCGGAGGAAAGCTCGACCTTTGCCTTTTCAGCAGATTCCTTGAGACGCTGAAGCGCCATTTTGTCAGACGTCAGGTCAATGCCCTGGTCCTTCTTGAACTCATCAATGATCCACTTGATCAGCACCTCATCGACGTCGTCGCCGCCGAGATGGGTGTCTCCGTTGGTCGACTTGACCTCGACAACGCCTTCGCCGACCTCAAGGACAGAGATATCGAACGTACCGCCGCCGAAGTCGAAGACCGCGATGGTCTCGTCCTTTTTCTTATCAAGCCCATAGGCGAGAGCAGCGGCCGTCGGTTCATTGACGATGCGGAGAACTTCAAGGCCGGCGATCTTACCGGCATCCTTCGTTGCCTGCCGCTGAGCATCATTAAAGTAAGCCGGGACAGTGATGACCGCCTTTTCGACCTTTGATCCGAGGTAATCTTCGGCACTCTGCTTCAGTTTTTGGAGCACCATCGCGGCGATCTCCGGCGGGCTGTATTGCTTGCCTTCGGCATCGATGCGGACGTCGCCGTTCGAGGCCCTTTCTACTTTATAAGGAACCTGTTTGATCTCGCCCTGGACCTCGTCAAACTTGCGGCCCATGAAGCGCTTGATGGAATACAGCGTATTCTCCGGGTTTGTAACGGCCTGGCGTTTTGCGACCTGGCCGACGAGGCGGTTGCCGTCCTTGGCAAATGCCACAACAGACGGTGTCGTCCGGCCGCCTTCCGAATTGGTGATGACGATCGGCTCGCCGCCTTCCATAACGGCCACGACCGAGTTCGTCGTTCCTAAGTCGATTCCAATTATCTTGCTCATTTATCTCTCTCCGCTTAAATAATTTCAGCTCGCCCAATAAATACCGCTATAAATATCCCTTGAGCCTTTATAGAATATAAAGGTTGAGTGTGTTGCTGTCAAGTTTATTTTAATCCGATATTGAGGGCTTTGGAGCTGCAGGGTTTCGAGGATATGAACCCTGGCCGAAGCCGGGACTCAAAGCGTCGGGCTGAAGCCCGCACTCCATACTCCCAACTTCGAAACTTCGAAACTTCGAAACTCTCGAAACCTTTACTTCCCGTAAATGGCTTCGAGGAGGTGTTGGCGGCGGGGGAAGTGCATGAAGATGCCGATGATGCCGATGATGAACCAGAAGAAGAAGTATTGATAGCCGAATGCAATGGCGAGGACGAAGCCCATCAGCGAGATGGATTCGCAGACGGCGCAGGCGATGATCAGCCCGGTCTGGACGTAGCTCATCTTGCGTTCGAGAATGGCCTGTTCCTGTGCCCTCTTTCGCAGGAGGAACGAGACGGCGATGTTCATGAACGCGAGGATGCCGAAGAGCAGAACGAGCAGCGGGTTTTCGCCAAGCATCGGCTGGATCGGCGGGTTCATAATGTCCGGGCGGATGACGAAGACCATCCCGAAGAACATCACCTGAGACATCAGGAGCACAAGCCAGAGGATCATCATCGTCCGGAAACGGGCGTCAACTTCGGTCGTATCGTGCTGCATAACGATCAATCGGTGGCGGCGATCTCCTCCTGCAGGAGTTGCCGCTGATAGAGGTCGGCATATTCGCCGCCGAGAGCGAGTAGCTCTTCGTGGGTGCCGCGTTCTATTATACGCCCGCGGTCAAGCACACAGATAGTGTCGGCATCGCGGATGGTCGAGATGCGGTGCGAGGCGATGAGCGTCGTCCGGCCCGAGCGGACGTCGCGGAGATTACGGAGTATTGCCTCTTCGGTCTGTGTATCAACGGCCGAGAGCGAATCGTCGAGTATCAATATTCTTGGGTCGCGATAGACGGCACGGGCGATGGCGGTCCGCTGTTTCTGCCCGCCGGAGAGCGTTATGCCGCGTTCACCAACGAGCTGTTCGTATTGGTTCGGAAAGCCGCGCACGTCCGAGGCGAGGCCGGCGATCTCTGCCGCTTTTTCGATGGAGATCCGTCTTTCGGCGTCCTGCTCGGAGCCGAAGGCGATATTTGCGGCGAGCGTGTCGGAGAAGAGGAACGTCTCCTGCGGGACAAAGCCGATCGCCCGGCGGAGCTGCTCGAGCGGATAGTCGCGTGCCGGGCGGCCGTCGATGAAGAGAGTGCCTTCGGGCGCATCGAGCAGCCGCGGGATGAAATTAAGCAGTGTCGATTTGCCGCTGCCGGTTCGTCCAACGAATGCCGCGGTTTGGCCGGGCTCGATCTTGAGGCTGATGTCGGAGACGACGGGCTTGCCATTATAGCCGAAGGTCAGATCGCGAAACTCGATGCCGCCGCGGATCGCGGGCCGCTCTTTCGCGGCGGGCGCGTCCTTGATAGTCGGCTCGGTCTCAAGAACGGCATTGAACCGCTTTAGGCTGGCGGTGCCGCGTTGGTAAAGATTGACGACGTAGCCGAGGGCGATGAGGTACCAGATCATCCGCTGGAGGTAGAGGATAAAGGCGGTGAAGTCGCCGGCCGTGATCTCGCCCCGGACGGCCATCGGAACGCCGACCGCGACGATGATGACGAATCCGAGCCCGATGAAAAAGAAGAGCAGCGGCCGCATCGCCGCCGAGAACTTAACGAGCTGAAGGTTGCGCGTGGCGTATTCTTCATTGAGCCTCTCGAACTCGGCGATCTCGGTCTCTTCGCGGGCATAGGCCCGGACGACACGGACGCCGGAGATATTCTCTTGCGCACGGGCCGTGATATCGGAAAAGAACTCCTGTATCTTCTCAAAGCGGACGTGGATCTGCTGGCCGAGATACTTGACCGTAAGCGAGACGAGCGGCAGCGGGATGAGCATCAGCAGCGTCAACTTTACAGAGATGTTGAAAAGTATCGGGAGCGTGATCGCGAGGGCAAAGACGGCCTGAAAAGTGTAGAGGATCATCGGGCCGACGATCTGCCGGACGGCCGCAAGGTCGTTGGTCGCCCGGGCCATAAGGTCGCCGACGCGGGTGTTCTGAAAAAATTCGAGCGGCTGATGGACGACCGAGGCATAAAAATCGCGCCGCATGTCGTACTCGATATGCCGCGAGGTGTTGATCAGCAACCGCCGCTGCCAGAAGAGAAAAATGCCGCTGATGCCGTTGGCCCCGAGTATGATAAGCGGATAATAAATTGCCTTTTCCCACGTAACGCCCGAGCCGAGGTCATCGACGGCCATTCCGACCAGCGAGGGCACCATCAGCCCAAAGCTCATCGAGCAGAGTATGAAAAAAATGCCGGCGGCGATCGGCCATTTGTAGGGGCCGAAGTAGCGGGCAAATTTGCGGATCTCTTCCATTGCGGGCGGCTATTGCTGTGGGTTTGCTTCGCGGGCCATCGCCATCTGAAGCTGGCGGTAAAGCTCTTGCTCGGTCACTTTTTTGATATCGGGCGGAAGAGCGAAAAGCGACGCGTCGGCCTCGAGTTTGACCTCGCGAAGCTCGGTCTTCATTTGAAGCGTGCGCTCGCTGCCGGAGACAGAGTAGAACTCGTGGCGGATCGGCATCTTGAGCGCCGGGTCATAAAAGACGATCGCCTCCGAGCCGTCGCGGCGGTCGATGCGGACGGAGTATTTATCGAGCCCGCCTTCCTTGCCGAGGCTTTCAAATTCGGCAAAGCTCCGCTGCGAGAGCAGCCAGCTCGTGATCTCAGACATGCCGAGATGCTCGCCGGGCGAGCCCGATTCCCTTTCGGCGTAAATGCTCATCGCGGGAAAGATGATGGTCTCACGCTCGCCGGAGATCAGCGTAAGCTGGAGCGGAGTGCCGAGGCGGTGATCGGTCCGGCGGAGCTCGCCGCTGCGGGCAACGAAAGACGTCCGCTCCGTCTCGCCGGCGGTCATAACGATCTTTGCCTGATAGGTCATCGGCTCGGAAATTTCGAAGGGAAATTCGCCCGAGGTTTTCGCGCTCGAAGCGGACGAATTGGAATTGCCGCCTCCCGGGCCGGAACAGGCACTTAGCAACAAAAAGATGACGATATATATAGGTAAGGCTTTCGCCGCGTTTGACAAATTCATCTGACTCGCGAAATTTTATCATATCGGCCTCGCGGGCCGCTTTGGACGATGAGCCTTGAGCGTTGGCAAATGAAATACCTGACGGCGGCGGTGCTTCTGGCACCCGTTTCGCCGGCGCTTTACTTGCAGGGCCGTTATGCAAGGTGGCGGATCGGCGTTCTGCCGCCGGCGGGCGGGCCGAACACCGGCGTTATCAATGAAAGCTGTAATGAAGCCGAGCCGGTGAGCCTTTTGGTGATCGGCGAATCGACCGTCGCGGGGCTTGGGGCACGCGATCATGAGCGGGCATTGACGGGACAATTTGCCCGGCACCTGAGCCGCCATGTCGGGCGGCCGGTGGAATGGCACGTAGTCGGGAAAAGCGGAGTTACGACGCGGCGGACGATCGACGAACTCCTCCCGCAGGTGCCCGAGCGACAGTTCGACTATGCTCTCGTCGGCCTTGGCGGAAACGACGTGCTCAAGCTCTCAAGCCCAAAGAAATTTCGCCGCGATATGACCGAGTTCCTCGGCCTGCTCCACGAGCGGACGAGCCGGCCGGTCACCTTTCTTTCAAACTGTCCGATGATCGGGATGTCCACCTCGATACCGCAGCCGATCAAGGGAATCCTCTGGGAACTATCAAAAACCCACGACGCGAACGTCCGCGAGCTGACCGCCGGGATGGAACGCGTTTTCTATTACCCACAGCCGCGGGAGCTGAAGCTCGAAGGCTTTTTCGCCGATGGCGTTCACCCCTCGGAAAAAGGCTACGCCGACTGGGCCGAAGCGATGATGGAATACTTCGCCGCGAATCACGAATGGTAGAACCCGGTTCACTTCGCGAGTTGCTCAACGAACGGGTCGAGTGGCTCGGGGTGTTTGAGGACGGGACGGTCCTGACGCTGCGGAGCGATGAGGTTGAGCTTGAAGAGGCGGCGGGGCGATGGCGTTTCGGGTTTTTTGCGCGTGATGGTTTTCGGGTCCGGCGGCTCATTGGGGCAAGGGCTGATGGAGCGGAGCTTGAGCTTGAGCTTACGCGCGGACTTGGGGCAAGCCGCGAGACGCTTCGGCTGATACCTCGGCAGAGTGCGGCGGAGCTTGGGCTTGAGGTCGAGCTGGCGAGGCTTCAGCGAGCCGGGAAGATCGCCCGGGCGGCCGCCGAGGAACGCGCGGCTCAGGTCCGCAAGGTCGCTCTTGCGGCATATAACGGGAGGCTGGCGAACATAACGCTCGCCCGGGGCAAGACCGAAGAGGCAGTGCTTGCGGACGTCACCGGCCGGATGAGCCACGAGGCACTGCTCGCGGCGGCGATCAAGCGGCTCGATGAGCTTCGCACGCGAAAAAAGAATCCGCTTGACCGCATCGCCATCGCCGGCGAGAAGCGGCAGATCTCGAGGGTCAGAAAACTTGCCGCTTTGCTCCGGCCGGGCTATCGCAATTCGCTTGAACTTCTGACCTGGACCGACCGCGACGAGGGCGAGACCATTGGGCGGATGCAGATACCGAACATCGCCGAGCTCTGGCGCGAGAAGCCCGGCAAGCTCGCGCTTCCCGATGAGCTTGTGCCCGGCGAGTTGGCGGCCGAGGTGCTCGAACGCTCGCCGGACAAGATCGACATCATCTATTCGCGGCACGGGGAGACTCTCCGCTTTCGCGGGCTGCCGTTCTTGCGGACGCGAAGGCTCGGCGGCAAGGAGCACGCTTGGTTCGGGCTCGGGCGGCAGCGACGTCCGCTCAATGAAGAGACTCGGGCCGCATTCCACGACACGCTCGACCTGCTCCACCGAAACCGCGACCCCGAGCCCGAAACGCCGCGGCACGAGCTTTACAGCCTGCGGCCCGAGGCCTGGATCGAATCGACGCTCCGCCGCGATATCCGCCGGCTTGACGGCAACCTGATCCTCGCACCGGTATATAATCAGTTTCGCTCGGCGGGCGAACGCATAGACCTGCTCGCACTTCGCCGCGACGGTCGGCTGGTGATCATCGAGCTAAAGTCGCAGCCCGACCGCGATAGCGTTTTTCAAGCGGCGGATTACTGGCGGCGGATCGAGCTTCAGCGGCGCCGCGGTGTGCTTCGGGCGGCCGGGCTCTTTGGCCCGCGTGAGATCGCCGACCGGCCCGCACTTATCTACATCGCCGCTCCAGCACTTTCCTTTCACCGCGAGCTCGAACGCTTCGCCGCCGCACTTCTCCCCGAGCTCGAAATGTGGCAATTCGTCCTCCACTCCAACTGGCGGAGAGAGATAAAGGTCATCGACCGAAAAATATTGTCAGGCCGCTGAGAACTAAGTTACAATGCCCGCATTCGTTGTGACGCGTGTCGCTTTCCCTCTTAGCCTTTAGCCCAAGGAGGTAACCGTGTTCTCAGGTCTCTCTAAAGCCTTTGCCGCATTCGTTACGGCACTGATATTGGTGTTTTCGTTGCTACCCGAGTTCCCGTCCGCGGCCGCAAAGGGCGGCGGAACGATCTTTACGAATGCGACGCCGGTGGCAATTAACACCTTGACCAACCCGCTTACCGCTCCGATACCGGCCACACTTTATCCCTCGGCAATAAATGTGACGGGAATGACCGGCACGGTCACAAAGGTGGAGGTGACGCTAAAGGGTTTCAACCACGAATTTTTCAACCAGGTTGATATGCTGCTCGTCAGCCCAACGGGTGCTCGGTTCATCTTTATGGCCGATGCGGGAGGAAGCTCGAACGTGGCCGACCGTGTTTATACGTTCGCGGATGACGCCGCGGCACCGATGTCGCCATTTGACCCGCCGCTCTCCGGGACCTACAAGCCGTCGAGCGGCGACTCGCTTACTGATGTATTCCCTACGCCCGCACCTGCCGGGCCGCATCCGATCCCGCCGGCGGATAGCTTCGCGTCGGTCTTTAACGGCAGCGATCCGAATGGAGAGTGGCGGCTCTTTGCGGTCGACGATACGATCGGCAATCGTGGCTTCATCAGCAGCGGTTGGGAGCTCGCGATCACCACGGGCGGACAGCCGCAGACCTTTTCAAACTCGGCTTACTTAGGGTTTCATGAAGCTTTCGTGCCTTCGGACCCCTACGGCACAGCGATAAATGTTTCGGGTTTGACTGGTTCGGTATCTCGATTGCGGCTGACCTTGAATGGGTTCTCACACACTGATCCGCAGGACGTGGACATGCTGCTCGTAAGCCCAAAGGGTTCGGGCGTGATCGTTTTTTCGGATCTTGGAAGCAGCGGATCGGTTAGCGGTTTGAACATTACGCTCGATGACGAGGCCGCTACAACGCCTCCGGTGCCGCTTGTATCGGGCACTTTTCGGCCAGCGAACTTCATAGGAATTCCGGATTTCTTCCCTGCCCCGGCTCCGCCCGAAAGATATTTCTCCACCGCGTCGCTTTCAAATTTTAACGGCATCAGCCCGAATGGCGAATGGCGGCTGTTCGTTACGGACGGCCGGGCAAGCAACTCGGGTTCGATAATGGGTGGATGGAGCCTTGAGATCGAAACGGTCCCGACACAGCCGCCCTCGGGTGCAAGCTGCGTTTTCCCGTCATTTACGTCTGCGGATCCGGCAGGATTCCCGGCCGGCTCGGCACCGTCGGACCTGGCGGTTGGCGACCTTAACGGCGATGGAATACCCGATGCTGTTGTTGCCAATCAGGTTTCGAATGATGTTTCTATTCATCTCGGAACAGCGGGCGGCGGATTTGCCGCACCGGCATTTATTCCGGTAGGCTCCGGGCCATTTTCGGTTGTCGCAGCCCACTTAAATGGCGACAGCTTCATCGACATTGCGGTCGCAAATTCGGGTTCGAACAATGTCTCGATCCTGCTTGGCAACGGAAATGGAACTTTCTCCGCTCCGACAAACTTCGTCGCCGGTGCATCGCCGATCTCTATCGCGGCGGGCGACTTTAACAATGACGGAAACCGCGACCTGGTAGTCGCCAATTTTGGAAGCTTTTTTCTTGGCTCGGTCTCAGTTCTATTCGGGAACGGTAATGGTTCGTTTTCGCAGGGGCCTTCGCTCCGGACGCGAACCCAGCCCTCCGCTGTCGCAGTCGGCAACCTTAATAGCGACGGTAACCTCGATCTGGTGGTCGCGAACTTCGGCTCTGACAGCATCGCCGTTTTCTTCGGAAACGGAACCGGAAGTTTTCAACTCAGCCAGAATTTGAATACCGGTTCAGGCCCTGTGGCGGTCGAGATCTTGCCGGGACAGGGCGGAGGTTTCCCGCAAATTATTACCGCAAACTATAACGGCGATTCATTGACGAGCTGCACAGGAAGCCAGAACGGTAGCTTTTCGTGTTCTACCCAAACGGGCGTCGGCTCGAACCCCATTGCGTTGGTTGCTGACGACTTTCTCGGTAACGGCTCGAAGACCCGAGCAACCGCACTGAGCGGCTCGAATGCCGTCAGGTTCGTCGAATCCGGAAGCAGTTTTAATGTCGGACAATATCCAAATTCGATCGCTTCAGGGGATATGAACAGCGACGGGCGTCCGGACATCATTACGGCGAACTACGGCTCGGATAACCTCTCTGTTTTGCTGAATGCATGTGCAGTTGCTTCCGGAAACCTGATCGATTTTACCGGCTCAAGACGAACCACCCTATCAGTTTACAGACCGTCAAATTCGGCTTGGTACATCAGTTCGCTCTTCAACGGAGTTTTATCTTTCGCCCGCCCGGGCGACGTGCCGGTTCCCGCCGATTACGACGGCGACGGCCGTACTGATATCGCTCTGTATCGGCCCTCAGATGGACTTTGGTGGGTGCGGAGATTTGCCGGCGACCCTATCTATTACACGAACTTCGGCCTTCCGGATGACATTCCGGTTCCGGCCGATTACGACGGGGACGGTAAGTTTGACATCGCGGTCTATCGCCCATCGAATGGAAGCTGGTACGTTCGTCGGTCATCTGACAATGCGGTCCACATCATTCAGTTCGGCCTCGGGACCGATCGTCCCGTTCCGGCGGATTACGACGGCGACGGCAAGGCGGATATTGCCGTCTATCGGCCTTCGACCGGCGTTTGGTATATCTTCCGGAGCTCGGATTCGGGTTATACGATCGAGAACTTCGGCATCGAAACCGACCTGACCATCCCGGCCGATTTTGACGGCGATGGCAAAGCAGACGTTGCGGTTTATCGGCCATCGACCGGTGTCTGGTATGTCTTCCGCAGTTCGGACGGCGGTGTCGGAGCAGTTGCATGGGGCGGCGGAACAGACATTCCCGCACCCGGCGATTACGACGGCGACGGTAAGTGGGATCAGGCGATCTTCCGGCCCGCGGATGGAAATTGGTGGATACTTCGCAGCGGCGACGGCGGCGTCTCAACGCTCAATTGGGGAACTAACGGCGATCTTCCGCTGCCTCGGACGCTACTTCGTTAACTCTTCAGGCATTTGGAATCGGTAGCCGATGCCGCGGACGGTCTGGAGGATGCGGGGGTTGTTCGGCTCGTCCTCAAGATAGCGGCGGAGGCGGACGATGAAGTTGTCGATGGCTCGGGTGTCGGTATCGGCATGGAGTTCCCAGACGTCGTCGAGTATCTCGCGGCGGGAGACGGCCCGGCCGGCATTTTCGATCAGGTAGCGGAGCAGCTTTGCCTCCATCAGGGTCAGGCGTTCGGAGCCGCCGCCATGGCGGAGCTCAAGATTTGCGAGGTCGATGGTGCGGCCGTTGATGTCATATTCATCAGCGGCCTTTTGCTCGCCCGCTGCCTGCCATCCGCTCCGGCGGATGAGCCCGCGGATGCGTGCGAGAAAGACGTTTAGGTCAAAGGGCTTCGGCAGGTAATCATCGGCACCGGCCTCAAATCCCTTGATCACATCCTCAGGACGGCCGAGCGCCGTCAGCATCAAAATGGGCGTAAAGTCGCGCCGCTCGCGAAGCGTTCGGGCGACCGTAAACCCATCGATACCCGGCATCATTACGTCAAGCACAATTGCGTCAAGGCTGCCACCGGCGATCAGCTCAAGCGCCGCTTCGCCATCGGCGGCAACGGCCGTCTCAAAGCCCTCGGCCTCAAGGTTGAACCGAAGCCCGGCGGCAAGGTGCTCCTCATCTTCGACGATCAGAATTCTCATTTAGTTTCAGCGGCCGGAAAGCGGACGAGCATTGTCGTCCCGCGGCCCTCGCCCTTGCTTTGGGCACGGATGCGGCCGCCGTGTTTCTTTACGATAGAACGGACAAGGTAAAGCCCGAGCCCGGTGCCCTTTATCGCTTTTGCACGTTTATCGCTGACGCGGTAAAAACGGCGGAAGATGCGCTTGAGCTCCGAAGCATCAAGCCCGATGCCCTGGTCGCGGACAATGACGTCAACCTTCTTCCCGCCGGACGCGGAGCGGATGCGAACGGCAACGCGGCGCTCATCGGGCGAATACTTGATGGCGTTGTCAAAGAGATTGAGAAATACCGTTTCGATCTCCGCGGGGTCGCCGCTAATGAAGAGCGGCTCGGCCGGACGCGTGATGCGGATATCACCTTGCCCGAGCGCATAACGTTTCGTTATCGCCTCGGCGGCGTCGGCTATCGGAACGGAAATATCTATCCGTTCGCGAGCGGCCAATTCTGCGTTTGTACGGGCACGGCTTGCTTCAAGCACCTCTTCGACCGTGAGCAAAAGGCGGTCGCTATCCTTGAGCATTATGTCGTAAAACTCGGCACGCCGCTCGGGTGTCAACTCGCGGCTGCGTAGCGTTTCAAGGTATAGGCGGATCGAGGCGATCGGCGTTTTTAGTTCGTGCGTCACGGCGTTCAAGAACGCATCGTGCTGCTCATTTCGGCGGATCTCTCGGATAAGGAAGATGGTGTTGAGGATCAGCCCGGTGATGATCAGTGCAAAAAAGATTATGCCGAGGATCATCATCACCACCTCGCGGAGGTTGAGGATGATCCAGCCGACGTTGAGCGCGACGGCAAGTGCGCTGAGGCTAATGCCCAGAACAAGGAAGAAAATGGCTGACTTACGCCGCTGCATCGCTAAAAGCCCAAGATTAGAAGCGAAAAGGGCAAAAGTAAAAGCGAAGCTTCTACCTTTGCCCAAATTTAGTGCGGTGGCCACGGGTTAAGCAGCGTCCGTTACGGCGTCAAGCTTGACCTGCTTTCGCTCTTCCTGCTTCTTGGCGTCGTAGGCATAAACGTCCTTTGCGAGGCCGACCATCTCGAGCACGCGAAGCTGCATCCAGTTAATGTCGATCTCATACCAGGTGAGGCCGTGCTTGGCCGAACGCGGATGGGCGTGGTGATTGTTGTGCCAACCTTCGCCCCAAGAGAGAGCTGCAACGAGCCCGTTATTTCGCGAGTCGTCCCGCGTTTCAAAGCGGCGGCTGCCCCAAAGGTGCGTAGCCGAATTTACCAGCCACGTAAAGTGCCAGCCCATGACCGTCCGAAGGAAAATGCCCCAGAGCATCATCCCGAAACCGCCGATCGCATATAGCCCGACACCAACCAAAACGGTCGGGACCCAGTAGAACCTGTTAAGGACGCGATGGACCTTGTCATCGATCATGTCCGGGCAATAGCGCCGCATCGTTTCTTCGGTCTGGTTCTGCGAGGTGCCGCGGAATATCCAGCCGATATGCGCCCAATAGGTGCCGTGCCGCGGGCTGTGCGGGTCGTTTTCCTGATCGGTAAAGGCGTGGTGAATGCGGTGCGTCGAGACCCAGCTCAGCGGCCCGGATTGAAGAGCAAGCGTGCCGAACAATGAGAACGTATATTCCAGCCACTTCGGCACCTTGAAACCACGGTGCGTAAGCAGGCGGTGATACCCAAGGCCGATACCGAGGCTCCCCGAGACCCACCAAAGAATGAGAAACGCGGCAAGGTTCTGCCAACTGAAAGTGAAGAACGCGCCGACGGCCAGAATGTGAAAGACGACGACAAAAAATAAGGTTGTGAGGTTAAGCGAGTCCGCGCTCGCCCGGTTTGAAATTGTTGCTCCCATCGATCCCCCGAAAAAATTATTGCGGCGGAAGAATTACCGCACTTTTAGCCTAACAGCTTTTCGGCCGGCCGATTGTAAGAGTTTTGTAAGAGAATCGCGGCAAGACGTTTAGGCGGCTTGCCTTACCGCAAGGCGTGGAACAACAATGGCTTATGGCCCGGAAGGGGAAACTGCAGATCTACACCGAGTACGCCGTTGCGAAAACCATTTTTACTGCGCTCTCGTTGCTGCCGCGGCGGTGGGCGGTCGGGCTCGGCGTGGCGGTCGGTCGGCTGGGTTTTCGCCTGCTTGGCGGGCTGCGGCGGGTCGCGATCAGGAACCTTGAACTCGCCTACCCGGAAATGTCGCCCGGGGAAAGGCTGCGGACGGCCCGCGGAACGTTCGAGAGCCTCGGCCGCGTACTCGGCGAGGCAAGCCAGTTGAGAAAGATCACACCGGAGAATATTCGGGACATCGTTGATTTCGACCTCGGGCCGGAGATCGACGCGCTTTATGAAAAGGTAAAGAAAGAGCGACGAGGCATCCTGATAACGACCGGCCACATGGGCAATTGGGAACTGCTTGTCCAGGGCTTCGCGATACTTTACGAGCCGATCAGCTTCCTCGCCCGCCCGATCGACAACCCGCTTATCGAGGATATGGCGAACTCGCTCCGGACGCGGTTCGGCGCACGGCCTATCAACAAAAGCAATTCGGCGATGACGGGCATCTCGATACTCCGCGAGGGCGGCTTTCTGGGTGCTCTGGTCGATGTCAACGCTCACCCAAAGGAAGGTGTGTTCGTCCCCTTTTTCGGCATTCCGGCCTGCACGACGAGCGGCGCGGCACTGATGGCGATCCGTTCGGGAGCATTGATCTTCCCGTGTTTTTGCGTTTACGATGCTGAGGCCGGGAAGTACAAGTTCGTCCATGGCGACCCGATCGAACCGACGATAACAGGTGACCGCAAGGCCGACGTCCTCGCCACGACCGAAGCCTTTACCCGCGAGATCGAAGCGATCATCCGCCGATATCCCGACCAATGGCTCTGGATACACAAGCGTTGGAAAACCCGCCCGAAAGGCGAGCCGGACCTTTATCGCAATTAACCGTTCTCCTTTAAATCACATAGCAATTTCGGCTAAGATGCTCGGCAAATGAAAAAGCTGATCATCTTGGTAATGCTCGTGGCCGGACTTGCAGGAGCAGCCTCAGGCCAGGGTTCGCGGGACGCCGCCGACCTGCTCAAGCTTCTGACCGAGTTCCTCGACGGTGCCGGCCGGAATGATGCCGCGGTCCACGACCGCTTTTGGGCGGATGAATTGATCTACACCCGCGGCGTCGGGCAACGGACGGGGAAGGAGGAGTTGATGAGGGGCGTCCGCTCGGCGCCGACGGCAAAGCCGACCGACCCGGTAACGCTCTATAGCGCCGAGGATGTGCGGATACAGGTCCATGGCAATACCGCGGTCGTCGCCTTCAAACTTGTCGGCACGACGACCGAGCTTGGAGGCAAAAAGACGGTAACCAACCACCTCAACACCGGCACGTTCCTCAAGCGCGACGGCCGCTGGCAGGCAATAGCTTGGCAGGCGACGCCGATGCGGAAAAGCGAGGCCGAGGCAAAGGCCGAGGTCTTAGCGGCAGAAAAGGCGTTTCAGGATGCGGTTGCGGCAAGTGACGCGAAAGTGGTTCGCCAACTCGCCCATCCGACATTCAACTGGACGCACAGCACCGGCATAAAGACGCCGCTCGACGAATTCATCGAACGCTACGTCTCGGGGAAGATGAAATACCTCAAGCTCGAGTTTCGCGACATCGAGGCCGCGGTGTTTGGCGATACCGCGATCGTCCGCGGCGTTTCGCCTCGGCAGGTCGAAAATAACGGCGTCGCCGGCGAGCCTTTCGTGCTTCACTATACAATCACGTTCGTTAACACAAACGGCCGTTGGCTGGCTATCGCTGCCCACTCGAACCGAACGGAGAAATAATCACCGCAAAGAATGAGAACACTGGGACAATTGAAGATTGTTTTTGATAGCCGCCTGCTTCTGACCGCGGCCCTCGTGTGCCTTTGCTCGCTTGCAGCCCTTGGGCAGCAGCGGCTGCTGGTCATCGGCGGCGGCGAGCGGCCTGCGGAGGCGATGAAACAATTCGTGGCGTGGACCGGCGGGCAGCGATCGACGATACTCGTCATCACTTGGGCAAGCGGAGTTCCGGACGAGAGCTTTGAATCGCTCAAGAAGCAATTCACCGAGGCGGGTGCCGGAAGTGTTCTTGATGCTCCGCGGCGGCCGCTTGATGAGAAAGGAAGAGCTGAATTCAAACGAATGCTTGAGCAGGCAAGCGGGGTTTTCTTCTCCGGCGGCGACCAGAACCGAATCATGGATGTGCTTGCGGATGAGCCGCTCTTGACGAGCCTGCGCACGAAATACGCAGCCGGTATGCCGTTTGGCGGGACGAGTGCCGGAGCCGCCGTCATGTCAGACCCGATGATGACCGGCGACGCCGACCTAAAACTTCTGGACGGAAAGAAGGTCGGTGTCAGGAAAGGCCTTGGGCTCGTGCCGAATGTGATATTCGACCAGCATTTCCTCGTACGCCAGCGGCATAACCGGCTCTTCGGACTCGTGATCGAGAATCCGCGGATGCTCGGGATCGGCATCGACGAGGATACTGCCGTCCTGATCGAGGACAACCGCCGGCTGCGGGTCGTCGGAAAGACGCAGGTGATGTTCGTCCATTCGCGCAACGGCCGGCAGCCTTTTTACGTAAGCTTTCTGAGTTCAGGCGAGCGATATGACCTTCGCGAAAGGCGGCCCGCAGGCCGATGAACGGGATTTGGAATAGAGGATAAAGAGATGAAAAAAGCGTACCTCGCCGCGGCGGCACTACTTCTTATCGCAAGCTGCGGAACACCGTCGGCGGATCCGTTTGCCGGCCAGTGGATCGACCTGACGCACGATTTTGACGAGAAAACCATCTATTGGGTGACGGCCGAACCGTTCAAGCGAACCACGGTCGCAGAAGGAACGACGGATAAAGGTTTTTACTATTCGGCATACAATTTCTCGGGTGCCGAGCATGGCGGCACGCACCTCGATTCGCCGATCCATTTTGCCGAGGGCAAAAAGACCGCAGACCAGATCGAGATCAAGGAACTGATCGGGCCGGGTGTCAAGATAGACGTCACCGCCAAGGCCGAAGCCGACCGCGACTATCTGATATCGATCGATGACATCAAGGCGTGGGAAGCGGCGAACGGGCCGATCGGTGAAGGCTCGATCATTCTCTTTAGCACCGGCTTTGCCAAACGCTGGCCTGACCTCAAGACCTATCTCGGCACCGACCAGAAGGGGCCGGACGCGGTCAAAGACCTCCATTTTCCGGGACTCGACCCTGCGGCGGCGAAGTGGCTGGTCGAGAATAGAAAGATCAAGGCTGTCGGCATCGACACGGCAAGTATCGATCGCGGGCAATCAACGACATTTGAGGCCCACGTTGCACTGATGACGAATAATATCCCGGCTTTCGAGAACGTCGGCGATATGAGCGGGCTTCCCCCAAAAGGCTTTCATGTTTTTGCGTTCCCGATGAAGATCAAGGGCGGCTCGGGCGGCCCGCTGCGGATCGCTGTATTTCTTCCGGAAAAATAAATGAGTTCGAGGACAGATATGATGACAAACTCACGTCGCCGCTTTCTTTCGGGCCTTGGCGCCGGCATTGGCACGATGGTGCTCGCCCCGTCAATGACCGCAAACATCAAGCTGCTTGAAGAGAAGGTTTCAGCAGTTCGCGGCCTTCCCGATGAGATTGTCGCACAGGATGAAGCGTTCTGGGCTGAGATACGAAAGGGCTTTGATCTGCCGCAGGGAATTCTGAACCTCGACAATGGCTATTGCAACCCCCTCTCGCGTGAAGGGATGAATGACCTAGCAAAACATGCGAGTTACGTACAACAACTTCCCGGTAAACGTGTCGAATCACTTTACGACGAAGTGACCGTGCCGGATGTCGTGGGCGGGCTAGCAAGAATGCTCGGTGTGCCGGCGAGCGAGATCGGGCTTGTCAGGAACGCGACAGAGGCAATGGATACGGTCATCCTTGGGCTGCCGATGAAGGCCGGTGACGAGATCGTCTGCTCTACACATGATTACTACGCGATGCTCGACGCTATCGAGCAGCGGCAAAAACGGGAAGGAATTACCGTGAAAATGCTGCGACCGCCGATACCCTTTGCCTCGAACGCAGAGCTGGTCGAAATGTATCGTCGCGCGATCACCACAAAGACGAAACTCGTACTCCTGACTCACGCAAGCAACGTGACCGGGCAGGTCTACCCGGTGAAAGAGATCGCGGCCATCGCCCACCAAAAGGGTGCCGAGGTTTTGGTAGATGCTGCTCAAACTCTTGCCCTCCTCGAGCATAAGATTGCGGACCTTGACTGCGACTATTACGGAGCGAGCCTGCATAAATGGCTGATGGCACCGGTCGGTGCGGGAATGCTTTGGATGCGGAAAGAGCAAATGGCGAAGGTTTGGCCGCTTGTACCCTCCCCGGCTTATGCAGAGGGCATGCTCAAGTACTCGTGGTCGGGAACATATCCCGAGTTCATCTCCGCCGCGGCCGCAAAGCCTATCAAATTTTACGAAACGCTTGGGGCCAGTAGAAAAGAGGCGCGGTTAAGATTCCTGACGACATACTGGCGCTCCAAGGTCGAAGGGGCCGACGGCGTTCGTTTCTATACCTCGAACGACCCTAAAGCATCCTGCGGCCTGGGCATCTTCGAGTGGGAGGGAGTTGATCTTGAAGCCGTTCAAAAGCAACTCTGGGAAAAGGAAAAGATTCTGGTTCAGTACATGGCCGACCATGCTGGACGCGACACGAGGCTTAGGGGCATGCGGGTTACGCCGAACATCTATACCTCTACTTCAGAACTGGACAGATTTGTATCGTCGCTGAAGCAGGCTGCTCGTCAAAGCAGCACGCGGTGAAGAGAGCAAAATTGTGCTTCACTTTTTCTATTCAAAGTCGTATCATTAGCGTTCCGCAGGCTCCCGCTCCTGACGGCATAACTTAGTTCGAATTATAAGGATGACTCCCATAATGCATCCCCGCACGATATTTAATGATCCGCGCCGTCTGATCCGGATAATCACCTCGCTTTTCGTTGCTTCCCTAACTGCCCTTGTGCTTTTCGGATGGACCGTCGGTTCATCCGTTTTGACGCGCCTTCATCCCGATCTTCCCGTGATGGTGCCGAACACGGCAGCCTGTCTGATGATGATGGCCGTGGTCCTTGCGTTTTGCGGGCTTGAACGGCCAACCCTTCGATGCCGCATTGCGACGGCGATCGCCGGCGGTTTAACGTTCCTGATAGGCAGCCTGACCTTTGCGGAGTATCTCTTCGATTTCGGTATCGGCATCGACGGCTTGCTACTGCACTTTGCGCAGTCTGTCGTTTACGAGACCAACCCCGGGCGAATGGCCCCGCACACGGCACTCGGCATGATGACCGCGGGCCCGGCGATCGCATTTCTTTGCCGAAAGAAAGTGCTCGGACAGATTAGCGAGATCTTCGCCATCCTGACGCTCGCCATCGCGTTTTTCGCCCTGCTCGGCCACCTTTTTGGGGCGCAGGCGCTTCAAGGACTTTCGAAGACGAACGGAATGGCCCTTCACTCCGCGATCTCGCTCATGGTTCTGTCAGCCGGGATGCTAGCGGCAAACCCGCGGAGCTTGATCATCGGGCTTTTTTTCAGCAAAACCCTCGGGGGAGCGGCGGCTCGGAGGCTGCTTCCGGTCGCGGTGCTCGTACCGACGGTTATCGGCTTCTTAGAGATCCGCGGCAACGAGTGGGAGTGGTTCAACGTCGGCTTCGGAACGGCAGGCGGCACGCTGCTGACAACAGCGCTACTTGTCGGGTTCATCGTTTATTTCGCCCGGATGGTCCACCGGGCGGACATAAGCCGGCGATCGGCTGAATACGCCCTCACCGAGAAAGAAGAACTTTACCGAACGCTCGTCGATCACGGAATGGGCCTGATCTGTACGCACGATATAGATGGCCGTGTGATCTCGGTAAACCCGACCGCACTCCGAACGCTCGGCTTCCGGCAGGAAGAAATCGTTGGACGCAGCATCGGCAAAATGCTTGAGCCCGAACTCAGGCCGCACTTTGACGCCTATCTCCGCGAGATCAATAACGCCGGGATTGCCGAAGGCTACATACGGCTCAGGACCCGGGAAGGAAAGCCAATAACGTTCCGATACCACAATATCCTGATAACGGACGGAAGAACCGGAAAGTACGTGCTCGGCCATGCGCAGGACGTGACCGAATTGCTCGAAGCCCAAGCGAAGCTCCGCACGCTCTCGCTAACCGATGAACTGACAAAGCTCTACAACCGCCGCGGCTTTCTCGAGCAAGCCAATCAGCAACTTCGGCTTGAAAACCACAGCGGTACGGCCCGCGGACTGACGCTAATGTTTGCGGATATGGATGGGCTAAAGGCGATCAACGACATCTATGGCCACGAGG